>DNPN01000067.1:3619-15633 GCA_003501385.1 Rhizobium sp. | reverse complement strand
CCGCCAAGCCCAAACTGCTGATTGCCGATGAGCCAACCACGGCGCTGGATGTGACCATTCAGGGCCAGATTCTCGACCTGATCAAGCTGTTGCAGGAAGAAGAGGGCATGTCGGTGCTGTTCATCACCCATGATATGGGTGTTGTGGCTGAAATTGCCGATCGCACGCTGGTGATGTTCCGTGGCGAAATGGTGGAAAGCGGCACCACGGATGATATTTTCAATCGCGGCAAGCATCCCTACACTCGCGCCCTGTTGTCGGCGGTGCCAAAGCTTGGCTCGATGAAGGGCCATGATTGCCCGATGCGTTTTCCTGTGATCGACATCAAGACCGGAGATACCATTACCGAAGAGCAGGAAGTGACCGATACGGTCGGCGCGAGCCGTCCGATTCTGGAAGTGAAAAACCTCACGACCCGGTTTGATATTCGCGCAGGTCTCTTGGGCCGCAAAGCCGGTGCCGTGCATGCGGTGGAAAATGTCAGCTTTGATCTTCGCCCCGGCGAGACGCTGTCACTGGTGGGAGAATCCGGTTGCGGCAAATCCACCACGGGCCGCTCCATCACCCGCCTTGTCGAGCCGACCAGCGGCAGCATTGCGCTGGATGGCTATAATGTTATGAACCTTGATAGCAGCACATTGCGCAAAATGCGCCGCAGCATTCAAATGGTGTTTCAAGACCCCTTTGCCAGCCTTGATCCGCGCATGTCGGTGGGGGCTGCCGTGATGGAGCCTTATCTCGAGCATAATCTGGGCAGCAAGCAGCAGGCCCGCGAAAAGGCCGCTGATCTGTTGGAACGTGTTGGCCTGAGCGCCGATATGATGCGCCGCTATCCCCATGAATTTTCCGGCGGTCAGCGCCAGCGCGTGGCCATTGCCCGCACACTGATGCTGGACCCGAAAGTGATTGTGGCCGACGAAGCGGTCTCGGCGCTCGATGTGTCAATCAAGGCGCAGGTGTGCAATCTGCTTTTGGATTTGCAGCAGAGTTTCAATCTGGCCTACCTGTTCATCTCCCATGATATGGCTGTGGTGGAGCGGGTCAGCCACCGGGTGGCGGTGATGTATCTGGGCGAGATTGTCGAGATCGGCCCGCGTCAGGCGGTGTTTGAAAATCCGCAGCATCCCTATACCAAAAAGCTGATGGCCGCCGTTCCTGTGCCTGATCCGGCCCGTCGTCATATTGCCCGCAATATCTCCAGTGACGAGATTAAAAGTCCAGTTCGGCCTTTGGGTTTTGTTCCGCCCAAACGCGTCTATCGCGAAATCTCGGACGGTCACTTGGTTCAGGCCTTCGACTGAGCTGTGCTGTTATAAACTCTCAAAGGCCGACGCTTTAGATGCAGCGTCGGCCTTTCTGTTGGATTTATGATGGGCAAAGTTTTGAGTGCCGGAATTGTATTCTCGCTTCCGCCTTTCCATATCATGGACATAGCAGCGTTTTTTAAGCCGACCGGGTAATGGTGGCTAAAGCAAACCTGCCGCAAAAGAGATGGAGTGAGAATGGCGGATTCCAGCAGCAGCGACAATCATGGGCAGGCATCGGGCGCGCAAGCGGGCCATGCCAACCGGCTCTCGAGCATTTTGAACCGGCTTGCCTTTGATGAAGCGCGGGAGCGAGTGTCGATTGCTGATCTGTTCGCGGCTATGGGCGATCGTGCATTTGGTGCCCTGATTCTGATTTTTGCCTTGCCCAATATTGTGCCGACACCGCCCGGAACCTCGGCCATCACGGGTGCCCCTCTGGTGTTTTTGAGCTTCCAGTTGATGTTGGGCATGCAGCCATGGTTGCCGCGCGTTATTGCCGACCGCTCCTTGAGCCGCGCTGATTTTGCGACCATTGTGACCCGTATTGGGCCTTGGCTGGCGCGTGGTGAGCGCTTTCTCACACCACGGCTTGAAGGATTTGTCCGCCCGCCGGCAGAATATGGTTTGGGGTTGATGGCCTTCATACTGGCCATCCTGCTGGCACTTCCTATCCCGCTTGGTAATATGCTGCCCGCTTTGGCGCTGTCGCTGTTTGCTTTTGCATTGCTGGAAAAGGATGGGGCCTATGCCCTGCTCGGCAGTGTGGTTTTCTGTGTGTCGCTGTTTGTGGTTGGTGGCGTTGCGTTTGCCCTCGGCCAAGGTGCAGTTTTGGCAATGCAGACATGGCTTTGATGCTTTTCCCTCAATTTTTATGGGTTTTTATCGCCTATTTGGCTCTGCATCGTCGGCAGCTGGGGGGGGAGAAAGCGCAATGTCTCCAGCATGGCGAAAGCTTGGGGTTTTAGATTTGGGTCGAATGGGTCCGTCAAGGCTTAGGGGCAATGGCTGGACTGCTGTATCGGCTCGCCATGTGTGGTGTCGGCGATTGAGACGTGCGTTGTGTTTTTGAAGGCATGAACTGGCGATCTGGCGCGTGCATAAGGTCTGAAACCGGATGGATTGACGGTGACGATTGTGCCGCGATTGTAGACTGTGAACGCGTTGAAAGCTGGTGTGCCACACCAAAACGACGCAGTCCTGTCTGCCCAATGCTTGCGTTTGTTCCTTGAAGGCGAGGCTTCTTCTTCGATTCAGCAATCCTGCCCCGAGTGCGGTGACGAACGGTTGTTCCGGTGCTGAGAGAAGGAATCTGCGTGCCATGAGATCGTTGCTGCATTTTGTTCGCGGTTTTTCCATCAAGCAGGCTTATGCCCATGGCATGAAAAAGCTGGCGCAAGGGCAGATGCCTCTGGCTGCGGCGGCGCTGAAGCGCGCGGCCAATGGCGGACATATTGGCGCTTGCTTTGAGATGGCGCGGCTGTATGAGCTCGGAAATGGCGTGATTTCCAATCTGGCCGAGGCACGACGCCTGGCGCAATTTGCTGCCGATGCTGGTCATGTGCCAGCGATGGCGCTGGCGGCGCGGCTATTTTTGATTTCTCCAGAACGCGGCCTCCAAAACGCCTCCTTGTTGGGGCGGCCCTATGGTCATGTCCCGGATTTGACGGATGAGCCTGAGCTGGCGCGATACTATGCTTTGCTGGCGCACGAGCATGGTCACGTTGATGGCTCTGCCATGGCGGGATATCTTCTGGCTTCCGGCATTGGCGGGCCTGTCGATGCGGACGCAGCGCTTGTCTGCTACGAGCCCGCCGTAAGAGTTGGCAATGTCCGTGCCCATCTTGGCATGGGAACGCTGTTTGCGGGCGGCCATTTGGGTGCCGTGGATTATGAACGGGCATTGCCCTATTTCAAATACGCCGCAGCCTCAGGCAATAGCACGGCCCGCCATTATCTTGCTCTGCAATTTCTGAACGGCTTTGGCACCGAGGTGAATGAAGAGCGGGCGTTGAAACTGTTCAGTGCTGCGGCTGCCAAGGGCTACCGGGCTTCCATTGAAGAATTGGCGAAATTTTATCTTGATGCGGCCCATCCCGAGCGGGATAGGGGCCGCGGTATGCGGTGGTTGACCGCGCTTGCGCGCATGGGTGATCAGAAGGCCTGCCGTGAGCTGGAGCGCCGTTATCGTCACGGCATTGACGTGCCCGCAGATCCCGTTGAAGCCGTGACATGGCTTGAGAAAGCAGCCCTGAAAGGAGATGTTGCTGCGCAGTTTCAAATGGCTGTTATTTCTGCCACGGGCGGTGGTGAGGTCGAGGCCGATTATGTTCAGGCGAGAATGTGGTTTGATGCGGCTGCGGACAATGGCCACGCCATTGCCATGGTCAATCTCGGCCGCTTCCGCATGAAGGGAATTGGCGGTGGTGTTGATCTTGACGGTGCGCAAGCCGTGTTGGAATGTGCCGTTGAGGTTGGCGAAATGGCGGCCTATGCCGTTTTGGGAGAATTCTACGCCTATTATGCCGAACCCGCCGATGTGGATGCTGCCCGCCAGATTCTCATGTATGGCGTGGAAAAAGATGACGCTGTTTGCAAGGATATGTTGGCGCGGCTGGAAGACAGGGCCATGGTTCAGGTCGCCTGAAGCTTGGACATCTTGCTCAAAGGACTTGTGTGCCCACAATAGCATCCCCACATCTGGTGCAATTGGATGGAGAGCCTGATGATATTGGATGCTGCGGCATTGTCGTTTCGTAATTTGTTTTCGCCAGAGACCCGCTCGGTGTTTTGGAAAGTTCTGGGCCTGACGCTGGCCGTCTTAGTCGTTCTGTGGTTTGGCTTGCGCGAATTCTTCCTGCTCTCTGTTTGGCCCTGGTTGGCGGGCTTCTTTCCGACCGTGCCGGATTGGGCGGGGTGGCTGGTGTTTGTCTTGGGGCTGTTTGCCAGTATCGGGCTGGCGCTGGCGATGGCGCTGCTACTGGCACCCGTGACAGCCATCATTGCCGGACTGTTTCTCGATGACGTGGCCGAGGTGGTGGAAAAGCGCGATTATCCGTCTGATCCAGCCGGATCAGCCATGCCGATTCTTGATGCCATTGTGCAATCGCTTCAGTTTTTTGGTATCGTCATTCTGGGTAATCTGGCGGCACTGATCCTGCTATTTGTACCGGGCGTTAATCTGGTGGCGTTTTTTCTGGTCAACGGTTATCTGCTGGGGCGCGAGTTTTTCGAATTTGCTGCGGCAAGATTCAGACCCCGGCGCGAGGCGCAGGATTTTCGGCGCAAACACACAGCCACAGTGTTTATGGCAGGTCTGGCGATTGCGGCCTTTTTGGCAATCCCCATTCTCAACCTGCTCACGCCCCTGTTTGCAGCAGGCTTGATGGTGCATTTGCACAAGGCGCTGTCAGCCAAAGACCCCCTGTTTTCAACCAATGATTTGCGGCGGTAATTCCACCAGCGGCGCTGGCACATCGCAGGTCTTTTCCGGCGATTTGCAAAGGTCGGCAATCACGCATTGTTCGCATTCGGGCTTGCGCGCCTTGCAACAGTAACGGCCTAGCAGGATCAGCCAATGGTGAGCGTGGTAGAGATACTGTTTGGGAATAATCCGCATCAATATCTCTTCAATCTCATCCGGCGTCTTGCCCGGTGCCAGCTTGATGCGGTTGCCAATGCGCAAAATATGCGTATCCACCGCCATGGTGGGAATGTCAAAGGCCATGGACATCACCACATTGGCGGTCTTGCGGCCCACACCGGGAAGCGTCACCAGCTCTTCGCGGGTTTTGGGCACTTCCGAGCCAAAATCATCAATCAGCTTTTGGCTGAGTAGCATGACATTCTTGGCCTTGTTGCGAAAAAGGCCGATGGTTTTGATGTATTCGCGGATTTTTTCTTCACCCAGCGCCACCATTTTTTCAGGCGTATCGGCCACGGCAAACAGCGCACGGGTGGCCTTGTTCACGCCCGCATCCGTGGCTTGCGCTGATAGCGCCACGGCCACCACCAGCGTGAACGGATTAACATGCTCCAACTCACCCTTCGGCTCTGGCCTTTGCACGGACAGACGTCGAAAAATCTCTTCCAGCTCGGCCTTGTTATAGGCGCTGCGCACTGTGGTCTTACGCGTATTTGACTTTTTCACAATTTGGTTGCTTGATTTCATCGTATCGTCACAGTGGTTTTAGAAAGGATGGCATCGATGACAGAGGCTGCCGATCAACCAATTTTTGCTGCCGAACTCGTACCCTATCGCTCGCTGGGCCGAAAGGGGTTTCGCATTATGCTGATGCTCTCCGGGCTGGTGTGTCTGGTTTACGGCGGATTTTTCCTCGCAACAGGCGCATGGCCGGTGGGGTTTTTCTTCGGGCTGGATTTTCTACTGCTCTACGGAGCCTTTCGCCTGAATTATCACGCCGCCAAAGCCCGCGAAGAAGTCACTGTGTCGCGCAGTGATGTATCGGTGCGCAAATTCACCCCGTCTGGACGCATGAGCGAGTTTCACTGGAACCCCTTCTGGGCGCGGTTCTTTGTCAAACGCCATGAGGAATTTGGCATTTTATCCATGTTTGTGCATGGCCAAGGCCGCTCCACTGAAATCGGCGCGTTTCTCAACCCGGATGATCGCGAGAGCTTTGCCAAGGCCTTTCAATCGGCTCTGGCAACGGTAACGCGGCGTTTGTAACAGTCTATTCCATAATCGCCGCTGGTTGGCTGCAAATGGCAATTTCTGCGCTTACCTAGGCTCACGTACGTTAAGTACGCTCCGCTCCGGTTCTCGAAATCACCATTTTCGCCAAATCAGCGGCAATTCTTGAACAGACTGCAAGCTTGGCAAGAAACGGGTGGCGCTTGATGCCCGGTTATGGTGAAGTTTCACCATAATGAAGGAAGCCACCATGACCCTTGCCAAGCATATCGATCTCACCACCGCTTGCGACATCACGCCCGATGGCGGCGATTATGAAACCGTGCGTCGGGTGATTGAAATGCTGACGCTGGAGTATCGCGATCAACCGCAATTGGAAACCATTGCAGACAAGCTAGGCCAATCCCCCACGCAATTGCAAAAGACCTTCACCCGCTGGGCGGGCCTGTCGCCCAAGGCCTTTTTGCAGGCGGTAACGCTGGATCACGCCAAGCGATTGCTGGGAAACGAAGGCCTGCCGCTTCTGGAAACCGCGCTGGAACTCGGCCTATCGGGACCGGGGCGGCTGCATGATCTGTTTGTCACCCACGAAGCCATGTCGCCGGGGGAGTGGAAGGCCAAAGGGGCAGGGCTTGTCATTCGCTATGGCTTTCAACCCTCACCCTTCGGCCAAGCCTTGGTGATGGTGACGGATCGCGGGCTGGCAGGCCTCGGCTTTTGCGATGTCGGCGAAGAACCCGCCTGCTATGCCGATATGGCCGGGCGCTGGCCTATGGCGCAATTTGTTGAAGATCAGACGGCCATCCAGCCCTATGTGCAGCGCATTTTTGATCCCACCTGCTGGCAGGCCGAGCAGCCCTTGCGGGTGGTGCTGATTGGCTCGGATTTTCAGGTGCGGGTCTGGCAAAACCTTTTGACCATTCCGCTGGGCAAGGCCGTGACCTATTCCGACATCGCCCAAAAGATCGGCCAACCCACCGCCAGCCGCGCTGTTGGCGCTGCCGTGGGCCGCAACCCGATTTCCTTTGTGGTGCCGTGCCATCGGGCGCTGGGGAAGAGTGGGGCGTTGACGGGCTATCATTGGGGTTTGACGCGGAAGCGGGCGATGCTGGGCTGGGAGGCGGGGAAGGTAAGGTGAGTAGTGGATGGGGTTGATGAATGTATGCTTTCGGCCCGTTGCGGTCATTCCATCACTGATCTGGACACGTTTGAGATGGGGTGGCTAGCGGATTGACTGGTTTCTGCTCGCATTCTGCGTGCAGCAGATTAAACTTGCTCCTACAGTACAAGCCTATTGTGATGGAATTGGCCGATGTCGAAGCTAACTGGAAGCTGCCTCTGTGGTGCCCGCCGCTATGAGATTAATGGCGAAGTCCAAGGAGTTTATATTTGCCACTGTTCGCTTTGCCGGAAGGCCAGCGGGTCGGTGGGCAACTCCATTTTGATTGTGCCCAAAGAGCATTTCCGCTGGATACAGGGCGCAGATCACGGCATTACCTATGAACTTCGTCCTACTTACACGATCACGCGGTGTAAAACATGCGGCACTCCTCTCCCTGCAGAGGAGGACGCAAAGGCAGTGTATGTGACTGCTGGGACGCTGGATGTTCCGCTCGGGTTTGGCATCTGCACCCATCTTTTCTGCGCCTCTCGGGCAGACTGGGATAGAGACAACATAGATACCCAATTTCGAAGCGAACTCTGAACGGCTCCAAAAAGAATGACTGCTTTAAATAGCCTCAAAGTTGCTTTGACGGCCGAAATGGTAAAGGGTTTCTGGTGCTGTCAGGGTGCCCTTAGACTGCAACAGATTTTTCCATCAGAAAGTTAGAGAGAATTTCTCCATGCTTTTCGACTTTCTGGCTTTTCAGGACGCGAAACCCTCGCCGCTCAAAGAATGGTCGCGCAGTTATGCTTGCTTCCGTACGAACATAATCAAGGCCCAGCTCTCGTGCCTTTTGCTCCACTTGGGCTAGTAAAAGGCTTGCGACGCCCAAGCCCTGATACTCAGGATGGACAAACATCATGTCCAGATAACCATCAGGGACGAGATCGGCGAAGCCAACGGGCTTAGACGCCAATTCTGCTATCCACGTAGGGCGACTACCTCTTCGGATCGCCCATCCCGCTCGGTTGTCAACCCGCGCCCATGCACGAATTTGTGCCGTCGAGTAATCTTGGGCCGCGACCTCACGGATCGCACGAAGAAAGATATCGAGCGTGGCATCGGTATCTGACGGCAAATAGGGCCTGATAGAAATGCGCTTCATGCCCCAAGATATTGCATATTTCCGCAGTTGCACAAGTCCGAAATTCGTGCGAAGCCGCCGGGGCATCCGTCCGCAACCGGTCCTTTGCAGACATGTTGGCACATGATAGGCAAGACTATTGCCTTTGCAGACTTACAGGATCACGGATTTTGAAAAAAGCTCTCGTTATCGTTGATATGCAGATGTACGTGCAGGACCGCCTCGATGGCGGGCGGGATCATATCCATGGCGATGCCATCGTCAAGATCGCCGCACTCGCTGCGAAATTTCGGAAGGACGGTGAGACGGTAATCCATGTTCACCATGGCGACCCCGATCCGGCATCGTCGATGCACCCAGGTGCACCAGCACAACGGGTGATGCCAGGCGTCGAACCCCTTTGCGGGGAACCCGTTTTTGTCAAAAGCACATCATCGCCCTTTGCATCGACCGACATGGAAAACTATCTCCGGGACAATCGTATCGAGACTCTCGTCGTCACGGGTGCCGTTGCAGGTTACTGTGTTAACACGACCGTTCGAGTTGGCTCGGATCTTGGGTTCACGATGATCGTGGTCCGCGATGCCGTCATGGGCTTCGACCTTCCCGATGAAAATCTGTCTGCTCGCGCGATTTTTGATGTCACCATGGCTCATCTCAAATCTGATTTCGCCAATGTTGTCGACAGCCCCGAAATCATGGCACCCCTTAGCGAATGACCGCAGTTGGCGCAAAGCAGTTATATCTTCAAGGAGAAGGCTATGGCTCATTTTCTGGTGAGACTGGCACATGCAAGACCGGATATTATGACACCCTCTCTTGTAAATGATCATGTCAGTTGGCTCTCTGACCTAACCAGCAAAGGGATCATCATTCTGTGCGGTCCTTGCGATGACGCAACCGCTATTCTTGTCCTTCAATGTACAACACTGGAAGAAGCAGAAAAGATTGCAGCCAGCGATCCATTCGCAAAAGAATGCGCCTATGCTGAACGTTCAATCGTGGGATTTCGCTTGGCAACGCCTGAAAATAGTTTTCTATTAAAGACATAATATCAAGCGGATGGGGTTAATGAATCTCTGCTTTCGGCCCTAACCGATCATCAGCTTGTTGTGGCTGATGCGGTCAAGAACTCCTGCATCAATGTATCTAGGACTCCCGGAACGGCAATATCAATGCATCGAATGTTCAATTCACGGGCAACCTTTACCAGTTCGCTGTTCTCTCGAAGTGACCGTTCGATGAACTTTTTTATGACGGCGGCGCTTGCTTGATCCGCATGTTGAAGGCGTGATCCCTCGATCAAGCGCATACGGAGGAACTCATTGTCGCCATATAGAAGCACCGGGTGCACAACACCGGGTTTGATCCGTGCAATGTACTCCGGCCGCAGAGCCGCGCCTTCCAAGATAAAGGGTTTCGAGAGTTGTCGATGCGCTTCGATAATTTGCTCAATCCGTGGCCAAAGGTTCTCATGGTGGACCTTCAAGAACCAGTGTATGGTGTCATCAGAAAGCTTGGAGTAATGCTCGGCGACCTGAGGTCGTACCGTTGGCCATGGTCTACCGGGATGGCGACCCAAGTCATCGGTGGACATCAGTTCTCTGTCAAGAAGACGCGCCATGATTGTGGCGAATGTTGATTTCCCCGCATGGGAGGTGCCTGCAATCAGGATACCTAACGGCTGCTGCATTGATGCCTCCCAAGAGCGATAGCTGTGTTTCTGAATAAGTAGCATTACCACACGATGAATGCATTTGGCGCAAAGCAGCTACGCCCGCTCACCCAACCAACCCCAACAACTCCCGCGCCGCCGCCTCATCGGTAATCAGCGTATTACAGCCAATGCGGCGGATGGTGGCGCGGATGGCGAGGGCGCGGTGGGCACCGCCGGAAGCGATGACGATGTGTTTGGCTTTTTTCAGCGTATCGAGATCCACCGACATCACCCGCTCATTGATCGGGTGATCGACAGAGCGGCCGTCAGAGTCGAGAAAATTGAACATGGTGTCGCAGACGCATCCGGCTTCAATCAGTTCTTCCAGCGTTTGGCGCGAGATAAACCCCTCGGATAGCGAGGTGGATTGCGGGCGGATGTCGCCGCAGGAGACAACGGCCAGATCAAGGTTTTCAGCCAGATCATAGATGGTTTTCAAACCGCATTGCTCAATCAGCGCCCGTTTGGTGGCAATGGAATCCACCAGCAGCGGTGCCAAAAACATATAGCATTCCGCGCCAAGCTGGCTGGCCAGCCGCCATGTGTAATCAATCGGGTTGGTCTGGTGGACAGCCACAATGCCGCCCAGCAGTGACACCACTTTGCAATTTTCCCGGCGCGGTGGGCGAAAGCCTGCCAGCGATGCCGTCATGGTGCGACCCCAGCCGACGCCGATGGTGGCGTTGTCGCTGACCACTTCCGTGAGAAATTGCCCCAGCGCCAAGCCAACGGCGCGGGCGATGGAGGCGGCTTCCTGATCGCGGGGGGCGGGAACCACCACGGCTTCATCCAGCCCATAGGCTTTTTCCAGCTTCACGGCCAGTTCAACGCAATCATCAATGCCATCGGCAATCCAGATCTGCACCTCTGAGCGCTTCAGTGCTTCATCCAGCATGCGAATGACGGTGGAGCGGCTGATGCCGAGTTTTTCTGCCACATCCTTTTGCGTCAGGCCCTGATTGTAATAGAGCCATGCTGCGCGTAAACGCTGCGATGAGGTATCAGAATGGGTGCTTTGGCTGTCGCGTCGCAGTCTGGCCACGGTGTCAATTCATCCCCGTTGGTGATGGTGTACTATCGCAACGGATGAAACATTTGTCAAATCTGGAAGACAAATGTATTGACTTAATCCCCTGAACTGGCGATATTTGGAACAAAGCAAGGGTGAGTTTGTTTCAAGGAGTGGAAACAAAACACTCGGCAGCATTCAACCGTATGACCTGAAGGAATTAACGGATGACTTCGAAACTTGAACAGCTTCGCGCCATGACAACCGTGGTTGCCGACACCGGCGACATTGAAGCTGTGGCCCGTATCAAGCCGGTGGATTGCACCACCAACCCATCAATCGTTCTCAAGGCGCTCGGCACAGATATGTTTGCTGACGCCATTGAAGAAGCGGTCAAATGGGGCAAGGGTCAGGGCGGTGCATCCGAAGCCGTCACCGAAGCCGTGGCGGATCGTCTGGCCATTTCGGTTGGTGCGGCGCTGGCCAAGCTGGTTCCGGGTCGGGTGTCCACCGAAGTGGATGCCGACCTGTCCTTCGATACACAGGCTTCGCTCACCAAGGCACGCTCAATCATTGCCCAGTACAAGGAACGCGGCATTGAGAAGGATCGCATCTTGATCAAGCTGGCTTCCACCTGGGAAGGCATTCGCGCCGCAGAAGTGCTTCAAAAAGAAGGCATTGATTGCAATCTGACCCTGCTGTTCTCCAAGGCTCAGGCCATTGCCTGCGCCGATGCCAAAGTGTTTCTGATTTCGCCATTCGTTGGCCGTATTCTGGATTGGTACAAGAAGTCTACGGGTGAGAACTACACATCCGAGACCGATCCGGGCGTTGTTTCCGTGCGCTCGATCTACAATTACTACAAGGTCAATGGCATTGAGACCATTGTCATGGGTGCATCTTTCCGCAACGCAGGCGAAATTGAAGCCTTGGCTGGCTGCGACCGCCTGACCATCAGTCCCGCTCTGCTGGATGAACTGGATGCTGCCACGGGTGATCTGCCGCGTCTGCTGTCTCCCTCCAAGACAACGCCTGATCCGCTGGTGTCGCTGGATGAGAAGGCCTTCCGCTGGGCGATGAA
>DNPN01000067.1:2837-3309 GCA_003501385.1 Rhizobium sp. | reverse complement strand
AAGGCATTCGCGCCTTCGCCAAGGATCTTGGCACCTTGCGTGGCATGGTGGCGAAGAAACTCGCTGCTTAAAGCTTCCAGAGCTGATCGATTGGAGAGGGCGTGGTGAAAACCGCGCCCTTATTCGTTGCCGCCACCAGAACCACCGTTGCCCGATCCAAACGGGTTTTCTGTTGACCAATTGCCATTGCTGTCGCGCTTGGGCTTGATGGGCATATCCAGATAGGGGCCGCCCGGCATGCCGCCTGTTGTGCCTTGCGGATCGCCTCCGGTCTTTTTCAAGAACCTCCCATCCACCCAGCCGCTGATCCGTGGGCGATCATAGGTGGCAATGCGGCACCAATAACCGCCACGGATTTCCGAGCAGGTCTGCATATCGATGGGCGTGCCTTCCTTCAGCGTATTGATGATGCGAAAGTTTGGCCCAGCGCCCGACAGCACGGGCAGATCCGACCCTTGCGGCAGGGCCGTGA
>DNPN01000067.1:0-2594 GCA_003501385.1 Rhizobium sp. | reverse complement strand
CAGATCCGACCCTTGCGGCAGGCCCGTGACATGCCACAGGTAAGGGTCTGGCATGCCCTTGGCCAGTGGGCGGCGGGTGTTGATGGTGGGGTTATCATCCTCCATCGGCGGCGCTTCAATGACGGATTGGCTCATGGCCGATGAGACGCACAGCAGCCAGCCAAGACCGGCAATCACCGTCGTCACGTTTTTGGGTGAGCGCATTCCATTCTCCTTCGGCTTTGCTTGGGCTGCACGATAGCCATGATTCCTTAAGTCAGGGTGGATTTCTCGCGCGACATTTTTCGCGGGCTTGCCCCGTGAATTTTGTTCTCATACGAGCAAAATCTGATATATCTGCAATGACCCTATCGGGCACATTCCCCTTCCAGAGAAGACACTGACTTTTCTGCATCCAATTCCAGCGTTTGATGGCGTGATGAAATCGACCCCGCTTGGCTATCTTTTTGCGTTTCTCGCCTATGCCGTGTTTTCGGTGCAGGATGGTATCTCCAAGCATTTGGGTGATAGCTACTCCCCCGTTGTTGTCGCCACCGTGCGCTATTGGGCCTTTGCCGCCTTTGCGCTGATTTTGGCGTTACGTGCCAAAGGCGGGTTGAAAGAGGCCGTCAAAACACGCCATCCGGTGTTGCAGGTGATGCGCGGATTTTTGCTGATTATACAGATCCTTGTGTCGATTTTTGCCTTTCGCTATGTCGGCCTTGGTCAGTCGCAGGCGGTGTTTGCAGCGGGACCGATTTTTGTGGCTTTGTTGTCGGTACCGCTTTTGGGTGAGACGGTGGGATGGCGGCGCTGGAGTGCAATTTGTATTGGTCTTGTCGGCGTGCTGCTGATTTTGTCGCCGAGGTCAGACAGTTTCAATCCACTTGTGGTCTTGCCCCTGGCCTGTGCGCTTGCCGGTGCCTTCTATGGCATTTTGACCCGGTTGGTCAGTCGCGATGATCCGCCAGTGACCAGCTTTTTCTATATGTGCATGGTTGGCTTTGTCAGCGCCAACCTTCTGGCTCCCTTCTATTTCACAAGGGTTGCGTGGCAGGACTGGTTCTGGCTTGCTGCTCTGTGCGCAACGGGCATTGTTGGCCATCTCTCGCTGATCAAGGCCTATGAAAAGCTGGATGCGGTGGTGCTGCAACCGATTGGTTATTTCCAGCTGGTGCTTGGATCATCCATTGCGGTGGTTGTGTTTCAAGAGACCCTGACTCTGCATATGATGGCGGGTTCTGCCATCGTTGTTGCCGCTGGTTTGTTTACGGTCTGGCGCGAGCAGGTGGTGGCAAAGCGTTTAAGTCAGGTAAATCCTTATGTTTAATTTGACCAAACGCATGTAGCGGCTCGTTAACTACGCTCGCAAGTTCTCCCCGATGATACAGCTTGCAAGGGCGCTCATTAAGTGTTCCGCAACGCAAAATCGCCAATCCTTTACACCAGTAATAGATTGAAAGGTGTCGGGGCCATGCGCCTTTTTTGCGGGATGTGGGTGTCCTCATGAAGAAATTATTCGGGAAAATCCGGTTTACACGGAAAATGCTCTGGATATTCATCGGCATCTGCGTGGTGTGCAACGCCACGGGAGCGGCTGCCGTTTTCATTGGGCGCGACCGACTGATTGGCCCATCTTATGCGGAAGTGAATGGTCTGGCGTGCACCGAAGTGCAGTCGGTGGATGTTCATCGCAAGGATCAAGTGTGGGTGCGCAAATACGTCACCGTTGACAAGGCTGATGGAGCGAACCGGATCAGGACGGCATTGCGCGTTGCCAAAGCGGTGGCTGATAGCCGCAAGGTTGACCTTGTGCAGGTCGTGGTGCTGGACAAGAATGGCCCAACAGATCGGGCCGGGATTCGCGGACACGCCATCGGGGCAGATGTGGTTTACATTCGTGATCCCTCCAAGCTGCCGGCCGGCGTCAAGAGAGACACTCTCACCGCGCGCTATGTGGATGGTATGGCCAACAGCACGGGTGAGTTCTATGGCACCCCTGTCAATGTTCCCACCAGCAATGCCGCAGCGATCATGGCCAAGATGACCGATAAGGTGGAATGCGAAAAGCCGGTTACGACAGCGCTGGAGGAAAAGGCTTCGAAATCGGAAGGTGGAGCGCCAACGAAGGGCGGTGCAAGCCATGGCAAGGAAGGTGCTGCTGAAGGCGAGGGTGCCAAGGATGAAGCCAAGCCTGCCCAAGAGCACGCCGCTGAGGCACCTGCTGCTGCCGCAGACGAAAAGCCCGGCATGCTCGCCGCGATCAAGGGTATGATTTTCGGTGCCGAAGAAAAGCCCGCCAATGATGCCCACGGTGAAGCCAAGAAGCCAGAGGAACCCGCCAAACCTGCACCTGTTGCCAACGCCGTCAAAACCAACAGTGGCGTTGTGTTGCCGCCGACTGAGGCCGTTGCGACACTGGAGCCAATCGAGGACAAAAGCTTGTTGTCCGCGGTCAAATCCATGATGTTTGGGGCAAAAAAGGCCCCTGATGATGGCAAGCCAGCGGTGTCGGAGCAAAAGTCGCATTAGAGTTTGTCAGGGAAAAGTGGAACCCGGTTTTCCCGAAAAGACAAACGAAAACAAAACCCCTAGTGCACTGACTCATACAGATG
>DNPN01000269.1:16063-24686 GCA_003501385.1 Rhizobium sp. | reverse complement strand
CAGGCGATGCTCAATGCTGTTCTCGCCACACACCCGGTCGAAGATGTGATGGAAAGCGATGGGGAATTGTCGGCTGAAGTGCATAAAGACAGTCATCAAGAGGCAGTAGCGTGTGCCTGCGGAAGGCAACAACCACAGCCTCCCCCTCAAGACATTCGAATGCGGTTCCTTCGGCCCGGTCGCCAAATCGGCAACCGATGTGAGCTTCTTCCACTTGGCAACGGTCTTCGGGTTGATCCCATACCGCTTTGAGCTTCAAATTTATTGGCTCAGTCACTGACGATATCACTGACTTGGATATCATGAATATCGATTTTATAAGGTAAGACAACAGGCTGTGAGGAATTTTTTACAGCACCATGTCAACGAACGCTCGTGATGGTCTGGTGATTTACTCGCAATAAAAATTCATTTAAATCAATAATTTAAGAAAAATAATGGCGGAGAGGGTGGGATTCGAACCCACGATACGGTTGCCCGTATGCCGCATTTCGAGTGCGGTGCTTTCGACCACTCAGCCACCTCTCCGCTTAACTGGTCGGCGCAAACTTGTGCGGGCTGTCTCATAGCGGCGAATAGAGAGGCTGGCAAGAGTGGATTGCGGATAATTTTGAAGTTTGGAAAATCCGTTGTCGAGATGGGTGTGATGGAAAAATGACAGGGTGGGGCGAAATTTGCGCAAGCTGCGGCAAATCCTTGCAAAATTCTCTCTGTTCGCCTTGACAGTTCTTGTGGGGTGACGTAAGCGACCAGCGACTTAGATATGGATAGCTGTGTCTATACTCATTTCGCTCACATTTGAGCGGTTCCACCGGCGAATCTTTCGAGGCTTGCCACTCCGACTGACAAAAAGACGGCCATCTGGTGAAAACCAGCAAGAGCCGGAAACGAACATGAAAGGATAAACAATGTTCGCAGTCATCAAAACTGGCGGTAAGCAGTACCGCGTGAACACCAACGACGTGCTGACCATCGAAAAGCTGGAAGCCGAAGCTGGTGCATCTGTAGAATTCACCGAAGTTCTCGTTGTTGGCGTTGGCGCTGACGCGACGATTGGTGCGCCTTTTGTTGCTGGTGCAACTGTGAAGGCTGAAGTGGTTGAGCATAACCGTGGCAAGAAGGTGATCGCGTTCAAGAAGCGTCGTCGTCAGAATTCCAAGCGGTCGCGCGGCCATCGCCAGCACCACACAGTCGTTCGCATCACCGACATCGTCGCTGCGTAATTGGTCTAACGAGAAACCAGGTTTTAAAGGAGAACTCCAATGGCACATAAAAAAGCTGGCGGTTCGTCGCGCAACGGTCGCGATTCGAATTCCAAGCGCCTTGGCGTGAAGAAGTTCGGCGGCGAAGTCGTCATTCCAGGCAACATCATTGTTCGTCAGCGCGGCACGCAGTGGCATCCGGGCGCAAACGTCGGCATGGGCACAGACCATACCCTGTTTGCACTCACCGCTGGCAATGTGAACTACCGTACGAAGGCTAACGGCCGCGTATTCGTGTCCATTATGCCGAAAACGGCGGAAGCCGCAGAATAAAGCCGGATCGTTTTTAACAACCGGCGTCTCATCGACCCGGTTGAACGTATCAGGTTCAGTCAAGACAAAAGGGAAGATGAGGCGTCACCACCTCTCTTCCCTTTTTCTTTACCTCCAAAGGAGACTGAACCATGGAACGTTTGTTACTCAGGGATGACCCATTACGGTCGCCCGACGATCGGCTGAGGCCGGATCGGTTAAGGCAGAGTTGCCCCGTTCTCTTATCGCAGCGGCTGGTTTTGCGCGCTCCGCACATCGAGGACATTGACGCCCTTACCCATCTCGCCAATAACGCCGCCGTTGCGACCATGGTGTCGCGCATGCCACATCCCTACACGGCATCTGATGCCGCCGACTTTGTGCGACGTTCCAATCTCGGCGAAATCGGTAAATGCGTGTATGCCATCACCAAAGCGGAAAATGGCGAATTTCTCGGTTGCTGCGCGCTGGAGCCGCATACCGACCTTGAAACACTGGAAATCGGCTATTGGCTGGGTGAACCTTACTGGAACGATGGTTATGCCACCGAGGCAGCCCACGCGCTGATCGATATGGCGTTTCGCACCCGTGATATTGCCTTCATTGATGCGCGGTGCCGGGTCACCAATGTGGCAGCCCGGCGGGTGATCCAGAAGTGCGGCTTCCAGTTTCAAGGCGGCGGCATGGTGGGGCATCTCGCTGCGCGCGGCATGGTGCCGGTGGAATGGTACAGGCTGGATCGCAAGACCTGGATGTCTCTCAAGAGCTGGGGGGATATGCGGTGATTGCTGTTCAGGAAAGACGAACACCTGCGCCATCGACACCCGGTTCCTGCCCGGTGATTGAAACGGAGCGGCTTATATTGCGCCCACATCGAATGACTGATGCCGATGCCATTGCGGTTTCGCTCAATGATTGGCAGGTGACGCGGATGTTGAGCCGGGTACCGATGCCCTATGATCGGCAAGATGCGGTGGATTGGCTGAACCGGATCAAGGCCGGTGTGACGCCGGATTGGTATCTGGCCATCACCTCGGGTGATGATGTGCATATTGGCATGATCGCCGTGGAGCTGCGCCATGGGCTTTGGCACATGGGTTATTGGCTCAATCGCTTCTATTGGGGGCGGGGGCTGATGAGTGAAGCGGCGTATGCGGTGGTGGATCGGTTTTTCCGCCGGATGCCAGAGGCGGTGCTGCATTCTGGCGCGTTTGCTGACAATGCAGCCTCGTTGAAAATCCAGCAAAAGCTGGGTTTTACCATCACGCGGTGTGCTGATCTTTTCAGCCTGTCACGCAATGCCATGGCTGCGCATATTGAAACCCGGCTGACGCAGGATGGGTTTCAGGGGGTAAAATCCCTTTGAAAATCGATGAGGGCGGCCATCGTTGGTCGCCCTCCATTTAGTCCAATTCCACCCAGACTGGAAAATGGTCTGAACCAACCGCATGAATATCCACATGTGCCGCCTTGAGGCGATGGGCGAGCGAGCCGCTGAGAAAGCCGTAATCCAGATGCAGACGTTTATCCGGGCGTCCGGTCTCTTCCCAGCTGTAGCAACCCGGCGTGAGTTGGCCCAGTCGGGCCAGCGCATCAATAGGGGCATCATGGCGGGCAGTGCGGCCATAATAGGTGTCGATTGTGCCAACCATTTCAACATATTCCGGCGACTCCGGCTGCATGTTGAAATCACCCAGCAGAATGTAGTCCTCTGGCAAAGGCGGCTGTGGCAGATTTGGAATTTCATGTGCTCCGGTCAGTGCTCCGCCTTCTGCGGCAAAATTGATAACGCGGTCCTTCAAAAAGCGGATCTGGGCTATGCGCTCATCCGGGGAGACATGGTCCAGATGCACCGAATAGACCCGCAAAGGACCGATCGGCGTATCAATCACGGCTTCGGTCGCGCCACGCTGGATGTTGAGTTTTTCAAAGGTGCGGGTGCGGGGCAAAAGCAGCAACCGATTGGTCAGGATCGGCCAGCGCGACAAGATCATGTTGCCAATCTGATGGCGCTTATCCACCCGCCGCCCTTTGATCAGGGCAGAGGAGGCGTGCAGATCGCAAGCGGGGCCAAAAACATAATGGTGTTCGGGAAAATGATTGGCAAAAATCTCCACCAGATCGGCTCCGCCATTGGCAGGCGAGCCGCGGGTGACTTCTTGAAGGGCAATGATGTCTGCCCCTTCAAGGTTTCTGGCAATGCGCTCGGGGTTGAATTTTCCATCCAAACCGACCCCATATTGAATATTGTAACTGGCGAAACGCACGATACTCTTTGACCTCCGAGGCAAGCGGCTATAACGATGACCGCAGGTAATGGTGTTCAGCCGGGACAAGAAGTGTCATCTTCCGATCTCGCTGATCATTCGGTTCTTTCATTGACGGGAAGACGCATCCAATCACACGCGCCCTTCGGGTTGTTGCATCTGATTGGGTCACGCTCCCAGAGTATCCTGACACAGGAAGTATGGCAAACACATGAAGTTTCTCGACGAAGCAAAAGTCTATATTTTCTCTGGTGATGGTGGCGCGGGTGCCGTGTCCTTCCGCCGTGAGAAGTTTATCGAGTTTGGCGGGCCAGATGGTGGCGATGGCGGCCGTGGTGGCGATGTCTGGGTGGAGGCCGTCAATGGCCTGAACACCCTGATCGATTTCCGCTTTCAGCAGCATTTCAAGGCATCCATTGGTATGCACGGCATGGGCCGCAACCGCACCGGCTCCAATGGCGAAAGCGTAACGCTGAAAGTGCCGGTGGGTACGCAGATTTTTGAAGAAGACAATGAGACCCTGATTGTCGATATGGTCACGGAAGGCCAGCGTTTTCGCTTGGCCGCTGGCGGCAATGGCGGCTTTGGCAATACGCATTTTAAATCCTCCACCAATCAGGCACCCAACTGGGCCAATCCCGGCCTGCCGGGTGAGGAAAAGACCATCTGGTTGCGGCTGAAGCTGATTGCCGATGCCGGTCTGGTGGGGCTTCCCAATGCGGGTAAGTCTACTTTCCTGGCGTCTGTCACCCGTGCGCGGCCAAAAATTGCCAATTATCCCTTCACAACGCTGCATCCTAACTTAGGCGTTGCCACGGTGGATGAGCGCGAGTTTATTCTGGCCGATATTCCGGGCCTGATTGAAGGCGCGCATGAAGGCGTTGGCATTGGCGACCGCTTCCTCGGTCACGTCGAGCGCACCCGCGTGTTGCTGCATCTGGTGTCTGCACAGGAAGAAGATGTGGCCAAGGCCTATAAGACCGTCAGCTATGAGCTGGAAGCCTATGATGGCGGGCTGGAAGACAAGCCTGAAATCGTGGCCCTGTCGCAGATCGATGTGCTGGACGAGGATGAGCTGAAGAAAAAGGCCAAGGCCTTGCAAAAGGCTTGCGGCAAGAAGCCGATGCTGATTTCGGCTATCACTGGCAAGGGCATGACGGACGTGTTGCGTGCGCTGCGCGATGTGATTGTTGAAAACCGCAGTGATGCCGACAATGTCCTGTCGGATCGCCCGAAAAAAATGCGCCACAAGCTGGAAGATACCGTAGAGGAGATTGAGGAGGACGAGGAATGAGCGCACCGCTCGCGTCTCTGTCCGGTTATCGCCGTATTGTGATAAAAATCGGTTCTGCTCTGTTGGTTGACCACGGAGCGGGGCTGAAACATCAATGGCTGGATGCCGTCTGTGATGACATTGCTGCCCTTCGCACTAATGGCGTTGAAGTGCTGGTGGTGTCGTCGGGTGCCATTGCGCTAGGGCGCACGGTGCTGTCTTTGGCTCCCGGCGCGTTGAAGCTGGAAGAAAGTCAGGCTGCTGCTGCCGTGGGGCAGATTGCGCTGGCGCGGCATTGGTCTGAAAGCCTGTCGCGGTCTTCCATCGTTGCAGGTCAGATTTTGCTGACATTGGGCGACACCGAAGAGCGCCGCCGTTATCTGAACGCGCGGGCCACCATTAGCCAGTTGTTGAAGCTGGGTGCGGTGCCGATTATCAATGAGAATGACACCGTGGCCACCACCGAAATCCGCTATGGCGACAATGATCGCTTGGCGGCTCGCGTGGCGACCATGACGGGGGCGGATTTGCTCATCCTGCTCTCGGATATTGATGGGCTTTATACGGCTCCACCGCATCTGGACCCCGAGGCAAAGCTGCTTCCGGTGATTGCCGAGATTACGCCGGAGATTGAAGCCATGGCGGGCGGTGCCGCCTCGATCTTTTCGCGCGGCGGTATGCGCACCAAGATTGATGCGGGCAAGATTGCCACCAGCGCTGGCTGCGCCATGATCATCACCTCTGGCAAGCCACTCAATCCGTTGAAGGGTCTTGATGAGGGTGCGGCCCATTCGTGGTTTGCGCCATCGGCCACGCCAGTGACGGCGCGCAAAACATGGATTGCCGGGCAATTGCAGCCAGCCGGAACGCTGAAAGTTGATGCTGGCGCAGAACACGCTTTGCATGCTGGCAAAAGCCTGCTACCTGCGGGTGTACGGGAGGTAAGCGGTCAGTTCCATCGCGGTGATACGATTTCCGTGGTGGGGCTTGAGGGCCGTGAAATTGCCCGTGGTCTTGCAGGTTACGATGCCGATGAGGCGCGGCGCATTGCGGGCCACAAGTCGGTCGAGATTGAAGAATTGCTGGGTTATCCCGGGCGCGCTGCGATGATTCACCGGGATGATCTGGTGATGACGGAAGCATCCGGCAAAACAGCTAGAAAAACGACAGAGAAGAAGGATGAAGTCCATGCTTGAGAAGGTCACTGAAGCCAATGGTATTGATGCGCTGATGCAGGACATCGGTGCAAAGGCCAAGGCTGCGGCACGACCTTTGGCAATGGCTTCACCGGAACAGAAAAACAAGGCGCTGCTGGCCATGGCCGGTGCGCTGGAATCCTCCAAGGATGCCATCATTGCTGCCAACGCCGTGGACATGAAGGCGGGCCAAGAAGCCGGTCTTGCTGCGTCTTTCATGGATCGGTTGATGCTGGATGGTGAGCGCATTGATGCCATGGCCCATGGTTTGCGCGAAGTGGCGGCTCAGAAAGACCCTGTTGGTGAGGTGATCACCGAATGGGATCGTCCCAACGGTTTGCACATCGAGCGGGTACGCACGCCCTTGGGTGTGATTGGCGTGATTTATGAAAGCCGCCCGAATGTGACGGCAGACGCGGGCGCGCTGTGCCTGAAAGCTGGCAATGCCGTGATTTTGCGCGGCGGATCAGATTCAGTCAATTCCTCGCGGGCCATTCATGCTTGCATGGTGGAAGGTTTGAAGGCGGCTGACTTGCCTGAGACGGCTATTCAGCTGGTGCCTGTCACAGACCGGGCGGCGGTTGGCGCTTTGTTGTCCGGCCTTGGCGGTACTGTGGATGTGATTGTGCCTCGCGGCGGCAAGAGCCTTGTGGCGCGGGTGCAGGCTGAAGCGCGTGTGCCAGTTTTCTCGCATCTTGAGGGAATTTGTCACGTCTATGTTGATGCCTCTGCTGACCTGGAAATGGCCAAGAAAATTGTGGTCAACGCCAAGATGCGGCGCACCGGGATTTGTGGCTCTGCTGAGACCTTGCTGGTAGACAGTGCGGCGCTTGGCACGCATTTACAGCCGATTCTGGAAGCGCTGACCGAGGCTGGCTGTGAGGTTCGCGCCTCCGCCACGGTGCTGAAAGTGGTGCCGTTCTTCAAGCCCGCTGAGGAAGAGGATTGGTGCACCGAATATCTCGACGCCATCATTTCGGTGGCGATTGTGGATGGCGTGGGTGGAGCGATCAACCATATCGCGCACTATTCCTCCAATCATACCGAGGCCGTTATTGCGGAAGACCCCGCTGTGGTGGAGCGTTTCTTCAACGAAGTGGACTCGGCCATTGTGCTGCACAATGCATCGACCCAGTTTGCCGATGGTGGCGAATTTGGCATGGGCGGCGAAATCGGTATTGCCACGGGCAAGATGCACGCGCGTGGGCCTGTGGGTGTTGAGCAATTGACCTCGTTTAAATACCGGGTGCGTGGCACCGGGCAAATCCGGCCCTAACGTGCCAGACCAGAGGATAGACGCTCACTATTTGCGGATGCCGCATACCGAGCGCGGCATGGCCATTGGCCTGTTCGGCGGATCGTTCAATCCGCCGCATCAGGGCCATGTGTTGGTGGCCGAAATTGCCCTGCGCAGACTGGGACTGGATCAGCTCTGGTGGATGGTGACGCCCGGAAACCCGCTGAAAAATCATAATGGCTTGGCACCCCTTTCCGAGCGTCTGGCCCTGTGCGAAGAGATTGCCAAAGACCCGCGCATCAAAATTACCGCTTTTGAGCGCGAGCTGGGCAGCAGCTATACGGCCAACACGCTGGAACACGTGAAACGGCTGAACCCGCATGTGCATTTTGTCTGGGTCATGGGGGCGGATAATCTGAAATCCTTCCACCATTGGCAGAATTGGGAAAAGATAGCTACGACCTTTCCCATTGCGGTGATTGATCGTCCGGGGGACACATTGGCTTATCTGTCGTCAAAGATGGCCCATAGCTTTGGCTATGCCCGCGTGGATGAATCTGACGCCGGTGTGCTGTGGAAAAAGAAGGCTCCGGCCTGGACGTTCATTCACGGTCCACGCTCAACGCTGAGTTCTACAGCCCTTCGTGAGAAGCCTGTCTTGAAAGATTAACCATTCAATGCCACCTTATAAGCATGGCTCAATGCAATGGGTGTTTTGAGTCGTTTATCGTGCTGTTACTTTTCGGAAAGGTCGAACACTGACAACAGTACACTTCAAGGGGCGCGACACCGTCGCTGCACCCCGCCGCCCGGAACGTGGTGAAACCGCCGCCGCCCGCGCGCTTGAGCTGGTCCTCGCAAGTCTCGAGGACTCAAAAGCAGAAGAAATCGTTTCTATCGACATTGCTGGAAAATCAGCGCTGGGCGACTACATGGTGGTCGTGTCCGGTCGCTCGTCTCGTCATGTTATGGCGATCTGCGAACATCTTGTCACCGATCTGAAGCAGGAAGGCTTTGGCGCACCCCGCGTTGAAGGTGCTGAAGCTGGTGATTGGGTGCTGATCGACAGTGGAGATGTTATCATCCACGTCTTCCGTCCTGAAATCCGCGAATTCTACAACATCGAAAAGATGTGG
>DNPN01000269.1:15140-15806 GCA_003501385.1 Rhizobium sp. | reverse complement strand
AAGATGTGGTCGGCACCGGATATCGACGAAGGTCGGTTACATTAAATAGAGCCCTTGGTGCTTGCAAAAGCACCTCTAAGGAGCGACAGGAAAGAGGCTGGCCTCTCTTGCTGGCCTTGAAAAATTCTGTCGCCTGAAGAGGGTTCTATGCGCATAGGCATTGTTGCCGTTGGCCGGTTAAAAGCCGGGCCTGAGAAAGATCTTGTGTCTCGCTATCTGGACCGCTTTGCCAAGGCGGGTCCCGCCTGTGGTCTCGATTTTTCAAGGGTCACTGAGCTTGTTGAAAGCCGGGCCTCCAATGCCGCCACCCGCAAGCGCGAAGAGGCCGTGCAGATTGAAAAAGCGCTACCGGACAATGCGCTGGTGGTGGCACTTGATGAGCGCGGCAAAAGCTGGAACAGCGAAGAATTCGCTGCCTATGTTGGTGACCACAAGGACCGTGGCCGCCGCGATATGGTGCTGATTATTGGCGGTGCCGATGGCCTTGATCCGGACTTACGCGATCGTGCTGATCTGACCCTCAATCTGGGCAAAATGACCTGGCCGCATCAGGTCGTGCGCATCCTTCTGGCCGAGCAGCTCTATCGCGCCGTGACGATTCTGTCCGGTCATCCCTATCATCGGTCGTGATAAGAGCATTTCCAGGAAAAGTGTGTAGCGGTTTTC
>DNPN01000269.1:9752-14879 GCA_003501385.1 Rhizobium sp. | reverse complement strand
TTTTCCGTCCGGAAATGCGTAAAAACAAATGGATATTTATATCTTGACAAAAGGCATCTTGTTTAGTCATAAATCAGGATAGTAAATGTCATGTTTGATAGGCATGCCGAAATGTTGGTTTGTAGCTGCAATTACATCACTGAAAAAGAGATCCGCGATACCATCACGGCGTTTCTGGACGAAGACTGTTGGCAGCTGATTGTGCCGGTCAAGGTGTATCACGCCATGGAAAAGCGCGGCCGTTGCTGCGGCTGTTTCCCCAATGTTGTTGATATTATCGTCTCTACCACGGAGGCCTATCATGCTGCTCGTCAGACCGACTATGAGAAGGTTGTGGATTTTATGGAGCGTTTGAAGCGCTTTCAGGAAGAGCAAAAGTCCGAAATTATCGAGCGTCGCAATCGGGTTAACCGATCCGCTTGAAAAACTATACAGCAATAACGTGCTTAAACAGACCCCGGCTTCAACCGGGGTTTTTTGTTGCCTGTGCAGTCATCTGCTTTTTTGGAATCATTCTAAAAATAGCACTCGACTTTATGGAGCAATCCTGCTTTTATTCAGCCATGCAAAGTGGCGCGTCATCTGTGATGTAAAGAGCCTTTTGTTGGCATTTGAAGATGCAGATTTTCCTTGAGGCTCTATGGGTCTTGGGAAATACGCGAGATTAAAACACGTATAAGGGAGTCCTCCGATGAAGGGCGATGCAAAAGTTATTGAACGTTTGAATCAGGCACTGTTTCTGGAATTGGGTGCCGTAAACCAGTATTGGCTGCATTTCCGCCTGCTGGAAGATTGGGGCTTCACCAAGCTGGCCAAGAAAGAACGCGCCGAGTCGATTGAAGAAATGCAGCACGCCGATAAAATCATCGAGCGCATCATTTTCCTCGAAGGCCATCCAAACCTTCAGACCCTTGCACCGCTGCGTATCGGCCAGACCGTGAAGGAAGTTCTGGAAGCTGATCTGGCTGGCGAATACGAAGCCCGCACCGCTTACAAGGAATCCCGCGACATCTGTTATCAGGCTGGAGACTATGTCTCCATGAAGCTGTTCGAACAGCTGATGATCGACGAAGAAGGCCATATCGACTTCCTCGAAACCCAGCTGGAACTCTTCTCCAAGCTCGGCGAAGAAAAGTATGGTCAGCTCAACGCTGACTCGGCTGACGCTGGCGAATAATTGTTTCGCGCATTAGAAAGGCCCGGTTTGCGAGAGCAGACCGGGCCTTTTTTAGAGCACTCAGTAACAGGTTTTATGACATGACGTCGAATATTGCAGATGCGACAACGACTTCGGTAGATGCTAAACCAACTGATTGATCGTGCATTCTCTTGCGCATCGTTGAGGCGAATGTTAAATTTTTCGCCGGGCGCTTCTCCAAACCTGCTGCCGGGTTGAAAGGCAAAAACATTAACTAACGACGACTTTCTCTCAAAGGTCGAAGGGTAATCGGCAGACTTCGGCGAAGAGGTTAGTTCGTCTATGTTTAATCCTACAATTAGGTTTTGCCCTTCCAACATCGCTGAGCTTAAGAAAGCTCTGCGAGAGCAATATTTCAATGTGAGTTCATCACATGCCGATGAAGCGCTCGCTGCCTCACTCGGGTTTAGAACGCATGCAGCAATGCTCAACATCCTGAACCAAATTAGAGGTTCGACGCGATTAATAGTCCAAATAGATCCGCTTTTGATGCTAAACCGCTTGGAGCAACTCGGTTATACTGATTTAAATTCTCAGACTTTGCGAAAGTTGATGTGGGAAACAATCTTACCCGATCGCTGGCAAGATGACGAACTGCAAACGACGATAAGGAAGCGTTTTATTCCTGCGGCAGCAAATGCCTAAAGTGGCGATTGGTTCTCGAACGTCCCGTCCGGCCCTGGCCGAGCATTGAAACACGCCTGAGGAAAACTATCGTGTCATAACCGGAAGCATGCCCTCGGGACAGGCCCGAGGGTGGCGGAGCTTCGAGTTCGCGGTCGTCAATAAGCAGCCTTTATCCTCTCAAGGCCTTTTCAAACAGCCGTCCCATGCGCTCGGCAAAGGCGCGGGGATCGGCGGGCTTATCGCCGTCCAAAATACGGGCCTGATCATAGAGCAGGTGCACGGCATCCTGCTGAAGCGCAGGGCTGTTGTCAGCGTGGGCAATCGCCTTGATCAAGGCGTGGTCCGGGTTGATTTCCAAAATCGGCTTGGAGGCGGTTTGCAGTTGGCCAGCACCGGCGAGGATTTTTTCCAGCTGGCGATCATAGCCGCTTTCCGAGGCCACAAGGCAGACGGCGCTTTCCGTCAGGCGATCAGAGGCCACAACGTCGGATACGTCCTCGCGCAATTGCTCCTTGGCCATTGCCACAAATCCGGCGATTTCAGCCTTGGCTTCTGGCGTTTTCTCCGCATCCGTGCTTTCTGGCTTGGCAAATTGTGCCAGATCGGCGGCACCTTGGCTTACGGATTTAAAACTCTTGCCCTCAAATTCCGGCGCGTTCATCACCCAGAAGCTATCGACCGGATCGGATAGCAGTAGCACTTCAATGCCGCGTGCCTTAAACCCTTCCAGCTGCGGCGAGGCCTGCAATTGTTCGACACTGCTGCCGGTCAGGTAATAGATCGCGGTCTGCTCCGGCTTGGCGTCCTTGACATAATCGGTCAGCGAACGCTGGTTTTCGCCCGATGTGGTGGTGCGGAAGCGGGCAAGGCCGAGCAATTGGCTCTTGCGCTCGAAATCATCGTAGAGACCTTCTTTCAGCACAATGCCAAAATTGTTCCAGAAGGTGGTGTAGGCTTCGGCATCATCCTTGGCTTGTTTTTCAATGGCGCTGAGGATGCGATTGGTCACACCCTTGCGAATGGCAGCCAGAATCGGGCTTTCCTGAATCATCTCGCGTGAGACGTTCAAAGGCAGGTCTGAGGTATCCACCAAACCGCGCACAAAGCGCAAGTAACGCGGCAAAAGCTCGGCATCATCGGTGATGAAGATGCGTTTGACATAGAGCTTCATGCGGCCCTTGCGGTCTGGATCAAACAGATCAAACGGCTGGGTGCTGGGCACAAAAGCCAGCGTGGTGTATTCATGACGGCCTTCGGCGCGGAAATGCACCGTCATGGCCGGGTCATCGTATTGGCCAGAAACACCATGGTAGAAATCGGTATATTCTTCCTTGGTGACATCGTTTTTCGATTTGGTCCACAGCGCGGTGCCGTCCGTCAACTGGCTTGGCTCTTCGCCCAGCTTGTCGGCGATCTTGATGGGCACTGGCACATGGCCCGACTGTTGCTTGACAATCCGCTCCACCTTTGTGCGGCGGGTGTAATCCTTGGCATCCTCCATCAGATGCAGGGTGATGCGGGTGCCGCGGGCGGGCGCGTCTGCGAGATCCAGCTCGCTGACTGAATAGCTGCCCTTGCCGTCCGATGACCACAGCCACGCTGCCTCTTCGCCCGCCTTGCGCGACGCCACATCAACGCGGTCCGCCACCATGAAGGACGAGTAGAAGCCAACACCGAACTGGCCGATCAACTGCGCGCCCTCGGAGGCCTTGCTGGCCTCAATGCGCTCCATAAAAGCGCGGGTGCCGGAGCGGGCAATGGTGCCAAGCGCTTCAATCAGTTCTGCACGGCTCATCCCAATGCCGTTGTCTTCGACGATTAACTGATTGTTATCAGCATCCAGCGTCAGCAAAATGCGGGTTTCCGCATCACCAGCCAGAAACGATGGGGTCGAGATCGCTTCATAGCGCAGTTTTTCGCAGGCGTCGGCGGCATTGGACACCAGTTCGCGCAGGAAAACGTCCTTGTCGGAATAAACCGAATGCACCATCATATGCAAAAGGCGGGCGACATCGGCCTCGAAAACATGGGCTTCTGCTTGTTTTTCAGCAGTGGCAGTGGACATTGAATTTATCTCCCCAAAACGGTCAGAGGCTGGAGCGGATGAGGGGAACCACGCGACTCTCGTGTTGGTTCGGCCCTTCATCTGCCCCGGCGGGCATGGAATAGTCTAAGTGGTTTAACAGTCAAACGGCCTTACACCACACGCGCCTCAGGTGGAGGAGGTTTTGGAAAAATTCAAGATGGTATTGGGGCTGATTGCGAAAATCCTGATAGCAATCGACGCTTTGTATCAATCTTCAATCTTGCGGGCTTCCGAATCCAGCATGATCGGAATGCCATCACGGATGGGATAGGCCAGCCGCGCCTTTTCCGAGATCAGTTCATTGCGCTCACGATCCAGCGTCAAGCGGCCATTGGTCAGAGGACACACCAGCAATTCCAGCATTTTGGGATCAACGGCGTTCATACGATGGTCCATGCGCTCTCCTCAAGCTGCAATCACGCTTTACTGTAGCACCGTATCAGCATCGCCGTAATCGCGGGCAAGATGGATTTCGGTAATGGCAATCAAGGTTTCAGTCCGGGTTTTCAAATCCTGCGCCTCCAACAAGGCCTGTTTTTCAGCAGGCCCAAAAGGCGACATCATCGACAGCGAATTGACCAATGTGAGATTGCTGGCGCGCTGCACGCTATCCCAATCTGCTTCCAGCTTGTTGGCATCAAGATAGGCGCGGAACACTTCCAGCAGGCGTTTGCGGTCCACTGTGCTCTCCTCGTCCTTTGCCGAAAGATCTCTCACAAACGGTGAGATATGCACGGAACGGAAAGGATGTGTGCTTTTCACCTCTTCCATGACACGGAAGCGGCAAACGCCACTGAGGGACACCATATAGCGTCCATCACCGGTTTCGGCAAAGGATGTGATCCGGCCAATGCAGCCCACAGGTGCCAGCGTGCATACCCCATGGGCAATCTCGAATGGCTCGTTCAACGATGGCTGCACCATGCCGATCAACCGATTGCTGCGCAGCGCATGATCAAACATTTCCAGATAGCGCGGCTCGAAAATATTGAGCGGAAGCTGACCGCCGGGCAACAGCAGAGCCCCCGCCAGAGGAAAGACCGGAACGGTTTCCGGCAAATCTTCTGCCGTCAGATATCGTGCATTGCCAACGTGCATTATGGACCTCCTGCAAGGATGATCGAGGGCACCCTCACCTCGTGACCTCTAACGTCTGTCTGGTTCACATTGAACCAGACAGACGTTAGCTTTTCTTGTTTTCGTTTGTCTTTTCGGG
>DNPN01000269.1:0-9487 GCA_003501385.1 Rhizobium sp. | reverse complement strand
GAAAACCGGGTTCCACTTTTCCCTGCCAAACTCTAATGTGGCGCAACCCTCGCGAATCTCAAGGGTGTGCCGTGGGATTGTGCTTCAGTACCAGCAACAACCCACGACATATACCTTAAGAGAACAGAACAGCCGAGAGCTTGCGCCGTGCCTGAATGGTGGCCGGGTCTTTCGGACCCCAGACATCAAACAGCTCCAAAAGCTGCCGACGCGCACCATCATCGTCAAAGGTGCGGTCCTTTTTCATGACCAACAGCAGGTGGTCTGCGGCTTCATCGCGTCTACCTTCGACATTGCGGATTTTGGCCAGTTTTACCCGGGCTTCATGGTCGTCAGGGTTCAGGGCCAGCGTATGTTCTAAAGCCACCGGATCGCCCAGCTTGCGGGCTTCTTCAATCTGTTCAAGCTTTTTGGCGATCGCCTGAATTTCCGGGACCTTGCTCATCTCTTCTGGCAGATCGTTGAGAATCTGGCGCACGCGTTCATGCTGATTGAGCGCCAGCATGCAATTGGCAATCCCGGCCACGGCCACGGCGTTTTCCGGGTCAGCCTGCATCACGGCGGCAAAAAGCTGAGCGGCACCATCAAAATCACCCTGATCAAACAGGCCCTTGGCCTCTTCGAGAATGGCAGCAATCTCTGCGGCCTGATCGGCACCAGCATCCGGGCCACCAAGCTTGTCAACAAAGGCCTGCACCTGACTTTCTGGCAGGGCACCCATGAAACCATCGGCGGGGCGACCATCGACAAAGGCAACAACGGCGGGAATGGACTGAATGCCAAGCTGACCGGCCACTGCGGGATGCTCATCAATGTTCATCTTGACCAGCTTGACCTTGCCGCCAGCGGCATTGACCACTTTTTCAATTATCGGCGTCAATTGACGGCAGGGACCGCACCAGGGTGCCCAGAAATCCACCAGAACCGGCTGATTGCGGGATTCGTCCAGCACATCCCTGGCAAAGCTCTGGGTGGTGGTGTCCTTGATATAACCGCCCGCTGCTTTTGGAGTCGGGGCAGCCGCACCAAATTGCGCCTGCGCCGTCATCTGGCCGCCATAGGACCCGCCGTAAGGATTGCCTGTATTGCTCATGATCGACTCCCGCCGTTTCTGGATCGCCCTGGACGGGCATTTGTTCTTTAAATCGTATGTCAGGCTGTAAGTTTCAAGACAAGCGGCTTGTGCCCTGTTGCTTCTATGAAGCGCAACAGATCATCGCGGCCAATCGAGGTTGTTGCGTCATTGGACAGCGGATGGCAATTGATGATCTCTTCTTCCATCAACGTGGCATCCAGCACAAAAGTCACGTTATGCCCCGTGTCATTGATGGCCCCAAACGCTGTGACCGAGCCGGGCACAACACCCAGATATTCCATCAGCTTTTCCGGCTTGCCGAATGAAACCTTGCTGGCAGCCCCAATCACGGTGTGAATGGTTTTCAAATCCACGCTGGCATTTTCCTCGACTGTCAGCAGAAAGAATTGGTCTTTCTTATCCTTCACAAACAGGTTCTTGGTGTGGCCACCGGGAATTTCATCGCGCAGCGAGACTGATTCTGCCACGGTAAACACCGGCGCATGGCTTTTGGTGGTGTGGGAAATGCCAAGGCTGTCGAGAAATTCAAACAAATCCGCGGGCGTTTTGGGGGCTGTTTCGGTCATCGGTATCCTGCATCAACAAAGGGGTCGCTTAGATTATAGCGGCTGCGTCTTTCGCGTTTTACGCCGCATCCCTGCCATTCGCAATTCAAAATAATCTTAAATTTCTGTTTGAAGACAAAGGCTTCTTTGAATGTCGATGAAATTTGCATCCAATCTGTCATTTCTCTGTTGCATTCCAAAAGGAGTTGAGCGATATAGCACCCGTCGCCGCAAAAAGCGACCCACGGTTCAGCGAACTACCCCGGACCGGTGGATATATGAGCGGGTGTAGCTCAGGGGTAGAGCACAACCTTGCCAAGGTTGGGGTCGAGCGTTCGAATCGCTTCACCCGCTCCAATTTTCTTCCAGACCACTCAAAATGATGTAAAGCTAACAAGGCTTTGCCATGGCTTGCGGACAGCCTTTCGCTCTTCGATCTGCAAAAAATGTCTGTCAAAAAACGTGATTTTGCTCTTGCATTTCAAAAGCATTTGCGCCATATAGCACCCGTCGCTGTCAAACAGCGACCCACGGTTCAGCGAACTACCCCGGACCGGTGGATATATGAGCGGGTGTAGCTCAGGGGTAGAGCACAACCTTGCCAAGGTTGGGGTCGAGCGTTCGAATCGCTTCACCCGCTCCAATTTTTTTAGAAAAAATAAGTGTCTTGGAGGAAATACTCGTATATACGTTTGCGATTATTTTAGTCAGTGTCCAATCGCTGATTTACCTGCCTCTGTGGCTAAGCTAACAAGGTTGATGTTGTCCATATCGTCATCTTTGAAGCGCCTAAATGCTCCGATCATTAGCATAATTGTAATTGCACTTATCGATAGTATAGGGCCAACGAACATAGCGATAACCACCGCTTGAGGTGCAAAAATGAATGGGCCAATTGTAAATTTGTGAACCGTGTGGCCTATAATAAATCCCATTCCAGCAATCACACTAACGGCAACACTTAATGCTGCATACCGAATGTAGATTCGTTGTCTTATTTCTTTTATAAGAAGTTGGCGTTGTTCACCTTCTGTCGTTAGCAACGAACTCTCTTGTTTAGACTCGAGTTCACTGATCCTTCGTGAAAGGGCTTCATATTCTTCCGAGAGTGGTATCTCCTGAGGAATGTCGATTTTATCAGTCATTTTTATCCCACGTAATTACTACGCTTTGCTTCATAATGTGATTGTATCAGATCGTTTGGAATTGGAGCAAAGTATCCCCATCTTTGGGATGAAATTTCCCAAGGTCCACCAGGTTCGTGTGTCAGATTTGATAGCTGTATTGCTGACATTGAGCCATAGATACGATATATTTCCTGCAATAAATATTCATCGTGCGAATGTAGTTGAGGGCCGACTACTTCCACCGTTTCGGTTGGTTCAACGCCTTGTTTTCGAAATGCGTTGTAAACGTCAGGCACTACTGGACCATACTTCCAAGCTTCAATCTTGTTAGTAATAAGAGGAGACTTGCGCATCTCTAAGTGCCAACCATGAGCGATATAGACAAGTTTAAGCAGCGACATAATCGATAATTTTCGATTGTCTAACTTGGCTCGTTCCAAAAACCAGTTGGCGATTTGTCGAGCGTCATACATTTCGGCCTCCTGTGTTCGCGGTGATTCGTATGGAATATATAGGAGAGATGATTAACATATCCAAATTAGTATTGACAGACACCGCGACTCATACACGAGCTAGCTCGTGCAGAGCTTGTTATATGAAAGCTCCTACATTGCGCTCTTTCGGTTTCCTTCATTTGGCACAAAAAGGGTTCAGACCCGAAATTATCAGTACTGATTGTTAAGGGTGCCATCTACAAAACTAGCTCATTTAAAGCAACTTATAAGTTAAACGCGGCAATGGTAGTGCTGCTCACTCTTTCGAAAACACATAATCCGTTTCCTGCCGCAACACATCGCCGGGGCGCAAGACGGCATTCGGGAAGCCCGATTGATTAATGGCATCTGGCCACACCTGTGTTTCCAGACAAAAGCCCGCAAAGGGTCCGTAGTTCCGACCCTCAAGGCCCGCTACGGGAATATCCAGATAAACGCCTGCATAGAATTGCACGCCGGGCTCGGTGGTGCGCGCTTCCATGGTTACGCCGGATTTAACACCCCGCGCTAACGCCACACTGCGTTTGACACCGCGTGTCTGGGAGAGGCAAAAATTGTGGTCGAAGGGAACCTGAGCACCGTTGTCCTGTCGGCGGATGCTGCTCATTTTGCGAAAATCGAAAGGTGTTCCTGCGACAGGTCGTTGCTCACCCGTTGGGATCAACTTGTCATCGACAGGCAGATAGTGGTCTGCGGCAATCATCAACTCATGGTCAAGGATGTCCGGCCCGCCATCGAGGTTGAAATAGGAATGCTGGCAGACATTGACGAGGGTCCGTGCATCCGTTGTGCTCTCGAAGATGACCGAAAGCGTGCCACCCTCGGCAAGGTGATAGGTGGCGCGGGTTGTGACATTGCCCGGATAGCCCGCGCGACCTGCCGGATCGCAGATGTCCAGCACAACGCGGTCGCGTTCGAGCTCGACAATGGACCAATTGCTTTTACCCATGCCATCGCTGCCGCCATGCAGGTGGGTGAGGCCGCGCTCGTTGCATTCCAGCTGATAGGTCTCGCCATCCAGCGCAAACCGGCCATTGGCAATGCGGTTGGCATAACGGCCCGGCACCGCGCCAAAATAGGGTGAGCGCAGCGGATAATCATCAAATTGCTCAAACCCCAGAACCAGCGGTGCGGCATGGCCTTCCAGCCGGAGATCCTGAATGACGGCACCCCAGGTCAGGATGTTTGCAGTCAGGCCGCCGCCCTGGATGGTGACCAATTCGACGGTTTCACCCTTGGCTGTTATGCCGAAATTCATGCGTTGCATGCGATCTCCCCCACTTGATGCTTTTTTTTGAAAACCGATGACTACAACGGTTTCTGGTAGATGATAAACGGTGTTTTGGCGGCCAGGCGATCATACAGTTGCCGTGCCGTGCTGTTGAATTCCTGCGTCATCCAGTAGAGCTTGCCCGCATTGGCTTCTTTTGCTTTGGCGTGAACCGCCTCGATCAATGCCCGGCCAATGCCTTTTCCGCGCACATCGGCATCGGCAAACAGATCCTGCAGATAGCAGACATTCTCAACATACCAACAGGAGCGGTGAAAGAGATAGTGGGCTAACCCTGCCGGCTTGCCATCTACAATCGCCAGCAGGCAGCGATATTCAGATGCGTCGTCGCCCGTGAGCCGCGAGAAGGTCGTGGCATAAACCTCCTCTGGCAGTTCCGTTTCATAAAACGTCAGATAGGCCCGCCATAGCCGACGCCACTCGCTCTCATCGGCTTTGGTCAGTGGTTTGATCTCAATGGCGGGCATGGTTTCAACCTTTTTTGCCGATTTCGTTCAGATCATAACTGGTGGTTTGGTAGATTTCATTGATCCAGTTACCAAACAACAGATGCGCATGGCTGCGCCAGCGATTTTGTGGCGTTAGCGTATCATCATTGTGCGGAAAATAGTCATGCGGCACCCGGATGGGAATGCCTGCATTCACATCGCGAAAATATTCATCGGCCAGCGATGTCGAATCATATTCGACATGGTTGAACATATAGAGCCGATTGCCCTCGGATTCCTGCACAAGGCAAACGCCCATCTCATCGGATTCCATCAGTATATTCAGGTCCGGCACGGCCTCAATGTCTGCCCGGCGTACTTCTGTCCAGCGGGAAACCGGCACCTGAAAATCATCGGAAAACCCGTTGAGATAAATGGATGACGGAGCCAGATTGCGGTGGCGATACACGCCAAAGGCCTTTTCCTTCAGGGGGTGTTTGGGAACCTTGTGGAAGTGATAGATGGCAGCCATGGCACCCCAGCAGACATTCATGCTGGAATGAACATGGGTTGTCGTCCAATCCAGAATCTCGCACAGTTCATTCCAGTAGGTCACATCCTCGTAAGGAAGCGTCTCAACTGGCGCACCTGTGATGATGAAACCGTCAAACTTGCGGTCTTTCACCTCTTCCCAGGTGTTGTAAAAGGACAAAAGATGCTCTTCGGAGGTGTTTTTGGCCTTATGGCCCCCCATGCGCACCAGCGTCAGCTCGACTTGCAAAGGCGATGCGCCGATCAACCGGGCAAATTGCACCTCGGTCTTGATCTTGTTGGGCATGAGGTTGAGCAGCCCAATTTGCAACGGGCGAATATCCTGACGAATCGCCGCAGTTTCCGTCATCACGCGCACGCCCTCGTTAACGAGGGTTTCAAAGGCTGGCAGCGTATCGGGTATCTTGATTGGCATTGGTTCCACTTCCCTGTCACCACGGATTTTCACCGTTTCAACAAAAACACCGGCGGCATTGCCATTGCCAACGGCCTCGGAAAGTTTAGGGAACTCACCTCGGCCCTTTAGCAACTTATTTAACGTGGCTGCAAGCCGGCCGGCCAAATCACCACGATTGAGCGCACTTCATACGCCCACACGTGTTGTGAATCAATGGAAATTCATTGAGCCATCGCCTCAGCCGGGCGGCGTTCAAAGGCAGGGTTAAGGCTCTGCTTACAAATAAAGCTTGTAAAATCCCGCAAATCTGCGAGGCTACAGCATCGGACCGAAAAGTGAAAATCGGTTTTCGGAACAATCCGATGCTCTAAATGTACACTCTGTTCTCAAATCCAGATTGGGCCGTCTTTCCCCGGCAGGAAAGCGTGAAGGCTTGGGATTGAGAAATTCCTTCGTTTGATCTGCCCCCGTTTGATCTAACTTTATGACGCATTGGTTCACGGCTTGAACCAGGCTTATCGGTCGCTTTCTTTCCGCGCCGTATCAATGATCTGTTGCAGCATCCTTTATGCGAAATGGAAAGCGCATGAAGGATGCTGCAATTGCGACTTTTCGCATTTCCCAACGTGGGTGCCGTGGCTTAAAATATGAGCTGCGCTGCCCAAGGAGACATTATGGCGGCCCATCTCTACCAGACCGGCGATATGATCGTGCTGAAAGACGGGCCGGTGCGGATTGCCCGCTCAAACGGTGCCTGCAAGGTGCTGGCTGCCTTGCCCGAATCGCAAGGGGCCAAGCGCTATCGTGTACGGTTTGAGAGTGAAACCTTCGACCGTTCTGTTTCTGAAGACGAAATTGATCTTACTCGTTCTCCTCGGTCTGGCAAAAAAGCCATCGAGAGCAAAGGAAAAGTCCATGGCTAAAGGTCAGGTGCGTTCAAACCGCGAAGTCAGAAAACCCAAGAAGGACAAAGAGAAGGGCGCGCCAGTGGCTGCATCCCCTTTTGCCGCCCAGATGAAGAATGCCGAAACGCCCAAGGGCGGTAAGAAATAACTCATACCCACTGTTGCAACAACCAAAGGAGAAACTGTGCAGGTTCTAGTAAGAGATAATAACGTTGATCAGGCGTTGCGCGTATTGAAGAAAAAGATGCAGCGCGAAGGCCTGTTTCGTGAAATGAAGGCCCGTTCGGCCTATGAAAAGCCATCGGAAAAGAAGACCCGCGAGAAGGCTGAAGCCATTCGCCGCACCCGCAAGCTGGCGCGCAAGAAGCTTCAGCGCGAAGGCCTTCTGCCTGCGCCAAAGAAGAAAATTTTCGCAAGCGCGACTGCTCGATGATCAAACAGGCGTTCCAACTGGTTTCTCTTCCATGGAACGCCTTTTGCTTTTTGCCCAACTAGGGTAAGGGCAAGTCCATGATCCAGACCACCTTCACCATTTTGCTTGGCGGAATGCTGCACCCCACGGACCGGCTGAAACGCGCCGTGGCCAACAGTCGTGCCATTGCCGCAGACGGCGGCATGCGCCATGCACAGCCGCTTGGCTTGATGCCAGAACTGTGGGTGGGGGATTTTGACAGCTCAGGCGATCTGCCGCTTGATGCATTTCCCGATGTGCCGCGCCAGCCCTATCCGGCGAAGAAGAATTTGACCGATGGCGAAATTGCTATCGAGGAAGCACGCGCCCGTGGGGCGCAGCATTTGATTTTGGCTGGTGCTCTGGGTGGTGAGCGCTCGGATCACGCCTTGATGCATCTGCTCTTGTCTGTGTCCTTGGCAAAACAGGGGCTGGGTGTGCATCTGTCGTCGGGCACGGAAGAGGCTTGGCCGCTCTTGCCCGGCAAGACGCAAACTCTAGACCTGCCCAAGGGGTCGCTGTTTTCCATTCTCGGCTTTTCGGATTTGAAAGGCCTTTCCATCATCGGCGCACGCTATCCGCTTAAAGGTTTTTCCCTTGCGTTTGGCTCATCGCGCACTATTTCCAACGTGGCCGAGGGGCCTGTCACGCTGTCGCTGGACAGTGGTGATGCCATTATCCTCGCCCGCCCTTACGATATGACCGGAGCATAACCCGTGGCACCGCCTATCCTGAAGCTTGACGATATTGTCCTCTCCTTTGGCGGCGCGCCGCTTTTGAACGGTGCCAGCCTGCAAGTGGAGCCGGGTGACCGCATCTGCCTTGTGGGCCGTAACGGCTCTGGCAAATCGACCCTGATGAAAATTGCCGCGGGTTTGGTGGAAGCGCAATCGGGCGAGGTGTTTCGTCATCCATCGGCGACCATCCGTTATCTGGAGCAGGCCCCGGATTTTGCCGGTTATACCACCGTGCAGGCCTATGCCGAGGCAGGGCTTGGGCCGGGCGATGATCCCTATCGCGTCACTTATCTGTTGGAACATCTCGGTCTGACGGGTCAGGAAGACCCCAAAAGCCTCTCCGGTGGGGAAGCCCGCCGTGCAGCGCTTGCCCGGGTTCTGGCACCGGAGCCCGACATTTTGATGCTGGACGAGCCGACAAACCATCTCGACCTGCCCACCATTGAATGGCTGGAAGAAGAGCTGCGCAAAACGAAAAGCGCGCTTGTGCTGATCTCTCACGACAGGCGCTTTCTGGAAAAATGCTCCACGGCCACCGTATGGCTGGATCGGGGCACGGCGCGACGTCTTGGCAAGGGCTTTGGCTTTTTCGAGGAATGGCGCGACAAGGTTCTGGAAGAAGAAGAGATTGAACAGCACAAGCTGGGCAAGGCCATTGAGCGCGAAGAGCATTGGCTGCGCTATGGCGTGACTGCCCGGCGCAAGCGCAACATGCGCCGCCTTGGCAATTTGCAAAATCTGCGCGCCGATTACCGTGGCCATAAGGGACCGCAAGGCACCATTCTAGCCAGCGCCACCGAGGGCAAGGAAAGCGGCAAGCTGGTGATTGAGGCGACGTTGATCACCAAGAATTACGGCGATCGCAGCATTGTGGCACCTTTTTCTATCCGCGTGCATCGCGGCGATTGCATTGGTCTGGTGGGACCAAACGGAGCGGGAAAGACGACGCTGTTGAAAATGCTGACAGGTCAGCTCAAGCAGGATGATGGCAAGATCAAGCTCGGCACCAATCTGGAAATCGCCACGCTGGATCAAAAACGCGAAGACCTCAATCTGGAAGACACGCTGGCCCATTACCTCACCGATGGCCGGGGTGATAACCTGTTGGTCAATGGCGAGGCCAAGCATGTCACCGGCTATATGAAAGACTTTCTGTTCCAGCCGGAACAAGCGCGAACGCCGATCAAAAATCTCTCCGGTGGCGAGCGCGCCCGCCTGATGCTGGCTCGCATCATGGCCAAGCCTTCCAATTTGCTGATCCTTGATGAGCCGACCAACGATCTCGACATTGAGACCCTGGATCTGTTGCAGGAAATTGTCTCCGGCTATTCCGGCACGGTTATTCTCGTCAGCCATGACCGCGACTTTCTTGACCGCACTGTGACATCGACCATTGCGCCTGCCAACCCGGATGCGCCCGATGGCCGCTGGATTGAATATGCGGGCGGCTATTCCGACATGCTG
>DNPN01000267.1:11711-55760 GCA_003501385.1 Rhizobium sp. | reverse complement strand
ACAAACTCTAAAGCATGTCGCGTTTTATTGTCCTCAATAAAACGATAACGTACATGCGGCTAAATAAGAGATAAAGCCTGTCGCAGTGAATCCTATTCACTGCGACAGGCTTTAGAGTTTGTCAGGGAAAAGTGGAACCCAGTTTTCCCGAAAAGACAAACGAAAACAAAAGAATCTAGAGTCTGTCTGGTTCAATCTGAACCTGACAGACTCTAAAGCTGTCTTCAACGCAGCTTGGCTTTGAGGCTTTCGTCCGGGTAACAGGTGGGGGTCAAACCGGCTTTGGCCTGCCATTGCCCCAGAGAGCGGCGTGTTTTAAAGCCCGGCAAGCCATCGGCCTTGCCCACATCATAGCCCTTGGCCACCAGCTTGTTTTGCAAGGACTGCACATCAGAACGCAGCATATGGCCGACATTGCCCCACGGGGCAGAAAAGCCGCTGGCACCATAGGCAATACGATCGGCCAGATTGCCGATGAACAGGGCATAAAGGTCGGAATTGTTGTATTCCTTGATGACATAAAAATTCGGCGTCACCAGAAATTGCGGGCCATGGGTGCCAGCAGGCACCATCATCATGGTGGAAGCCGAAAGATCGGCCTTGGGGAAGGCTTTGCCGGAGATACGCTGAATGCCCGCTGACACCCAGGCGGACATGGGCTTGGCCAGATCCGGCCCTTCCTGCGCGCAAGAGACATTGGCCGGAATCGTCACCTCAAAGCCCCAATCGCGCCCTCGCTGCCAGCCCTTTTGCGCCAGAAAATTGGCCATGGAGGCCAAACTGTCCGGCACCGAGGTCCAGATATTGCGATGGCCATCGCCATCGGCATCCACCGCATATTTCAAAAAGCTTGATGGCATGAACTGCGGCTGGCCCAGCGCTCCGGCGCTGGAACTGACCATGGATGCCGCATCCACATCCTTATTGGAGAGAATGCGCAGGGCATCCATAAGCTCTTTGATAAACAGCTCCTTGCGGGTGGACATGAAAGCGCTGGTTGCCAGCACATCCAGTGCCTCATAGGGCAGCTTGGCGCGGCCATAGCCGGTTTCCCGTCCCCAGAGCGCCAGAAGGATCGGCCCCGGCACACCATATTGTGCTTCAATTTTCTTTAAGCTTCCGGAATATTGTTCCGCCAAGGCGCGTCCACTCGCCGCCAGCGCCTGCATGCGCGCTTCGTTGAAATACGGTCCAGGCGATGAGAATTCGGCTTGAGTCTGCGGCCGCTCCTTTGGCGGCGGGAAACCGGGCGGCATCAAATCGGGCAAAGACCAATTCAGCTTCACACCCGCCATGGCCTGATCAAACACCGCTTTGGAAATGCCCACCTTTTGCGCCTGTGACCATAAATCCTTGGCGATCCAGCTTTTGAACTGGCTTTCGACTTGGGCTTTGGATGGCTCGGCATGGGCTGAAGCACCCGAAAAGGCGATCACCGTGGCCAGCAAAACCACTATTCGTTTCCGAGCCATGGGTTTCTCCCTCAAATCAGCGTGCGGGCGCGAAGGGCAGCCGAGAGCGTGCCTTCATCCAGATAATCCAACTCTCCCCCCACCGGCACACCATGGGCCAGACGGGTGATTTTGACGCCGAGATCGGCCAGATGATCGGTTATATAGTGGGCTGTGGTTTGGCCTTCCACGGTGGCATTGACGGCAATGATGATTTCACGCACGCCGCCCTTGGCGACGCGATCAATCAGGCCCTTGATGTTGAGATCATCCGGCCCCACCCCATCCAGCGGCGACAGCGTGCCGCCAAGCACATGATAGGCCACATTCATCGCACCAGAGCGTTCCAGCGCCCACAGATCGGACACATCTTCCACCACGATAATCACCGATTGGTCGCGCCGATCATCAGTGCAAACGGTGCACGGGTCCATGGTATCGACATTGCCACAGCAGGAGCAGATTTTGACCTTGGCATGGGCATCACCCATGGCCTGCGCCAAAGGCCCCATCAATTGTTCACGTTTTTTGATCAGATGCAGCGCCGCCCGGCGTGCCGAGCGGGGACCAAGCCCCGGCACTTTTGCCAGAAGCTGGATGAGTTTTTCAATTTCGGGACCAGTGACTCGCTTTGCCATGGCGCTTGTCTACCCCATATCATGGGCAAACGGAATCACAGAACACGAGATGACCCCATGAAAATCACTGCCATCTGCCTTGGCCAGCCGCAAAAACTGGCGGGCAAGAGCTATAAGACCGGCATTTTCAAGACGGCGGTCTCTGGGCCGGTGATGGTGGACGCGCAAGGATTGGTAGGCGATGCCATTCTCAACCGTAAACACCATGGCGGGCTGGATCAGGCCATTTATCTGGAAGGATCGGTGACGCTGGATTGGTGGCAGACGCAGCTGTGTGCCCCGCTGGAGCCAGGGACATTTGGCGAAAATCTGGTGGTTGAAGGCCTTGATAACCGTGATCTGGCCGTGGGCGATCACGTGCAGATCGGCGATGTTGTGCTGGAGGTCAGCGGCCCGCGTATTCCTTGCCCCACATTTTCCACGGCAATGCAGGATGCCACATTTGCCAAACGCTATATCAAGGCAGCAAATCCGGGGGCCTATTGCCGGGTGCTGCATGGCGGATGGCTGCAAGCGGGCGCAGACGTCACGTGGAGGCCCTATTCTCAGTATCGAATCCTGCTGAAAGACATGATCGGCATCTCATTCAAGGTTCTGCCGGAGGATCAGCGCAGGCGCTATCTCACGGCACCGATTGCCGAACGCATCAGAGCACAGGTTCAAATCTAGACAATTGGCCGATGTCTGATCACTTTCAAGTGACGATATTGATCGACAACAATGACGGAACAAAATTTTAATGGTTTCGTTGTCTGGGCAGCATGATACTGCCCGATTCGTCGGCATAGAATCAGTTGATAGAATCTTATTCATGAAGGAGTACCCTATGTCATCGTTCGCAAAGCTCTCAAGCGCGGCTTTTGCCGCAGCTGTCGCCATTCCGCTCTGCGCCACCGCCGCGAATGCCGCATCCGTTCAAGTGGGCATGCTGCAATGCGAAATGAGCCCCGGCATCAGCGCCGTGATTGGCTCCAGCCGCGATCTGGATTGCGTGTTCAAGCCCACCAGCTCGGCGCCGCCAGAACATTATCAGGGCACGCTCTCCAAGTTTGGTATTGATCTTGGCTATATCCAGGGTGGCAAGCTGGCATGGGCCGTTTATGCCCCAAGCCATCTGGTGGAAGGTGCGCTTCAGGGCAGCTACGGCGGCACCAGTGCCAATGTAGCGCTTGGTTTCGGCGGCGCGGTCAACGTGCTCGGTGGTGGCTTTCAGGGATCCGTTGCCCTTCAGCCCATCGCGCTGGAAAGCACACTTGGCATCAATCTGGGAGCAACCATTGCCTCGATGAAGCTCGCCTATGTGCAGCCAGCAACGCCAAAGTCTTTGGACAATGGCCCGGCTGTTCCTTACCAGCCAGCTCACAAGAAGCACCACAAAGGCTGAGTTTAGCCTCGCATGCATGACAAAGGCCGGGCTGGAAGCAGCTCGGCTTTTTTGTTTCTAAAGTATTTTTGCTTGGGTGCCCCCTATCAAGAGATCCGGATTGCTGCCTCATGTGTAATGCGAGAGCGTCTATCTTGCCATTCAAGCGCCCTGCGGGAGACCCCATGCCCTACATTTCCATCACGGGATTGCAGCTGAAAGCCAAGCGCCATTCTTTGCGCTTCTGGTGGCACGCCATTGGCTCCATGATGCAGGCGAAAAAAGCGCAAGGGAATCTCGCTGTGGATGCACGCCTGATCAATGGCGTTCACCACACCCGATCCGTCTGGACAGATGAGGCTGCCATGCGGCGGTATCTGGTGGCCGGGGCACATTTGAAAGCCATGAAGGCCTTTGGCTCCATTGCCACGGGCAAGACCATGGGCTTTGAGAGCGATAAGGTGCCGGATTGGGATGAGGTGCATGCGCTTTGGCAGACGAAGGCGCGGGCGGTTGGCGAGAAAAAGCCTTCCAACCCGGCGTGAAGTAAGATTGGGCTTTCGCCTTGCAAGGATCCTTCCAGTGACATCTCAGGATCTTGTTTTTGGCTTGAATGCCTCGATAAACTGTTACAATCTCATGCGATAAGATCCGCAATATCAGCAGGGCTTTCCCTTTGATGCGGTGGATGTTTCATGGTTTTTCTTCCCTCTCTTGATCGGCGCAATTTCATGACACTGGTGGGTACCGTTGCCCTTACATCCTCTGCGAAGGCGGCAACGCCCATAACTCTACCATCGCCCAGCGAAGAGTTGGGCAAAGACCCAGCCTTCTGGGCATCGGTGCGCGATCTCTATGACGTGGACACCAGCGTGGCCAATCTGGAAAATGGCTATTGGGGCATTATGGCCAAGCCGGTGCTGGCGGATTATCTGCGCTGGACCAACAAGATCAACGTTGAAAACACCGCCTATGCCCGCACCTCCATCGGGCCAGACTGGAAGGCCGCTGTGGCCGCCGTGGCGCAAGCCGCAGGGTTTGCCGAAGAGGAAATTGCCCTCACGCGCGGGGCCACTGAAGCGCTGCAATTGCTGATCACCAACTACAACAAACTGAAATCCGGCGACACGGTTGTTTATTCAGACCTCGATTATGATTCCATGCAATATGCCATGGAGTGGCTGGCTGAGCGGCGTGGCGTCACGGTCGTCAAAATTTCCATGCCGGAGCCAGCAACCCGCCAAGGTGTTCTGGATGCCTATGCGGCAGCGATTGCCGCCAATCCCAAGCTCAAACTGCTGCTGCTGACCCATGTCAGCCACCGCACCGGTCTGCTGCTGCCGGTGAAAGACATCGCGGCTATGGCGCGGGAAAAGGGCATTGATGTCATTCTCGACGCTGCCCATTCCTGGGGACAGGTGGATTTCAAACCCGCCGAACTCGGCATTGATTTCATTGGCTTTAACCTGCACAAATGGATCGGCGCACCGATTGGCAATGGTTTTCTCTATATCGCCAAGAGCCGCCTCGCTGACATTGACACCCAGCTTGGCGATCACGACCATCCCCGCGACAGCATCTTGTCGCGCGTTCACACCGGCACGGTCAATTTTGCCGGTGTGCTGACGCTGCCAAGCGCTGTGGCACTGCATCAGCAAATTGGCACCGCAGCCAAAGCCGCCCGCGTGCGCTATCTGCGGGATTTGTGGGTGAATGAAGCGCGCAAGCTAAACGGCATCGACATTCTCACCCCGGATGAGCCGGGCATGAGCGCAGGCATCACATCCTTCCGCCTCAAGGGCCAAACCCAGCCCGCCCAAGTCAATGCTTTCGTCAAAACCTTGCGGGAAAAATACAAGGTTCTGACCGTGATCAGAACCGGCGTCACCAACGGAGCCTGCATTCGGGTTGCCCCAGCGATCTACACCACAGAGGCGGATGTGATGAAGCTGGTGGATGCGTTGCGCGCAGAAGTGCAGCAGGGGTAAGAATTATGATGAGAAAAGCGGGCGTCCGCTTTTCTCTTTGCTGCAAGACAGGTTGTTGAATGACTCAAAACGGCAGCTTGAACCCCGGAGGAATCGGCAGGCCTGCCGTCATCGCCTTGGTTTTTTCAGCCGTAATGGCTTCGGCCTTGTCCTTGGCATCCTTGTGGGCGGCAACGATCAGGTCTTCGAGGATTTCGACATCGTCTTCCTTGAACAGCGATGGGTCGATTTTCACGCCCTTCAAATCGCCCTTGCCGGTCAGGGTCAGGGTCACAAGGCCGCCGCCGGATTTGCCCTCGACTTCCAATGCAGCAATTTCTTCCTGCATCTTTTCCATCTTGGCCTGCATTTCCTTGACCTTGCCCATCATGCCCATGATGTCGCGCATCGTCATTTCTCCTGAGATCAATAAGCGTTAAAATTCAATATCATCGCCGGGCAGAATGTCGCCCTCGGCAGATTCCGCAGCAGATGGCGGCGGCAGGGTTTCGTCTTCCTCGACGCTGGCTCGAATGCGCACGTCGGTAATTTTTGCACCGGGAAAACGCGACAGGATGGCGACAATATCCGGGTCAGCCGCCGCATCGGTAAAGTTGGCCTGCCGCTCGCTGGCTTCCTGCTCCACAATGGTTTTCCCGCCCTCTTCGCGGCTCAGAATCACCATCCAGCGAATGCCGGTCCACTCTTCCAGCCGGGTTTGCAAGTCGCCCACCAGCGTTTTGGGGGCATCCGGCGGCAGGTTGATTTCCAGCCGTCCGTTTTCCAGCTTCACCAGCCGCACATAGGCGCGTGTCAGGGTGCGAAGCTTTAAATCTCGGTTTTTGGCGCAGAGATCAACAATGTCATTGACCGAACGAACCGGAACCTTTGGCTCAGGTACATCGACATGAATTTCTGGCTTTGGTGCCATGTCCGGAGCACGCGCCACACTCGGCACCACCTGCAAATGTGATGTTGGTTGCGGCTGGGCCATCGCCCGTGGGGCGGGGTCGCTTGACGCCCGCGCCACAGCTTGGGTGCTGTAGCTAGCGGACGCACCGCCCCCGTTGCCGCCTCGGGGACTGCTGCCTTGTGGTGCCGCGCCGCCATCCTGTGCCATTTCCAAAAGGCGTCTTGCCGCATCTTCCGGCGACGGCAGATGCGCGGCATGGGCCAGACGGATCAGCACCATTTCAGCGGCACCGGCCTGACGAGATGCATTTTCCACCTCGGGAATGCCCTTCAGCAGCATTTGCCACATGCGTGACAGCGTGGTCACGGCAACGCTCTCTGCATATTCGCTTCCGCGCACCCGCTCAACCTCGCTCAAGGAGGGATCGTTTGCGCCATTGGGCACATATTTCAGCCGTGTCACCAGATGGGTGAAATCAGCAAGATCGGTCAGCACCACGGTTGGATTGGCACCGGCCTCATACTGGCTGTTGAACTCAGACAGAGCCGTTGCCACATCGCCCAGCACAAGATGGCCAAACAGATCGACTACGCGGGCCCGGTCTGCCAAGCCCAGCATGGAGCGCACGGCATCAGCCTCAACCCGGCCAGCGCCGTGGGCGATGGCTTGATCCAGCAGAGACAGACCATCACGGGCCGAGCCTTCGGCGGCACGGGCCACCATGGCCAAGGCCTCAGCTTCGGCTTCAATGCCTTCCTTGGAGAGAATGGCGGTAAACAGGCCGACCAGATCGCCAGCACTGATCCGGCGCAAATCAAACCGCTGACAGCGCGACAGCACGGTGATCGGCACTTTACGAATTTCTGTGGTGGCAAAGATGAATTTGACGTGTTCCGGCGGCTCTTCCAGCGTCTTCAACAGACCGTTGAAGGCAGCGGTGGAGAGCATATGCACTTCGTCGATGATATAGACTTTGTAACGGGCTGAGACCGGGCGGTAGCGCACCTGCTCAATGATCTCGCGGATGTCATCAATGCCAGTGTGGGAGGCGGCATCCATCTCGATCACATCGACATGGCGGCCTTCCATAATGGCCTGACAATGCTCACCGGGGATTTTCAGATCGATGGTGGGACGATCTACCTCAGCTGTTTTGTAATTCAGGGCACGGGCCAGAATGCGGGCCGTGGTGGTTTTGCCCACCCCGCGCACACCGGTCAGCATATAGGCCTGGGCAATCCGGCCGGTCTCGAACGCATTGGTCAGCGTGCGCACCATCGGCTCCTGGCCGACCATGAGATCCGAAAAATCCTTGGGGCGATATTTGCGTGCAAGAACCCGGTAACCGCCGGGGACGTCACTGGTTTTTGCTGTCGGCTCCAAATCGCTCATCGCGCTGCCAGCTTTCCCGCTTGCCCGGCTTTGGGCCATAGGGCGGCCATGTTGAAACATGCGCCGCGAAAATTGAAGGTGGGAGGCTGGAACAGTGACCCGTGCCGTGCTCGTTAGGGCTGCTTCCTTCCGGACCTGACCCGGTTGGCGAGTGGCTCGTCCACCACCAACCTCCCAAGGGGACATATCGGCAATTCTTGCGGCAAATGCAAGCCAAACGCAAAAAAAACTGTTAGAGGTTGGAAAAACGATTGGGCGGAGACACAAGACTTGAATCCTTTTCTGTTGGATGAACGGCTGGGACGCGATAGCCAGTCGATTTTAAAACTTTCCCTTTGCGATCTGCGGCTTGCCAAAGACAGCCGCTGGCCCTGGCTTATTCTGGTGCCAAGGCGTGCCGATGTCAGCGAGGTGTTTGACTTATCCGCCGATGATCAAGAGCTGCTGTGGGCTGAACAGGTGCGGGTAGCTAACGCTTTGAAAAAATGTACCAATGCGACTAAAATCAATATTGCCGCTATTGGCAATGTGGTGCGCCAGCTCCATGTTCATGTTGTTGCCCGGTTTGAAGGCGATGCCAATTGGCCAGCGCCGATTTGGGGCTATGGTACGGCTGAACCCTACACGGGTGCGGCTTTTGAGACGATGAAAACAACCATTCTGGATGCGCTGTATGCCCAAGACCTCGCTGTTTGACACGTTTGCCCCCCACCCGGAAGCAAGCGCCCTCACCGCCTTTTCCGCCAATGCGCTGGACCGGGATGCCGAGCACCGCACGGAAAACAGCCTGAGCGATGCCTTGAACAAGGAAGGCATGCATTTTCTGGCCTTCAGCGGCAACCGGCTGGTGCTGAAGCATGAAGAGCAGGTGCTGGACCCGCTGTTTGCGCCCTATGAGCTGGCAAGCCTTGAGCCTGATCTGGATAATGCGGTACTGCTGGGACACAAGCTGAATGGTGAGCCGCGCATTGCCGTGGCCATCAAAGCCAGCGAAGAGCGTTTGGCGGATGGCTATAAACTGCTCTCGGCCCGCGAGGTTTACCGCGACACCCATCTTGATGCGGAACTGGTGGGCGAAGTGGCGCAAGGTTTTAGCCTGCTGCACTGGAATGGCGAAAACCGCTTTTGTGGCTCGTGCGGCAACAAGATGGAGCCGCGCATTGGCGGCTATAAGCGTGAATGTCCGGCCTGTGGTCGCATCAGCTTTCCGCGCACCGATCCGGTAGCGATCATGATGACCATTGATGAAGAAAACGACCGCTGCCTGCTGGGGCGCGGAGCGCATTTTCCAGAAGGCATGTTTTCCTGCCTTGCGGGCTTTATTGAGCCTGCCGAAACCATTGAACAGGCCGTGCGCCGTGAAACATTGGAGGAATCCGGCATCACCGTTGGGCATGTCCGCTATCACGCCTCGCAGCCCTGGCCGATGCCGCATCAGTTGATGATTGGCTGTTACGCCCAAGCCCTGAGCCTTGAAATCAACCGCGATGAGGCTGAGCTGGCCGATTGCCGCTGGTTTAGCCGAGCCGAAGTGCAGGCGATGATCAATCTTGAAACCGAAGAGGTGAAAGCCCCCGCCAATGGCACCATTGCCCATCGGCTGATGAGCGATTGGCTGGATTGGGGCAAAAAACCGTAAGCAATTACAACCAATTTACCCTGGCAGCTTACGCGGCGTACGTGTGCCGCTATAATCATCCCACTTTAAGTCATGGTTCAGCAGGAGGATGTCTGAACCATGACGATTTCAAGGGAGGATATATCTATGTTTTCAGACCCCATCCTACGGCCAAACAGCAAGCATAACCTGCGATATATTTAACATTCGCCCGTTTCTGACGCTGTTTCAGGCAAAAACCTCAATTTTGGAAGACATCGATGAAAATTTTTGGCTTGGCGTCCTGCGCCATTCTGACGGCTTCTGTTGCCGTTGCTCAGAACCAGCCGGTGGTGGTGGCCCATTCCGCCGCCATTCTCAAGGTTGATGGGCTCACCTTCAAAGACCTCAACCACAATGGTCGCCTCGACGTTTACGAAGACTGGCGCAAATCTCCATCAAAACGGGCGGATGATCTCGTGCGCCAGATGACCCTGACGGAAAAAGCCGGGCTGATGATGCATGGCACCGCACCGGCGCTATCCTCCACGCCAGAGGCCAATCAGGGGCGCGGTAGCGGCTATGATCTAGAGTTTGTCCGGGAAAAGTGGAACCCGGTTTTCCCGAAAAGACAAACGAAAACAAAAGAACCTAGAGTCTGTCTGGTTCAATCTGAACCTGACAGACTCTAGAGCGGATGAAAAGCCTGATCAATGATGCCAAAGTGGCAACCTATATCACCCGTCTTTCCCTGCCACCGGAAGAGCTTGCCACAGAAAACAACAAGCTGCAGGAGATTGCCGAGGCCAGCCGGCTGGGCATTCCGCTCACAATCAGCACCGATCCGCGCAACCATTTCCAATATGTGCTGGGCGCGTCGGCGCAAAGCGGCGGATTTTCCAAATGGCCGGAAAGTCTGGGCTTTGGTGCGCTGAATGATGCAAAGCTGACACGCCGGTTTGGCGATATTGCCAGGCAGGAATATCTGGCCGTCGGCATTCAGCAGGCGCTGTCACCCCAAATCGATCTGGCCAGTGAGCCACGCTGGCCACGCGCCACCGGCACCTTTGGCGAAGACCCGCAGATTTCAAAACGCATGGCCGAGGCCTATGTGGCCGGGTTTCAAAATGGCATCACGGGCCTGAAACCGGGCAGTGTCAGCGCCGTGGCCAAACATTGGGTGGGCTATGGTGCCACGCCTAACGGGTTTGACGGCCATAATTCCTATGGCAAGCATGTGGTCTTCACGGGCAGGGACTTTCAAAAGCATGTCATCCCCTTTGAAGGGGCGTTTGATGCCAAGGTGGCGGGCATTATGCCGACCTATTCGATTGTCGATGGCGTGAAACTGAATGGCAAGCCGCTGGAGCCCGTCGCTGCGGGCTTCAGCAAGCAATTGCTGACCGATCTGTTGCGCAAACGTTATAAATTCGAGGGCGTGGTTGTCAGTGACTGGTTGATCACCAATGACTGCAAGAATGAATGCCTGAATGGCGAAAAACCCGGCGAAAGGCCCATCATCCGCCCGGATACCTTTGGCATGCCCTGGGGCGTGGAGGATTTGAGCCGGGAAGATCGGTTTGCCAAGGCGGTCAATGCGGGCATTGATCAGTTTGGTGGCGTGGCCAATTCGGATGTGCTGGTCAAAGCCGTTGAGGATAAAGAGATCTCCGAGGAGCGGATCAATCAGTCTGCCCGCAGATTGCTGATTCAGAAATTCCAACAGGGCCTGTTTGAAAACCCTTATGCCGATCCGCAAAAGGCCAAGGCCATTGTTGGCAATGCGGAGTTCGTCGCAGAGGGCGAAAAAGCACAAGGCCGCGCCATGGTGCTGTTGCAAAACGAGGGCAAAATCCTTCCCATCAAAGCGGGCAAGAAGGTCTATCTTCTCAATGTCAACGCTGCCATTGCCCAAAAGCGTGGCTATCAGGTGGTGAGCGCCATTGCCGCAAAGACTCCCACCATCGCCACCGTGTTTTTATCTCGCACGGCCATTCTGACCAATGTGAAGGACAAGACCACGGCCCTGATTGGCAATTTTGGTGCCAGCGACGACGCACTGTTCAACGTGATTGAGGGCAAGCAGAAGGCGCAAGGTCGATTGCCGTTTGAGTTGCCATCCTCCATGCAGGCCGTGGAAGCACAAGGTCCGGGTACACCGCATGATTCGAAAAATCCGCTCTACAAGATCGGCTATTCGATGAAATATTGAGTGGGAGAGAGAGAATGGCGGCGTTGCCGCCGCCATTCCTTTTTAAAACTTACCGCGCATGGCATGGGCCTTATAGACACCCAGAATGCGAACTTTTTCAGAAAAATAGCGCAGTTCTTCCAGGGCCCGTTTCACCGGCGCATCATCCGGGTGGCCTTCAATATCAGCATAAAACTGGGTGGCCACGAATTTGCCACCGATCTGATAGCTTTCCAGCTTGGTCATGTTCACACCATTGGTGGCAAAGCCGCCCATGGCTTTATAGAGCGCTGCCGGAATATTACGGACATTGAACACAAAGGTGGTGATGAAGGTTTCATCCTCATCCTCGCGCTTCAAATTCACTTCATCGCGGGACAAAACGACAAAGCGGGTGATGTTGTTCTCGGCGTCTTCGACGTTTTCGGCCAGAATATCCAGTCCATAGAGCGAAGCCGCCAATTTTGGCGCAAGTGCCGCCATGGAGCGATCACCCTTTTCAGACACCTGCTTGGCGGCACCGGCAGTATCACCTGCCACAACAGCCTTCCAGCCGCTGCTGCGAATAATCTTGCGGCATTGACCGAGCGCGTGGATGTGGCTGTGAACGGTGCGAATTTCATCCTGCTTCACGCCGGGCAACACCATCAGCTGGAAACGGATCGGCATGAAATATTCGCCAACAATATGCAGGCGCGAGAGCGGCAGCAGATAATGAATATCGGCTACGCGGCCTGCCAGCGTGTTTTCAATCGGGATCATCGCCAGATCAACATCACCGTTTTCCAGAGCGGTAAACGCATCTTCAAACGTCGGACATGGCAAAGGTTCCATCGATGGAAACATGTCGCGACAGGCCATATCGGAATTGGCACCAAAGTCGCCTTGAAACGAGATTTTGTTGGTGAGCGTGACCACGAAGGTTATCCTTGTTGTGCAGAGAGAAGAACGCGGGCTTTTTCCAGATCAGCAGGGGTATCGACACCCAGCGGCACGGTTTTGACGATTTCGACATCAATGCGCATGCCTGCTTCCAGCGCCCGCAATTGCTCCAGCGATTCGCGCTTTTCCAAAGTGGAAGGCGAAAGCCCGACGAAACGCTCCAGCGACGCGCGCCGATAGGTGTAAAGTCCGATGTGGTGGTAGAGCGGACCTTCGCCATATGGGGCGGTGGTGCGGGTGAAGTAGAGAGCGCGCAGCCGCGTCTCGGACAGCACAGCGCCAACGACCTTCACCACGCTGGGCTTGAGTTTGTCTTCTTCATCCTCGATCTCCACCGTTAACGTGGCGATGTCCACGGCAGGGTCGGAAAGGGGACGCAGAGCGGCGCGAATCGTATCGCCATCAATGGTGGGCAAATCACCCTGCACATTAACAATGATCTCCACTTCGCCGTTCGGATCAACCTTGGTGAGCGCTTCATAGATGCGGTCGGAGCCGGATTGGTGGTGATCACCGGTCATCACCACTTCAAAACCGGCAGTCGTCACTGCATCAAACACCCGCTGATCATCCACGGCAACCACAACACGGCCAACATTGGCTTCTGCGGCGCGCTTGGCCACTTGCACAATCATCGGCAGACCCGCAATATCGGCCAAGGGCTTGCCGGGCAGACGGGTGGATGCCATGCGCGCAGGGATCAAAACCAGTGTATTTGAGGAATGCGGATCAGCCATGGAGGACTAGCCTTTGAAAACAGAAGAGGTGGGAGGCAAAAGGTCTCAGGGGTGGGGTGCATAATCGGGTTGCAACTGTCAAGTAAAAGTCTTAGCATTTTTGCTAATGGAGGCTCGTCCGGCCTGAAGGGGCTGGACCGCATGGGGAGCAGTCAAGCATGAGTTCATACATGAATATGGGAGCAGGCGCATTGCTTGGCACGATTTTCGTGCTGATGTCAGTGTCTATCGCCTCGGAGGGCATTTTTCATTCTCCGGCTCCGGAAAAGCCCGGCTATATGATTGCCGCAGCCGAGGCACCAGCAGCGGGAGGGGCTGGAGGAGCAGCACCCGCCGCTGACAAGCCGATTGCAGAGTTGCTGGCGAAAGCTGACGTGAAGGCAGGCGAAACCATTTTCAAAAAATGTGCTGCCTGTCATACCGCCGATAAGGGTGGAGCCAACAAGGTTGGTCCGAACCTTTGGGGCGTTGTAGACCGGCCTGTCGCCAGCCATGAAGGCTTCGCCTATTCCGCGAGCATGAAGGATTTTTCAAAAGGCAGCTCAGAACACTGGACCTTTGAAAACCTCAACCATTTCCTGACCGCACCCAAGAAGCTGGTGGCGGGAACGGCCATGGGCTTTGCGGGCCTGCCCAAGGAAGAGGACCGGGCCAACCTGATTGCTTATCTGCACAATCAGGCTGACAGTCCGGTGGCATTGCCAACCAATTGATTTTTAGAGTCTGCCAGGTTCAGATTGAACCAGACAGACTCTAAACTTCTTTGTTTTCGTTTGTCTTATCGGGAAAACCCGATTCCACTTTTCCCTGACAAACTCTAGAGATAGACAGAAAAGCCCGGTTTTCATACCGGGCTTTTTGAATGTTGCAAACGTAGAAGACGTCAGGCGGCACGTGCTTGCTCTATATAATCTTCCAAAGCTCGCGCATCACTGCGGCTTAGCAAGAGGCCCTGCTTGGTGCGACGCCAGAGAATGTCTTCGGCCGTGGTTGCCCATTCGCGGGCCATCAGCCAATCCACTTCCACCTGATACAGAGTGCCGCCAAAATAACGGCCAAGACCATCACGGCTCTTCGCTCCGTTCAGCATGGTGTGCGCCAAGGTGCCGTAACAACGAATCAGGCGCTTGGCGCAGCGGTCATCCAGAAATGGAAAGGCTGTTTTCAGTTTCGCCACTTCCGCTTCATAGCCCGTTGCCGGAAAATCGCCACCCGGCAAGCGGCTTTGCGCCGTCCAGGGCTTGCCCTTGATGCCGATGGCCTCGCCAATTTTTTCCAGCGCATGCTCGCCCAGACGGCGATAGGTCGTCAACTTACCACCAAATACGTTGAGCATCGGCGCTGACCCATCCTGCGCTTCCAGCTTCAGCACGTAATCGCGCGTGGCCTCCTGCGCCTTGGTGGCCCCATCATCGTAGAGTGGGCGCACGGCGGAATAGGACCAGACGATGTCCTCAGGCTTCACAGGTTCTGCGAAATATTCGCTGGCGGCATTGCACAGATAGGTAATCTCATCCTCTGTGATTTTCACATCCTTGGGATCACCTTTGTAATCCTGATCGGTGGTGCCAATCAGGGTGAAATCCGTTTCATAGGGAATGGCGAAAATGATGCGGTTGTCGGGATTTTGGAAGAAGTAAGCACGGGGATCGTCAAACTTCTTCTTCACAATGATATGGCTGCCCTGCACCAGCCGCACATTATGGGCATTGTTCTTGCCAACGGCATTAGATAGCACGCTATCAACCCATGGCCCGGCGGCATTGACAACCATACGGGCCTGATAGGTCCTGCGACTTTTGCTGGCATGATCTTCCACTTCGATATTCCAAAGCGCGCCTTCGCGCCGCGCACCGACAACGCGGGTGCGGCTGAGGATTGTCGCACCGCGATCAGCAGCATCGCGGGCATTGAGCACCACGAACCGGGCATCATCCACCCAGCCATCAGAATATTCAAAGGCGCGGGTAAACAGCGGTTTTAGCGGTTTTCCGGCCTTATCCTTACGCATATCCAGCGTTTTGGTGGCAGGCAAAAGCTTACGGCCACCCAGATGGTCATAGAGAAACAGACCTAGCCGAATGAGCCAAGCAGGCCGAATGCCGCCCTTTTGGAAGGGCAAAACAAAGCGCATAGGCCAGATAATGTGCGGCGACATGGCCCAGAGTGTTTCTCGCTCCATCAATGCTTCCCGCACCAAGCGAAATTCGTAATGTTCCAGATAGCGCAAGCCACCGTGAATCAGCTTGGTCGCCCCTGAAGATGTGCCAGAGGCAAAATCATTCATCTCCGCCAGCGCGACCTTATAGCCACGCCCGACAGCGTCGCGGGCGATGCCGCAGCCGTTGATGCCACCACCGATGACGAAAATATCAAATACAGGATTGTCGGACACGCTACCCTCTCCTTTCGCAATGCGGCATTGAATGCAATTGCGAACGTTTACAAAGGTAAAACGAAACAAAAGCGAATGTCAAACGAAAGATCGAATCACCATGAGGATCATCGCTTCATGTCTGTTCGAACGTTTCCAACAGCCGCACGCCATGCTCACGACAAATGTCGGAAATCGCAGCAATATCGCAGGCATCTGTGATGAAGGTGTGAACCTGGCTCATATGGCCGATGCGCACGGGTGCGGTGCGCTCAAACTTGGACGAATCGGCCACCAGAATGACGTGCCGGGCGTTGGCGATAATGGCTTGCGCCACCTTCACCTCACGATAATCATAGTCCAGAAGCGCCCCATCGTGATCAATGGCGGACACGCCAATCACCGCATAATCCACCTTGAACTGGCGAATGAAATCCACCGCCGCTTCACCAACAATACCGCCATCCGAGCCGCGCACCACGCCACCGGCAATCACCACCTCAATCGCGGGAAACAGCCGCAAATGGTTGGCAACATTGATATTATTGGTGATGACCATCAGGTCTTTATGGTCCAGAAGCGCTTCGCCCACTGCTTCTGTGGTGGTACCAATATTGATAAACAGCGAGGCATTGTTGGGAATAAGCTCTGCTGCCGCGCGGCCAATGGCCTGCTTTTGGGGTGCAAACATCGAGCGGCGCGCATCATAGCGCACGTTCTCGGCCCCACTTGGAAAGATTGCACCGCCGTGAATGCGGGTCAGTTGCCGCGTTTCGCACAGGTCGTTGAGGTCTTTGCGAATGGTTTGTGGCGTCACGGCAAAGCGCAAGGCCAGATCTTCCACCTGAACCCGGCCCTCTAATTTCGCGATATCGAGAATCTCTGTTTGCCGGACTGACAGAAGCATCGCGCCCTCTCTGTTTTCGTTTTCTTTCATCATAGCGGAAAACGAAAGGCGAGCAATGGGCGCAAAACACCATCACACTTCCATGATATCCCCAAAGGATTGCGGAAAGCTCTTCCGGGCCACCGTCTCATTGATCTGCAACATGGCCTCATAAGAGGCGGGATCAAACGGCCTCTCGGCGGGCACCACTTCACGCCCGAACAGCCGCGACAGGCGACCAGCATCGAGATTGCCGCGCTCAAACGGTTCGGTGCCAAAATGGTGCCACAGCGCATGCATGAAGGCGGCATCGGCCAAGCCTTCCTTGTTGTCACTGGTGCGGTGGCGCGGGCGTTCGGTGATAGGCGCGACACCATTGGGATTGGCGCGGCGGATGGTGAATTGCCAACCCGTTCCTGTGAGGCCGGAGGGGAAACCCCGGTGTTTGATCATGTCGGGCAATTTGGCCATAGTCGTCTCCAGAATCATGTCTTTTGGTTTTTGCTGGTTTGGAGCCATTCTCTTCACTTTCGAAGAGAATGGTTGATCCAACACATGCAAGGTCCTGTACCTGTTTTCCCTTGGATACAGAACCTTTCTATTTATTTCACCAGGGCTTCGAAATCCGAAGCACTGTGACGTTCTGGCAGGAATGTGCCCGGATCACCAGAGGCCTTGTTGACCATAATCCCGCGCTTCACGGCGGAACGCTCCGCGATCTGCTTGGCCCAGCGCACCACATGCGTATATTCGTGCGTCGCAAGGAACGTGCCGGCATCGGGATAGGATTGGTCCAGCGCCAAACGGCCATACCAGGGCCAGATCGCCATGTCGGCGATGGTGTATTCACTGCCAGCAACAAACTCATTGTTGGCCAGCTGGCGGTTCAGCACATCCAGCTGGCGCTTGGCTTCCATGGCAAAACGATCGATAGCATATTGGATCTTGATCGGTGCGTAGGCATAAAAGTGACCGAAACCTCCACCGACAAAGGGAGCAGAGCCCATCTGCCAGAAGAGCCAGTTCAGGGCTTCCGCACGGGCGCGCGCATCTTCGGGCAGGAAAGCACCGAATTTGTCAGCCAGATACACGAGGATGGAGCCTGATTCGAACAGCCGCACCGGCGCACCGCCATCTTTCGGCTGACGGTCCATCAATGCCGGAATTTTGGAATTCGGGTTGACATCCACGAAACCGGAGCCGAACTGCTCACCCTTGCCGATAGTGATCAGCCATGCGTCATAGTCTGCCCCCGCATGGCCAGCAGCCAGCAGTTCTTCCAGCAGAATGGTGACTTTCTGACCATTGGGTGTTGCGAGAGAATAAAGCTGCAAAGGATGCTTGCCTACAGGCAATTCCTTCTCGCTCGTCGGACCAGCAATCGGTCTATTGATAGAGGCAAAGGCCCCGCCATTGCCTTGGTCCCATATCCAGACCGCAGGTGGAACATATCCAGCGGGCAAATTGTTCTCGGGCGGAAATTTGGTATCGGTCATACTTGTCTCCTGAGCAATCCCTTGCAAGCGATGGAATTGTCACATTGCGGTTGCAGTAAACGAAAATCTCAACAATAGAATTCGGCGTTTGCGTCAAGTCTATCTCACGCGCGCATAAAGTGGGATGGTAACTTGCGTTTTCCAATGCCTCACCACCCGCTTTTTCAGCAGCGCGGCGAAAGCTTTGAGAATCGGTTTTGATGATAAAAGGAACGCCTCGGCGAGTTTCGCCTGTCTCCCTCGCACAAACGTGCAAGCGCACGCCTGTTTGTCAAATGATCCAAGAGTGAGAGCATGGGGCCTCCGGCACATTACGATGCAGAGCTTGCCCAAAATAGTGGATTACACAAGGGAAAAGACGCCCGAAAACGAAGACATCTGGGTTCAAATCGGTTTTCACGTGGAACAGCTTTGGTTCTCCGTCAGCTCACGAAGCGGCTGACCACAAGATAGCCGGCAGCGGAAGACAGCCCCGTCAGCGCCATGCCCCAGGCCATATCCACCAGACTGAGCGAAAGGGTCCAGGCCTTCAGGGTCGCGAGATTGGTCATATCGTAGGTGCCATAGGCAAACAGGCCCAGCAATGCGCCACTCACCAAGGCCGTGGTCACGCTGCCATTCTGCATGGCGGGCACCACCGCAAAATAAACAATGCCCGCTATGTAAAACAGGTAAAACAGGCCCGCCGCCGCAAAATTCGGCTGCGGGCGCATGATCTCACCCATTTGCGACTTGTAAAAGCCAATCGCCACGCGGCTCAGCCACAGATAATCCAGCGCAAAAAACACACAGGCTGTGCCCAGATAGGCAATTGCATAGCGAGCCATTGATATTCTCCTTCAGATACCGAGAAGCGGCTGTACCAGACGCAGAAACCGGCTTTTGAAGCGCAATGGCGCATCTGTGACGGCTAGGCAGATGCAATCTTCACCCTTGTCGGCAATCGGTTGATGCTCCAGCGTTTCGTCGGCCTCCTCCAGATCCCCACGGGCAAAACGCTCATGGCCATCATGAAAGCTGCCGGTCAGCACCAACGTCAGCTCACGACCGCCATGGCTGTGTTCCGGCACAGGCTTTCCAGCTGGAATGCGCAGCAATCGAACGCTGGTTTCGCCATCATTGGTCTGAATGGGAATATGATAAGCCCCGCGACCAAGCGGTTTCCACTGCAACTGGTCTGCATCGCGGCCCAGATAAGAGCGCAACGGCTCCGGCACCACAGGTGTTGCAGCAGGCTTTGGCCTCTGTTGTTGTGGTGCAGTCATTGTTGCACCCGATGCCTCGATACGGGCGCGCATGGATTGCCATGCCTGATCGAGATTTGGCTTTTCATCCACATCGCCAATATCCAGCAGCGCACCGCCTGCGGCTTCGATGCGCGCCAAACGGGCGCGGCTCTGGGGACACAGGGCCAGATGGGTGGCAACGGCAAGGCTCCAGCCCTCGGCAAGACTGCCGGAAGCATAATCAAGCAAAAGCTCATCACTGACCTGATGGTGCACCGTCATAGCCGCCCCTCCCCATTGCGATCATCCAACGGCTTGTCTTCAAGCGCTGAGCGCAACTTGGCAAAAGCCAGACGAATGCGGGATTTGATGGTGCCCAGCGGCAGGTTAAATTCCTTGGCCAGCGCGCTGTGTGGCACTTCATGAAAGAAAGAGCGCTGCAACAATTCCATTTGCTCCTTTGGCAAACCTAGCATGGCTTTGTGAAGCCGGTCCGCCTCCTGGCGGCTTTCCAGCTCCTGATCAGCGGGGGCGACATCATCCGGCACAAAGGCAGGATCATTGGGATCAAACTCTGGCCTTTTGGCCTTGCGATAGGCCGAAACCCGCAAATTTCTGGCAATGGTGAAGATCCATGCGGACGCATTGCCGCGTGCTGGATCAAACAGCATGGCCTTGTTCCAGACCACCATCATCGTTTCCTGCATCAATTCCTCGGCCACCTGGCTGTCGCGCGCCTGCCGGGCCATGTAGGCTTTGACGCGCGGAGCGTAATGGCGAAATAATGTTTCGAATGCCTCCACATCCCGGTTCTGGCCGACAGCCGCCAGGAGGCGAGGCATATCCTCAATTTCAACGTCCATAATCATCCCATTCGCGCCACACGGCACAGGTTCTGTCTCGGCCAGTTTGCGCCGTGGACGACGAACAAACTGGTTTAGACTATTGTGGCATTCCAGAGCCGCTTGGGAAATAATTATTGTCATGCGATCAACTACGCAGACCCAATCCCCGTGGATCACCAGCCATCTCATCAGATTGACTGCTTGGCAAAAAAATCCTGTTGCAGCAATCCAGCAGGCAACACCGCGCGTAAAACATGTCAGAACAATCACAACGAGGAGCTGACGGGATGGATATCGGCACACATTCTTTGCGGGAAGGCTGCAATCGCCGGGTGGCCGTTATCGGTGCTGGTATCTCTGGCCTGTCCGCCGCATGGCTCTTGTCATCCAGGCTGAATGTGACCGTGTATGAGGCCGAACCGCGGCTTGGCGGTCATGCCAATACGGTGAACGTCGAAACGGCAAAAGGTCATGTGGCAGTTGATACCGGCTTCATTGTGTATAATGACCGCAATTATCCCAATCTTGTCGCGCTGTTTGACCACCTTCGGGTGCCGAACCAGCCATCAAACATGTCTTTTTCTGCTTCGCTGGATGCGGGTGGCTTTGAATATTCCGGCTCTGGCCTATCAGGATTGTTGGGGCAAAGAGCCAATGCCCTGCGTCCGCGGTTCTGGCGCATGGTGTCGGACATCATGCGTTTTTACAAGCAGGCACCGGATCTTCTGGCACGTGAAGATCTCGCCAGCATCAGCCTTGGTGCCTATCTTGATCGGGAAGCTTACAGCACGGCCTTTGTTGAGGATCATCTTTTGCCAATGGGCGCTGCGATCTGGTCCACAACAGCCAGCGATATGCGGTCCCATCCGCTGCATGCCTTTATCCGGTTTTTTATCAATCACGGGCTGGTGTCTTTAAAAGATCGCCCCCAATGGCGCACCGTAACGGGTGGAAGCCGGGAATATGTGGATCGGCTTCGAGCCGCAACGAAGGCTGGTTTTCGCAGCGGTGATCCGGTTGTCTCCATAAGACGTGATGATTTCGGTGCCAAAATTACCACGATGAGTGGTCAGCAAGATCGGTTCGACGACGTGGTGATTGCCACCCATGCCAACGAGGCCTTGCGGCTTTTGACCGATGCCAGCGAACAGGAGCATGCCCTGCTGGGCGCATTTGATTACACACCCAATGTCGCGGTGCTTCATTCCGATGCCACTCTCATGCCAAAACGAAAGCGCGTGTGGGCCAGCTGGAACTATATCGGTGAGATCCGGAAATCGGGAGAAGAGAGCCTCTGTGTCACCTATTGGATGAACAAGTTGCAGGGATTGGATGAAAAACTACCGCTGTTTGTGACGCTCAACCCGTCTCGAGAGATTGATTCTAAAAAAATACATCAGGTTTTTGATTATACCCACCCGCTGTTTGATGCCAAAGCCATCAGCGCCCAGAAACAGCTGTGGCAACTTCAGGGGCACCGTAAAACCTGGTTTTGTGGAGCCTATTTCGGCAGTGGTTTTCATGAGGATGGTATTCAGTCGGGCTTGGCGGCAGCAGAGCATTTATCAGGGCTACGTCGCCCATGGACTGTTGAGGGTGAATCGTCGCGCATTACCCTCGCAAACACACCCGTGGTGGCGCTATGAGCTGGACATCCGCCCTTTTCACCGGAGAGGTGGTGCATCAACGGCACCGCCCAAAGCAACATAGCTTACAGTACAAGGTCTTCACCCTGTTGATTGATCTGGATGAGTTGCCAACTCTGGATCAAACCTTACGCCTGTTTGGGCATAATCGCCGTGCTGTGTTCAGCGTTTATGACAAGGACCATGGGCTTGGCGAGAAAGGTGGGCTGAAAAGCTGGGTGGTATCGCATTTGGCGGAAGCGGGGCTGAAAATTGATGGCCTGCGCGTGACCATGCTGTGTTATCCGCGCATTTTCGGCTATGTTTTCAATCCTTTGACTGTGTATTTCTGTGAAGACAGAGACGGCGAGCAGAAAGCCATTCTCTATGAGGTGGAAAATACCTTTCATGAGCGCCACACCTATATCATTCCGGCTACACCGGCTCTCGATGGCAGCGTGAGACATTCCTGCGCCAAGGAAATGTACGTGTCTCCGTTTGTGCCGATGGATTGCACCTATCGCTTCAAGATCCAGCCGCCGACAGACAAGGTTTTGGTGGCGATCAATGAGAGCGACCGTGACGGTGCGCTGCTCTATGCGGCTTTCACCGGCAAGCAACAAAATTTGAGTGATACAACGCTTCTCAAAGCGCTTGTGACCTATCCATTGATGACCTTGAAGGTCATGGGAGCCATTCACTGGGAAGCGATGAAGCTTTGGGCCAAGGGCGTTCCCGTGCATCGCCACATCAAGGCTGAAAAGCCAATTGCAAGCTCCATCATCCATCCTGAGGCTGTAAACGCGAAGGCCCCCCTATGAGTCATGCTGAGCAGCAAACCGTTGCACAATCCACTCTCACAGCACCGCTTTGGCAGCGTATTCTGTGCCGCTGGGCAGATCGTTTAACCCACGGCCATTTGACGCTGCATTTTCCCGGCGGCAGGCAACACCGTATTCAAGGCACCGCCCATGGCCCTTCTGCCGTGTTGCGCTTCAACAATGCCCGTGCGGTGCGGCGTGTCATCGCCGGTGGCAGCCTTGGTTTTTCCCGCTCTTACATGGATGGCGATTGGGATAGCCCAGATATTGCCGCCTTTCTGGAACTGGTGATTGCCAATGAGGGCAGCTGGCAAAAGCTGATGGCCCCATCGAGCCTGCTCGGTCGATTGGCGCTGCTGCGCCACAAACTGCGTCGCAATTCCAAGGCCGGAAGCCGGCGCAACATTGCCTTTCACTATGATCTCGGCAATGACTTCTACCGTCATTGGCTGGATGGGACGATGACCTATTCCTCTGCCCTGTTTGCGCACCCCAACCAGCCGCTAGCGGAAGCGCAAAGCGCCAAATATGCGCGGATTGTCAAGGAACTGGACCTAAAGGCCGATGACCATGTGCTGGAAATCGGCTGTGGTTGGGGCGGATTTGCCGAACACGCCATTCGCACCACCGGCTGCAAGGTCACAGGGCTTACGCTTTCCAAGGAACAGGCGGCTTTTGCGGTCGAGCGGCTGGCCAAGGCGGGCCTGTCAGACAAAGCCGATATTCGCCTGGAAGATTACCGCGATGTCCAGGGAAAATTCACCAAAATCGTCTCGATCGAAATGTTCGAAGCAGTCGGTGAAGAGAATTGGCCGGTGTATTTCAACCGCGTGCGCGATCTTCTGAAACCCCAAGGCAAGGCGATTGTGCAGGTGATCACCATCAATGAAGACCGGTTTGAGCATTACAAAAGCCATGCGGATTTCATTCAAACCTATATTTTCCCGGGCGGCATGTTGCCATCCGTGGAGCGTTTTGAGGCTTGCGCCAAGCGATCTGGATTGAACGTTGAAGATGTCTTCCGCTTCGGGCTGGACTATGAGCGCACCCTGCTGATGTGGGACAAGAGCTTCACCACCCATTGGTCACGCATTGCGCCGCTGGGATTTGACGAACGCTTTTTCCGCATGTGGCGCTATTACCTGCACTATTGCGCCGCCGGTTTTCGCACCGGACGGCTGGATGTGGTGCAGTTTGAACTGACTGTATAAAAATGGAGCTTTGGAACCATCCATCATTGGAGTCCAGTTTTCTTATGTTGCTGGAGATATCGTCGTGCAGTACTCTTGATATTCTCGCGTAGAGAAAATTTGTTTTTCTTCGGAGAAAACGCCATACGGAGCAGGTCTTCGGCGTTGAATCGGATATTTGAGGCAATAGCTGATGGCGCGGATCGTGATTCTCGGTAATGCGGGCGGTGGAAAGTCCACTCTCGCCCGCAAACTAAGCGCCAAACGAGGCCTTCAGCATATCGAGATTGATCGATTTCTTTGGGAAGAAGGTTGGGTTCTTACGCCGTCAGATGTCTATGCGGTCAAGCATGAGCGAGCCATTTCAGAGGACGCCTGGGTGCTGGACGGGCTTGGGAGCATGGATTCGATACCGGCGCGGGTTGCGCGAGCCACGGAAATCATCCTCATCGACATGCCTCTTTGGATGCATTTCTGGCTCGCCGCAGATCGGCAAATGGAATGGATGTCTGGGACACTCGAACATGCCCCCGGCGGTATGTGTGCCATGCCTCCCACCCGAGAGCTTTTTCGTACGATCAGGGATGTGGATCAGGGATGGATGCCAACAATTCGCGAGATTTGCGCAGATGCGAAAGCCCGAGGCAAATCTTTCGTGCAGCTTTGCAGCGTAGACGATCTCAACGCTTTCACAAAAGCTATCTGATCCAAACATTTGGCACGTTTTCCCGGACTCCGGACTTTCATGAAAGATATTTAAGAGCGACCGAATCACATATCTAAGTGAGTCGCTGAGGCCTCGGCCTACCCATTCTTTTGCAAATGGTTACACAAATCAGGCTTTCCGCAGCATTCGTTTTGTCACGGCAAAATACAGCGAATAGGGCAAAAGCCGCAGCAGCTTGAGCGCCAGCACCATTTTCCATGAAAAGGCAATTTCAAATTTTCCGGCTGCCATGCCCTTGACTATATGCTCTGCCGCCTCTTCCGAAGAGACGATGAAGGGCATGGGAAAATCATTCTTGTCGGTCAGCGGCGTTTTGACAAAGCCGGGATTGATGATGCTGAGTGTCACCCCTTTTCGGGCGAGGCCCGGATGGAGGGCTTCAGCCAGCGTGATCAGGGCTGATTTGCTGGCTCCGTAAACCCCGCCGCCCGGAAGGCCGGTGTAGCCTGAAACGGAAGCCACAAGGCCAATCTTGCCACAGCCTCGAGCAACCATCACCGGCATGATCGCCTCCAGGCAATAGCCGGTACCCATGATGTTCAGCTCGACCATCTGGCGCAGCTGATCGGCGCTGAAATGGGTGATCGATTCCCGCACATAGGTTCCGGCTGCGAAAACCGCCATGTCGATCGGGCCAAGGCTGGTCTCAATCTCGATCATAACGCCATGCACCGCTTGCCGGTCAGTGATATCCAGCGGGAAGGCGCGGATAAAATCGCTCTCGCCTGCCAAAGACATCAGATCATTGACGCTTCGGGCGCTGACGGCGACGCGATAGCCATCCTGAGCCAGTTTCAGCGCCAGAGCGCGTCCAATGCCGGAGCTGGCACCAGTGATCCAGGCAAGGCTTGGTCTTGAGGCGGAAGATCTGACCATCACTTTGTTTTCCCATGGTGTTTCGGATGTTTGCTGTTGGCATCACGCTCAATCTTGCGAAACGACACCGTGGTTTTGGCCACGGGCAAACCATATTTGAACACCAAAGCGGTGTTCAGTACGGTTCCATCCGGCTGAAGCACCATCTTGTCCATGAAAAAGGCCTCATTGGATTGGGTTTGCGGGGAGAGATAAACGAAATAGTTGAAGCGGGCAGTGTCGCCATCCATGCGCACTTTTGTGTCGCCCAGCACGTCTTCACGGATGCCGCGATAGGTCTTTGGCCCGGTTTTCAGGAAACGCCATGTTTTGCGGTCCTTGGTGCCGTCGTCAAAGCGGAAGTCCTCCCGCAAGGTCAGCACGTGGCCATCCCAAGTCCCCGTCAGATCAACGGTAAACTTCCGGCTGAACCCATTGATGGCCCCGAAATGACCTTCGGCGGCGGTTTTGCCGACAAAGTAATCTTCCAGCACAAAATCTGCTGCCGCTGCGTGGGTCACAGAAGAAAACAAACCGACTGTCAGGCCCGCAAGGGCCGATTTCAAGAACTGCATCATCCTGTCTCCGCTGTTGTGCATTGTCTGTTTCACTACGCAGCGGAGGCGGGTGTGGATTGGCGGGCTACCACTCAATCTTTGAGCCGTCATAGGCGAAAAAGCCACCAGACTGGTCTGGCGACAGGCGATTGAGTACATTCAACAGCAGCTCAGCGCTCTCCGGCGGCACCATACGCGCATGACCCGCCGCAAACGGCGTGGAGAGCGAGGTGGCCACACTGCCGGGATGCAGGCTGATAACAACGGCGTAAGGCCGCAACCGGGCAATTTCGATGGCGGCGGTGTGGACAATCTGGTTAAGGGCTGCTTTTGACGACCGGTAGGAGATCCAGCCGCCCAGGCGATTGTCGCCAATTGACCCCACGCGGGCCGAGAGAAACGCCATGATCGACCGGCTGTTTTTGGCCAGAAGCGGCGAAAAATATTTCAGCACCAGCGCCGGACCAATGGCATTGACGGCAAATTGCGCGGCCATGGTTTCAGCACTTACGGCTTTTATGGCCTTCTCTGGTCCAATGCCGTTAATGGTCAGCGCGCCCGTTGCGCAGAGAATCAGATCAAACATCATGCCCTGTGCGGCAAGGCGCTCAGCCGCGGTCGCGAGGCTGACCTCATCGGTAATATCCAGCCCATCCGCTTGACGCGATAATGTCACCACCTGCCCGCAGGCGGGATCGGTCCGCAGAACATCGACAAATGCTGCCCCAATGCCGCCAGAAGCTCCAATCACCAGCGCTCGAAAATTACGCCCAAGCGACGTCAAAGCTGCCATGTCCGTTCTCCGTTCCATGAGAATTTTCTTCAAAAGCAATCCGAACCAAATTGGCCTGCGTAACGTTACTACGATTGCAAGCCGGGTTATGGATCACAGGAGGATGGGCAGCATGGTGTTACAACGTGTTTTCGCAGGCGTGATGGCTTTGGCACTGATGGCAGGCACGGCCCATGCCACAGGCAGTGGGCGCTATAAATCAGCGGAAATCCGCGAAGGGATTATTGGCAAACGGATTTTTCTGGCCACGCCCATGGGCGGCGAATTTCCGCTGAACTATCGCAAAAACGGCGTGGTGGATGGAGACGGTGAGGCGCTTGGTCTTGGCCGTTTTGTCAAACCCAATGATACCGGCAAATGGTGGATCGCCGATGATCAGCTCTGCCAGCGCTTTACCACCTGGTATAAGGGCACGCCGATGTGCTTTGAGCTGTATAAAACCGGCGATAAAAGCCTGAACTGGATCAGGGACAATGGCCAGAAAGGGACTGCCCGGATCGGGCAATCCCTGTAATCCTTTTAGGGATTGTCGCGTTTGAAAATCCAGTCATGGTCAGGATGGTTCTGGAAGCGCCATTTGCGCATGGGTCCGGCCATGACATTGAGATAATACATCTCATAGCCATAAGGCGCACCGCAAGGATGGTGGCCCTTCGGCACCAGCACCACATCGCCATCGGACACTGCCATGGTTTCATCAAGGGTGCCATCTTCGGTAAAGACGCGCTGGAAGCCAAAGCCTTGAGCCGGATTCAAACGGTGATAATAGGTCTCTTCCAGATAGGTCATATCCGGGAAATTATCCTCATCATGCCGGTGCGGCGGATAGGATGACCAATTACCCTGCGGGGTAAACACTTCCGTTACCAGCAGGCTATCAGCCACATCGCGCTCTTCCATGGCGATGGGGAAGATATAGCGGGTGTTGGCACCCTTACCGCGCTCGGTCAGCGCTACACCTGCCGGACCAATCACCCGTGCTTCACGGCCCGGTTTGGCGGGGGCGGTGCAGACGGCCAGCGTCACATCCGTGGTGGCGGTGGCGCTCCACTCGCTGCCTGCGGGGATATAAACGCAATGGGGTGGCTTTTTCTCAAACACATTCATGCGGTCGCCAAGTTCGCCGAAGCTCTCGCCAGCACCGGAAATCTCGGCCTTGCCTTCGACCAGCACAAGGATCACTTCGGTTTCACCCGTCTGTTCAGCGGCCTTATCGCCCGTCTTCAGCTTGTAAAGACCAAAGCCGACATAGCCCCAGTTGGCGCTTTCCGGGGTAATATCATGCACCTTGCCTGTGGTGGCCACAGGTTTGCGTAACAGGTTGGTCATTGTTCATCTCCCTTTCCCGGTGTTTTATAAAACACCCAGAACAGTTGCAGGGCGGCGTAAAACCCGAGCGCCAGCGAAATCATCGCCCAGGTTTGCGAGCCATTATAAAGCTCAACCCCCGCCCAGAGCAGCGGCAACAGTGTCACCAGAATGCGCACCCAGAGCGGCTTAAAAAACGGGTGATGGGGATCGAGAAACTTCATGGGCTTACCTTGTGTGTTCGGATCAGGGCTGGCCCTTTACCGTTGGAGGCTGTGGTGGGAGGAATATAGCACAGGTTTGCGCCAGTTCGCCCCCACACCTCTCTCCTCAAGCCGTCTTATCCAACCCAGCCGCCTTGGCCATGGCCTTCAGCGAAGCAAGGCCGAGGCTCTGATAATCGTAAGGGTTACGCACATCCGGGTCCTGCTCGGCCTCAATCACCAGCCAGCCTCCATACCCATGCTCGGCGGCAATTTTCAGCACTGGCGGGAAGTTAACGCCGCCTTCGCTATCACCCGGCACTGTGAATACGCCACGGCGCACGCCTTCAAGGAAGGAGAGCTTTTCATCACGCACCTGCTTGGCAATCACGGGGCGGATGTTCTTGGCGTGGATATGGCCCACGCGGCTCATGTAATTGGTTGCCACACGCTCCGGGTTGCCGCCGCCAAACAGGCAATGGCCGCTATCCAGCAATAGCTTGGCATGCGGGCCGGTGTTGGCCATCAGCTTGTCGATTTCTTCTTCGCTCTCGACAATCGTGCCCATGTGGTGGTGATACACCAGAGCAATGCCCTGCGCCGCCGCAAATTCGGCCAAAGCTTCTACGCCTGCGCCAAAGCTGGCCCAATCAGCGTCCGCCAGTTTCGGACGATCATTCACCGGCGTGTTGTCCGCACCATGGATAGCATTCGATGTTTCGCAGACGATGATCACCTTGCTGCCCATGGCCTTGAGCAAGTCCAAGGCTGGCTGCATTGCCGCTTTTTCGTCTTCAATGGAGTTTGTCAGCAGGTTCAGCGAATGCCAGCCGGAGACGTAGCGAAGGCCGCGTGACTCCAACACAGCCTTCAGGGCCACCGGTTCCTGCGGGAATTTATGACCCTTTTCAATGCCGTCGAAGCCGATTTTGGCGGTTTCATCCAGGCATTGGTCGAGGCTGATATGAGCACCCAGCGTGCGGTCATCGTCATTGGACCAGGCAATCGGGTTTGTTCCGTAGAGAATCATCTTAATGTCTTTCCTTGAGCGCTGCCTCGTAGCGGGCGCGAGCCTGTTGCACTTCATTACGGTCTGATACTTCCGGCACCGCCACATCCCACCAGTAACCGCCAGCTTCCGGCGTTGAGTAAGGATCGGTGTCAATGACAATCACGGTCGGTCTTGTGGCCTCGCGGGCGCTCTCAAGCGCTGCTTCCAGCTCAGCAATAGTAGTCACCTTGCTGGCATCGGCACCCATCGATGCCGCGTGGGCGGCAAAATCAATCTGCGGCGCGTGGATATGCGAGGTGTGGGCGTAGAGATTGTTAAACTCGGCTCCGCCGGTGCCCATTTGCAGGCGATTGATGCAGCCGTAGCCCCGGTTATCGGTGATCACCACGGTGATTTTCACGCCCAGAGCGCAGGCCGTGACCAGTTCGGAATTCATCATCATGTAGGAACCATCGCCCACCATGACGATCACATCACGCTCCGGCTCGGCCATCTTGATGCCCATGCCGCCGGCAATCTCATAGCCCATGCAGGAGAAGCCATATTCCATATGGTAAGACAGCGGCAGTTTGGATTTCCAGAGCTGGTGCAACTCGCCCGGCATGGTGCCAGCGGCGCACATCACCACCGTATTGTCGCGTGAAGCGCGTTGCACAACCCCAATCACCTGCATGTCGGTGGGCAGGCTATTGCCATCCTTTGGGGCCGCTGTCACAGCATCAGCCTTTGCAAACCAATCGGCTTTTAAGCCCGCATCCGGTGCCGCAAAACGATGATCACCCAAAGCAGACGAGATCAATTCCAGACCAATTTTCGCATCCGCGACCAGCGGCAAGGCGTCATGCTTTGCGCTATCGTAAGGCTGAACATTCAGCGCTAAAATCTTGCGATTGGGGCTTTTGAACAGGGCCCACGATCCGGTGGTAAAATCCTGAAACCGTGTGCCAACACCGATCACGAGATCCGCACCCTCGCAAATCGTGTTGGCACTGGCCGCACCCGTCACTCCAACGGGTCCGAAGTTCAGCGCATCATCCCAGGGCAGAGCCGATTTTCCAGCCTGTGTTTCCACCACCGGAATCTGGTGCTTTTGCGCAAAATCGCGCAAAGTTTGTGTGGCACCGGAAAAATGCACGCCACCACCTGCGACAATCACTGGACTTTTGGCGGATTTGATCGCGGCAATCGCGGTTTCCAGCTCAAACGCATCCGGCTGCGGGCGGCGGATGTGCCAGATTTTGGGCGCAAAAAAGCTCTCTGGATAATCATAGGCCTCGGCCTGCGTGTCTTGGCAAAAGGCCAGCGTCACCGCGCCGCAATCGGCGGGATCGGTCATGGTGCGAAAGGCGCGGGGAAGTGCTGTCAACAGATGTTCAGGCCGGGAAATGCGGTCATAATAGCGGCTGACGGGACGGAAGCAATCGTTGGCAGAGATGGTGCCGTCATTGAAATCTTCCACCTGCTGCAATACCGGGTCTGGCGCACGGTTGGCGAACACATCGCCGGGCAGAAGCAACACGGGCAGGCGGTTGACGTGTGCCAAAGCGGCAGCCGTGACCATATTCAAAGCACCGGGACCAATGGAGGAGGTCACGGCCATGGCGCGGCGGCGGCCAAGCTGTTTGGCATAGGCAATGGCCGCGTGCGCCATGGATTGCTCATTCTGCCCGCGCCATGTGGTGACGCTGTCTTGCGCACCTTGCAAGGCTTCGCCGAGACCTGCCACATTGCCATGACCGAAAATGGCCCAGACGCCTGCAATAAACGGCACGCCTTCCGGCGTCATCTGATTGGCAAGGTAACGCACCAGAGCCTGAGCGGCTGTCAAACGCACCGTTTTCATGTGTCTCTCTCCCTGAAACTTTTGGGTCAGACGCTTGCGCGCGCTTTATCCCAGACCTGACACAGCGATGTGTATTTACCCACCATGTCAGCAATCGCATCTTCATCCGATAATGTGCCAGCTAACCACTTGCGGGCCGCATCGCCAAAAATGGTGCGCCCAACCGCAAAGCCTTTGACCAGATCAAAACTGGCTGCCGTTTTAAAGCTTTCTTCCAGCTCAGCCGCGGGCGCATCCAGACCCAGCACAACAATGCCCCGGGTATAGGGATCGTTGCGGGAAATGGCACCACAAGCATTGGCCCAAGCGGCTTTCGTCTTCATTGGCTCCAGCTTCCACCAATCGGGGTAGACGCCAATGTCGTAGAAGCGCTGGATAATGGTGGCTGCCGTATCATCGTTAGTTGCGCCAACCTTGGACGGAATAATCTCCAACAGCATTTCAAGCCGGTTACGGCGTGCAGCCGTGAAAAGACGTTTTACCGTATTTTCTTGGGCGTCCTTCAACGCAGCTTCATCATCGGGATGATAGAAGCACAGAACCTTGACCACATTTTCCACCGGCCATTCGGTGAGGCCGCCGAAATCCTCGCCCAGTTCCGGCTCCAAGGTTAGCGGGCGAGAGCCCGGCCATTCCACCGGACGGCCAATCCACAGACCCGACCCGGAGGCCTGATAAAGCGCATCACGGCCCAGACGGCTATCACAGAGAATGCCATAACCGGGCTGGCCGTCGGCCACCTGCTGCGCAGCTTTCAGGCAAAGTTGCTTGAAGGCACCGATCCGCTCATGAGAAACACCCGCCTCATCACACATGGCTTCCAGCTGCATGCGGTGATCGAAGGCAAACACCCGCATCTGCGGCCATTCTCCATCGCGATTGGTGGACCAATGCACCTGCTCCAGCGCCGCATCCTTGCGGAGCGCTTTGTTGCGAATGCCGGTTTTGAAGAAATAATCCAGCTCTTCAAGGCTGGGATAGGCAGGCGTGCAGCCATGGCGCGACACGGCAAAAGCGCCGCAGGCATTGGCATATTTCAAGGCCGTGGGCCAATCCTTGCCTGTCAACCAGCCTTTGAGCAGGCCAGACATGAAGCCATCACCAGCCCCCAGCACATTGAAGACCTCAATGGGGAAGCCTTCTCCGGTCTGGCCATCATCAAGACTGTCTGGAATATCACCATCAAACACCACAGCGCCCAAGGCACCGCGTTTGCACACCAACGAGGCCTTGGAAACATTCCGCACCGCCCGCAGCGCTTCCACAGTGTTGGTGGAGCCGCCCGCGATGTGGAATTCTTCTTCCGTGCCGACAATCAGATCAAACCAATGCAGGGTCGATTGCAGCTTTGCCGTCACGGCCTGTGATTCGATAAAGCGGCTTTCGCCATCACCATGGCCTGCCAAGCCCCAAAGGTTGGGACGGTAATCAATATCCAGCGCCGTCTTTGCACCATTCTCGCGCGCCAAACGCAGCGCTTTCAACACAGCAGCTTCCGTGTCGGGATGGGATAGATGCGTACCCGTGACGCAAACGCAACCCGCCTCGGCCACAAACGCCGGATCAATATCATCCTCGCACAGCGCCATGTCGGCGCAGTTTTCGCGATAGAAAATCAGCGGAAACTGGTGCTCATCGCGAATGCCGAGCAGTACCAGTGCGGTCAACCGCTTGGGATCGGTCTTGACGCCCCGCACATCAACGCCTTCGCGCACCAGCTGTTCGCGGATAAAGCGGCCCATATGCTCATCACCGACGCGGGTGATCAAGGCAGACTTTAGGCCCAGACGCGCCGTGCCTGCGGCAATATTGGTGGGGGAGCCGCCGATATATTTGTTAAAGGAGGCCATGTCTTCCAAACGGCCACCCACTTGCGCGCCGTAAAGATCGACCGAGGAACGGCCGATGGTAATCAGATCAAGTTTCGGCACAGCATCCTCCTTGGCAGCAGCAGGCGCTTTGCCCCACTGCAAACGGCCTCACTCCCGGAAGGCCGTTCTATTCTTGCTCTAAAATGGACTATATATTCTATTTTTGAACCCTTCAACACAAATGTTCAATCGTCCTGTCGCGCCGTTCCAACGGCCACCGACAGCGCAATGGCCAGACAGAGCGTGGCAGACAGCGAGCGAAACGCGCCAAAATCCACTTCGGACACAGTGAGCGTAATGGCATTGAATTTCTGCAAGGGACTGACGACGGTATCGGTGATGGCCACCACCGGAATGCCACGGGCGGATACTTGCTCCACCAGATCAAGGGTCTCGGTGGAATAGGGCGAAAAGGTAATGGCCAGCATCACATCGCCCTCGCGGATGGCGTGGTGGCTTTCCAACTTGCCCACGGCACTGTGCAGCATGGCAGGAACCGCCATTTTTTCAAAGGCATAGGCAATATAGCTGGCCACCGGAAAGGAGCGGCGCATACCGACAATGTGGATCATCCGTGCTGCGCTCAGGCACTCCACGGCCTGTTCCAGCCGCTCGCTATCAACACTTTGCAACAGGCCTTCCAGCGACACGCGCCCGGCTTCGGCAAATTCTGCCAACAGTGCCGAAGGGCTGCCGGATGCGGTTTCCCGCAAATGATGCAGCCGGGTGGAATAATCCGGCCAGCCGCCCACGAAGGAATCGCGAAACAGCCTTTGCATCTCGGAAAAACCCGAAAAGCCAAGAATTTGGCAAAACCGCATGAAGGCAGACGGCTGCACGCCTGCTCCCTCTGCCATTTCGGCCACAGTGGAAACGGCGATGCGATCCTTATTGGCGGCCACATAATCCGCACATTGCTTCAGCCTTTTCGGCAGTGTGTCAGACACCTGCACCAGCCGCTCTTCAAAAGCTTTGATGCTATCCGGGGCAGCGGTCGCTGCAACTGTGGTGTCTGACATGGCTGGTTCATCGCCTCGTGTTTTGCATCAATATCTTGGGCTGCCGTGCACTAAAACCGCCTTGACAGATACATGATCCCAATCTAGCAAAATAGAACATATATTCCAAATGAGGATAGCCGCAACAGCTGATACCTGTCAAAAACTGCGGTTGGGTTTGAGAGCGTTTAACGTGTCATGTGCTTGGCCCTGATTGTGCCAAGCCGGGAGGAGAACATCATGGTGAAGAAACTAGCCCTTCTGGGCGCAGGTCGTATTGGCAAGGTACACGCCAAGGCCATCGGCGAAGATAAGCGCGCCCAATTGGTCGCCGTTGCCGACGCTTTCCCAGACGCTGCCAAAGCCATTGCCGATGCTTATGGTGCTGCGGTCAAGACTATTGAAGAGATTGAGGCCGATGCCTCGATTGATGCGGTGTTGATCTGCACCCCCACCAACACCCATTCCGATCTGATCGAACGCTTTACCGCCGCTGGCAAGGCCGTGTTCTGCGAAAAGCCGATTGATCTGGATGTGAAGCGGGCAGAAGCCTGCGCCGAAGTGGTGCGCGCCAACGGCGGCAAGGTGATGCTGGGCTTTAACCGCCGTTTCGATCCGCATTTTCAGGCGGTTCGCAAGGCAATTGATGATGGCAAGATCGGCAAGGTCGAAATGGTCACCATCACCAGCCGCGACCCCGGTGCGCCGCCACCAGACTATATCAAAGTCTCCGGCGGCATTTTCCGCGATATGACCATTCATGATTTCGACATTGCCCGCTTCCTGCTGGGCGAAGAAATCACCTCTGTCATGGCATCCGCTGCCGTTCTCGTGGACCCGAAGATTGGCGAGTTGGGCGATTATGACAGCGCCAGCCTTGTGCTGACCACGGCGTCTGGTCGTCAGGCGATCATTTCCAACTCCCGCCGCGCCACCTATGGCTATGACCAGCGCATTGAAGTGCATGGCTCGGAAGGCTCGGTGGCGGCGGAAAACCAGCGCCCGGTTTCCATCGAAATCGCCACCAAGGACGGATATACCCGCCCACCGCTGCATGATTTCTTCATGACCCGCTATACGGCAGCCTATGCCGCTGAAATCTCGGCATTCCTGGACTTTATCGAGAGTGGCAAGGCACCGTCTCCATCCATCGAAGACGGTTTGATCGCGCTGAAACTGGCGGATGCCGCCGTGAAAGCGGCCAAAGAAAAAATCGTGGTGACACTGTAATTTTCCAAGACAAACAAAAAGGGCCGGACATTCTGTTCGGCCTTTTTTGCATCATGCGAATATCATCTCTGGCGCAACTTGGCTGAGACACCAATGCCGTAATAGCGCACCAGACTTGTGTTCGAAACACGCGCCCTTGCCTTGCGCAGCGCCAGCTTTCCCAAAATGAAAAACAGCAGGAACGAGCCAATCTGATAGGCAAACAGCACGTCGATCTCGACGAAAGAGCGTTCCAAAAGCAGCATGGCGAGGCCAAACAACACCCCCGCCTCCGGATCATTGATATTGGTCAGCAGTCGCTTGAGCGTGCCCACAAAGGCCGTCAACAGCATGGTTATCATCATCAAGAGGCCAACAAGGCCCAGTTCGACAGCCGTTTCGATATAGGTGTTGTGAAAATGGAAACCGGCACGCGTCTCGATGTAAAACTCATCCCATAGCCGTTCCGCTTCGGAAAAGCCCTGAACCCAATAGGCTTGATAGCCAACGCCAAAGAAGGGGTTCAGAAGAGCGGTCGAATAACCCTGTTGCCAGAGATAAGTGCGGCCCGTGAGCGTTGAATCCTTGCCAAACGCGCCCAGAACAAGATCAATGCCGCCGCTATAAATGAATGCACCAAGGCACAGACCGCCTAACACACTTCCGGCCAAGAACAGCACAATACGATGGCGAGGTGACAGAAAATCCACCCCGCGCAATACAAGCGATGCGCCAATCACCGCCAGGATCGTCAAAACCGAGGTGGCCGATTCCGATTCCTTCAGGCAATAGACTGAAAACACGCCCGAAACGGCCGCGACCAGGAGCCACAAACCGCGCATTCTGAGAATAACAACGGCGGCAAATGCATAATAGACCCCCAGCGACGCATGGAGACCCAACTGGTTCTTGGAGGAAAAGGCACCGACGAAGCTGACGGTCCCATCGAGAGGATCAAGCAGGTAATAGCCGAACAGCAACGAATAAATCATACAAAGGATTGATCCGAGCAGAGCTCCCTTGATGAACGAATTGATGTTCACCACCCGCGCCGCAATCAATGTACACAGGATGTGCGTGAAGAATTGAAGCGACGCGCGGGCAGTGACAGAGGGGGCAGCCGACCACATCACCGATGCGATTGCCAGAAGGCTGAAGGCCATGATCGGCAAAAACATGCCGGGATGGCCCAAAACCCTCCGATAATTCACCGCAACAAGCGGAAACCACAGCGCATACAACATCAAAATCAAGAGCTGCCCAAACAAGGATGAATAGGCAAACGCAAAAAGAGACAGGGTAACGGCCGTTATTGCGTAAATTTCATTGCGCTCAGGATCGATCAGTTGCGCTTTGGCAATTCGCATTCACACCTCACCGAATGGCTGGCTGGGACAGTTTCACGGTCACCTTGACCACATCACCGGGCAAAACCGAGGTGTTTTCAGTTGCCGCAATTTCAGCTGGCTTACCATCCTTTTCCCGAACAATCGAGTAGATGATATTGGCCGAATTGCTGCCGTCCTTGACGTTTGCACTCTCTGCTGATTGCATCAATGCATCCGCCATCAGGCTTTTGCTGGTGGAAAGCTTCAGAAAGCCTTCTTCCAGCTGTGCTTCGGTATCTTGCAGGTCCTGCGCCAATTGCGCATCCCAATCATTCTTGGTGGTTGTTTCATCCTGCTGGGCCTTGTTCAGGTCCTGCCTGGCTTTCAGGGTATTGGTGGAGATATCAAGAAGGTTTGATTGGATATCCGACACTTGCTGTTCGGCAGACAAACGCCGTGAACTCAGCGCCAGACCCTGCTCACTCAGGGCATTCACCTTGTCACGGTCTTCCTGAACCATGGCAAGTTGCCGGGTCTGGGTTTCTTCCTTCTTTGCCAAGGCATCAATTTGCTTTGTCAGCAAGGTTTTCAAATCCGCGAGCGACGAGAGCGTCACTTTCAAATTGGTCCGCTGCGAATTCATCAGCGCCGTTTCTGATTCGATCAGTTGCTTCAGATCCGGGATGCCTTTCAGATTTTCCGTGATCTCAATGGTCGGCTTGTTGTTCATCTCGGCAAGAATACGGGCACGACGAACCAGCAATCGATTGCGTGTTGAAACCAGAACGGCACCGTCGCCCTGCGACTGAATAAAATTGCGGGCAAACTGTTGCCCGGAATCTGCGCGCTTCAAGCCCCCGGCCACACTCAAAGCCTTCAACACGGTCATTCCCGGAGAGTAGGGAAACGCACCCGGCGTCTGAACTGCGCCTGCGGTGTAGATCGGGCGGTATTGCGAAATTTCAACCGATGCAGACGGCCGATCACTGAGACCAAAGAGCTGCTGCATCTTCTTGCCGATCTCGCCAGCAACGTCGGCTGTGGTTTTGCCCGAGGCAGGCAATTCGCCGATGAATGGCAGGGACACCGTGCCAGATGAGCCTACGGAATAGTCTCCGCTAACGGCATCCCAATCACGCACCGTTCCTTCGGCCGTCTGCCATTCGGCAACCCGTACCCTGATCTTGTCCATCACGCCGAGGCGATAGTCATCCGCAAAGGCAAACCCGGGTGTCTGCAAAACAAAACAAACCGCCAAAGCAGCGGCACTGATATTCAGCATACGCCTGGAAGATAGCCATCCCCCAGAAACTACATCAGCCTTCATGGCAAATCCTAAGCACTGTTGCGGTAAGATGTGGTGGAGCTGACAGCTCCACCATAACGTCGGTGTCAGTAGCTGCCGCGCGACATGCAAACAGCAGGAACAGTTCGAACAATGATCAGGAGATCCTTGGCGATTGACCAATTCTTGACATACAAGGTATCCATTGCAACACGCGTTTCATAGGATACATCGTTACGACCGCTGACCTGCCACAGACCAGTCAGGCCGGGGCGAGTCTGGAGATAGTAGGTTGCGGAGGCTTCATACATTGCTAGTTCGTCTTCTACCACGGGGCGTGGACCAACAATGCTCATCTCACCTTTGAGAATGTTGAAGAGCTGCGGCAGTTCATCAAGGCTGAGTTTCCGCAGAACCGCACCAACGCTGGTGACACGCGGATCATTCTGAAGCTTGCGCGTGGAGCGCCATTCTTCATAGGCTTCAGGATTGTTGCGCAAGTAATCCTGCAAAACCTTGTCACCGTTCTGCACCATGGTACGGAACTTCATGCATTTGAATTCCTGACCGTTGTGACCAATTCGACGATGACCATAAAACACACTGCCACCATCCGTGAACTTGACCATAGCCGCAATCAACAAAAAAATCGGGCTAAAAACAATAAGTGCAAACAGGGCAATCAAGATATCAATGCCCCGCTTCGAAACGCCGCCAATAGGCGGGGCGACCGAAGTGGTATTATTAAAAAACGGCGTACTGGCCGATCTTGTCGCGGACTTCATAGAGGAGCCTCCATTGATGTGGGCGATTGGGTCGGGTCCCGTGTGGGACGCGTCCGTATTCATCTGCTGACTTTGATGTGAGAATAGGACCTTCGCAATCCCCCCGACCAAAAAACATTCCCAACGTTGGAAAGATGCAAAATTAACTATGTTTTTAAGCATGGTAAAAAAAGAGATAATTTATGTATTGATTGTTAGCTAATGTATGATGAGCAGCGTAGCATCATGAATTTATTTGGAACCTTCCTTTATTGGAAATGTTTTTTACTTTTGATTTACTAACATATTCATGAGGTGGAATATTTTGATTACACGATATGAACAGAAGGGCCGCACGTAAACCATAGTCTCCTTTGCTATTGCATCGCGTCATTATGCTGCAGCGCAAATTAAAATTTAGAGTTATCTAATCTTGTAACAATTTGTGATTATAATTTAGCGGTCAATAAAGTCCTCCAAACAGAAAAACACGCGCATCAAGCGCAGTCGGCAGGAGATGGAGCGGCAAAATTTTGTCGGGAATCAAAAACCTGCATTGGTTGTACTTCGCAGCCAAGCCCTAGAAATGGTTAATAAATCGTCTTTTCAAAAAAATAAATTGACCATCTTTCGTAACAATGCAGAAAGCCTCAGCGTGTATAGACTGTGGCAGATTGGATTCACGCCCAATCAGACTGCTTATTTGTTGTAAGACCGAGGCAAGACCACTATGGTTAAAAAGCCTCTGAGGAGAGGGCGTAGACTATGATCTGCATATCGACATTTCGGGGGAGGCTCTGAACCATGCGCGCGCCTAAAGTCTTCTTCTGCATGATTGCAGTTCTCTTGGTTTTTGCAGCATCGACCTATTATCTGTCCGATTCGATCTCTGAGACAATCATCAAGTCCATTATCGCAGCCATTGTGTTGCAGGTGGGCTATTTTATCGGCATTGTCTATTTCGTTGCAAAGGAAGCACGTGCGAGACGCGCAGCGCTCGGCCATCAAGAGCCAGCACATGCCCGGGAAATGCCATCTGAAACGAAGAAAATCGTCAACTTGGCAAAGACCAACCGCTCCGCCATGCGGAACCATTAGCGAAAAGCTTGCGATGCTGAACACAGCTTTTGGCTAAAAATTGCTTTAGAACAAGCACTTAATTCGCTTTGAGAGTTCAACAAAAAAGCGAAACCTCCTAAAATATCACTTCCCACACTATCTCTTTTAGGCCAATATGAACTGGTACGAAACATTCATGGACTTTGTTATGCCTCATAACGAATCATGATATTGTGTTTTTTAGCGTTTAATGCTGAATAGCAGTGGGTTTAGAGCAACAGAGATGGTGCAACGTCAAAACCTTTGTTATTTTTATGGTTCAGAGCGCAATTCCCGGGCAATGATAGGCCCTCAGCTGATACAGTCACCAACGAGGCTGACGTTCAGGCGATCACAATACGGGAGACCGTGATGACGGCGAATACCACCGTATGCGTTATCATTGCCGCAAAAAATGCGGCAACGACAATTGCGAGAGCCGTTCGTTCGGCACTGGCGGAAACGGATGTTCAGGAGGTTGTCGTTGTGGACGATGGCTCAACGGACGGCACCGGGGCAGAAGCCTTGTCTGTTGACGATGGCAGCAATCGCCTCAAACTCATCCGCTTTGATCAGAACAAAGGTCCGGCTGCGGCCCGAAACTGCGCCATTGAAACCTCAACTGCCCCTCTTTTGGCAATTTTGGATGCGGATGATTTCTTTCTTCCCGGTCGCTTTCATCAAATCATGGCTGAAGATCAGTGGGATTTTATTGCGGACAATATTGTGTTCGTGAATGAGGAAGGGGTCGCCCGCATCCGCAACGGCGTTCAGCGTTTTCGCCGCCAGACGCGGCTTCTCAATCTTGAGGCCTTTATTACCGGAAATATTTCGCAGCGTGGCAAGCAGCGTGGAGAGATCGGCTTTCTCAAGCCGGTGATGCGTCGAGAATTTCTGGATCGTCATGGCCTACGCTATAACGAGAGCCTGCGCCTTGGGGAAGATTACGATCTCTATGCGCGCGCGCTTGTTGCCGGTGCGCGCTATAAGATTATTCATAGCTGTGGCTATGGTGCCGTTGTTCGCCATGATTCTCTGAGTGGTAAGCATAGAACAGATGATTTGAAGCGCCTTTACGAAGCGGATCAGTCTATTTTGGCCAGCGCCAAGCTGACGGCCGTTCAAGAATCCCTGTTGCGGCGTCATGAAAAACATGTCCGGGATCGATATGAGCTTCGCCATTTCCTGGATTTAAAGAATACACGTGGATCACTCGCAGCGATAGCCTATGCCATAGCCCACCCGCTGGCTGTGCCTGCAATTGTCAGCGGTATTGCTGCTGACAAGCGTGAGGCCTTCATTGTGTCACGCCCCAAGCAGCCGAACCCGCCAACCACCGCATTTCGTTATCTTCTGCCGGTGATGCCGGAAGGGGATCGGTCATAAAACAGCAACGGCCCGCAAAACGGGCCGTTTTTCGTCCATGGGATGACAGTTTAAGCGGCTATGCCGCCAATCCGTAATCCCGGCGCACCCCCTCAATTACCTCCATGAAGCGCGCTTTGCGCTCGTTCAGGGCGGCATCAGCGCTTAGCTGTGGCTGCGCCCGGCTTGCCTGCCAAAGGCCGAGCATGGCTGGTGCAGCCATGGCTTGCTTGGCGAGGCGGCGCAGCGGGGTCTGCCGTGGACCTTGGGCTTCGCGCAACGTCGCTTCATCCACTTCCCGCTCGTTTGGGTTTTCCGGTGCGGGTTCACCGCCCTCAAAACTCATGCCCCAAAAACGGGAGTTCTTCATTTTGGCTTCGGCCCGGCTGGAGATCGGCACCTGTAATGGCTGATAGGTCACACCAAGCGTGGAAGCCCAATCATTCCATTTGAAACTGTTGATGCTGGCGGACGTGCTGACCGCAACCCATGGTACGCGAAACGCATCAGCCAGAATGGCTCCATGCATCGATTCGGCAATGATCATTTCCGATTGGGCGATTTGACGAATAACGGCCTTGGCCTCGCCGCAGGGGTCAATATAGGTCAGGCCCAGGCTCGGCACCATGGACGACCACATGCCAGAAACGGCCGATTCCCAATGGGGCACAAAGCTTTTCTTGTAACGCTTGGGCTGGTTCTGAAACTCCGGCATCTCAGCCAGCATCACAGCGGGATCTATGATTCCCTTATGGGGCTCCAGGCCGAGCTTTTGCGCCGTCAACGGGCCACGCACGCAGCGAATATCCCATTCCTGACTGTTGCTCATATCTGGCAAACTGCCATAACCAAAACCGCTGCCAATCACCAGCTTGTGCTGCTTTTCCGGCAGGAGTGCCCGGTTTAACACCGTGCCGACCCCCACCAGCAGGGTATCTGGATGCGTATCGCGAAATCCGGGCAACAGGAAATCCCAAAGCCAGAGATTCAGATCGTCACCGAAATTTCCATGGGCGGATTCCCAGTAATAAGGCTGCATGGCGGTTCCTTTAAGGTAATTTCCGAAAGAAGATAGATGGGGAGAGGCTCTCGTCTTCCATGTCTCGAATGTTTAAGCGGCAAAACCTCGCTCAGCGTTTGATTTTACTGAGCGCGAGATTCAAGGCGCTGTTGATGATGCCCGGATCACGTCGATACCACCGAACCAATCCGCTCAATTGCGGTATCTTGCCTCGCCGCAAACGCCCGACCTGCCCCCAGAGAGCCTGCTTGCGCGCCATATGCTTATAATCGCGCACAAGAGAGAGTTCCGCAGGCCTATTGGCAAACCGGTGCTCCATCGTATCAAGAGCGGCCCAGGTGTTGAATTGCTGTTGCAAAAACTCCGGCGAACCAGAGTCAATACTATGGAAAATATTGATCCCCTCGCCTCTCGCGGCACCGGCCTCATCGCACAGAATGACCCGCTTGGCCGCCAGCACACAATCGCAGAAAAACAGTACATCTTCCGCCGCCAGCCTGAATTCGGCATCAAACCGGATGGTTTCAAACAAGCGCCTGGCAATTACCATGCAGGAAAGATGCAAAAAGCCCCAATCTTTCAACATTACCCGGGACATGTCCGGCACTTCCACCACCAGCGGCGTTTGCTGCAGCACAACAGTGTTTTCCGTATCCTGCAAACGCGCAACGCTGAAATGATAGCCAAACCCTTCGCCGCCGTGGATAGATGCCCAATAACAATCGGCACCCAACGCAGTCATCGCCTCGCAGGCATTCTTCAGATGCTCTGGTTCCCATACATCATCCGAGTCCAGAAACGCGGCAAACTGGCTATCCGCAGAAATGGCATCGAGCCCCGTATTGCGCGCACCGCCGGGGCCTGCATTTTTCTGGTGGATGACCTGAATCCGAGCCCGCTGTTGTGCATCCAGTCCCTCAAGATCGGCGTCGATAGAGCAAGGAGACGCGTCATCAACCACGATAATATCAAAATCCTGCAGCGTTTGCCGGAAAATCGAGTGAAGCGCGCGCCTCAAGATGCCCGACTGCTTCTGATAGAACGGAATTATGACGGTTATTTTTGCCATGCAGTTTCCCATAATGTGGTCGATAACCGCCGATTGGCATGATTGCCGACAGTGTGACGCAACAATGTATCGTTCAGATCGGCAGGCAAAACTCCTGCCGCATGGCATCGTTGACGGTGCGCAGACGCCGAAGATTGCGCGCCATCTTTCTGGGCTTGCGAAGCGTATCCCAGCAGAAAATGTGACCCATCAAAATCCCAGAGGACTTGCTGTGCGCGCCCCTGTGACCAATGCGGTAAACGGCACCGCGAAACGGTAGAGACGCAAGCGGCGTGCCGCGCGTCTCCAGAATATCGACAATGCGCTTGTGGCTTCCCAGCATAAACTTCAGCAGTTCTTCGGAGCCGTCTTCGAAACGCTCGGGTAGGCCAAACAGATCAGAGCGGATAATCATCGACGTACCGCAAAAATGGTAGAAATAATCATAGCCCATCAGCAACTGGCTACCTTCGCCCCAGATGAAGCCCAGATGAAACTTCCAGCCATAGTCGCCGCGATGATCCGCAACATATTCCACCAGACGAGAGCTGATAAAATCGTCGTCGTCAACGATCATGAAATAGTCACTGCCGGGTGCTGCCAGCATTCCGGCGAGAATGCGCCGTCCCTTGTCCAGTCGCACGGCATCATAGGCAACCTCCCGGTTATCCTTGCGCAAATCATAGGCCGGGTTGGGTGGAAAGGTTACACGCTCGACGCTGAACTGCTCCGGCAGGTCCGGCAGGACAGCACCTTCATTGGCGACAATCACACAACGCCACTCATCGTGAGTCTGAGCAGAAATCGACGTGATTGTCTGCGACAAGCGTTGGCACAAGGCGTTCCAGTCGTGGGCGTTTTCTGGATGTCGTACAGGAATAATAAATGTGAGCAACATTTTACTTTAACTCCATTCACTCTATAGTCTGTCTAAAATAATGATCGAAAAGCGTATCGGCCTCGTTATGTGTAGCGCCTGCCGTGGTGGCGCTCCGCCTGTTCCATGCCGTCAAATTCCACGTCGAAATCTGCATCAATCGCTTCAAACTTGATCAATGCCATCATGACAATCGATGCATCAACGACGTTTGTCTTTTCGGGAAAACCGGG
>DNPN01000267.1:7824-11441 GCA_003501385.1 Rhizobium sp. | reverse complement strand
CACTTCTCCCTGAAAAACTCTAGGCCGCCAGCCGACGTTTCAAGATCGTCTGCTTGAGGAACATAAGACGCTCGCCGCAAATGAGTGCGATCACCCCAAGGTAAACAACACCTCCAACACCGATTTCGATCACCAGTCGTGCAATAGCAGACCAGTTTTGCAACAGATGGCCAACGCCGAGAACGGCGGCCAGCATCACCACATAGGCCGCCGCAGGCCGCAAGAACTGACCAAAATAGCTGGCAATACTCATGTTGATAATGCGCGTCACCATCCACAGGGTGATCGGCCAGAGGCTTAAGGTGCCGATCATCAATCCCATAGCAATCGCCGAGATCCCATAAGGATAGAGGATAAACACGGTGAGAATGGTGATGATATTGCGCAGAAGCTGATAGTAGAACCACCAGTTGGACTTGCCTTGACTGGTGATTAGCGAGGCTTGAATGACACCAATACCGCTCATCAAACCGATCACACAAAAGAAGCGCACCGGCCAGATGGCCGCCGTCCAATGATCGCCAAACACCACGGGAATGGCATCATCCGCCACGGCAGCCAATCCCATAAACGCAGGGAAAGACACGAGCGAGCAGCCAAATGTGGCCATTAAAAAGGCATCGCGCACCTTTGAGCGATCATGCTGCAAGGAGGACAGCAGAACATGGGTCACGGGTGAGAGACCGCCCGCAACAATGCCATTGATCATATCAAACAGACGGCGGGCGAAGTTGTACACACCCAGAGCCGCCGGGCTGATCAAGACACCAATCACCAGCTGGTCGATGCTCATGGCCTGCAAGAAACGGTTTGCCGAAGCAAAAATGCCGTAGTGCACCAGTTCACGCAGGCTCGCCAGCTTGACTCGAAAGCCCGGCACCCAGCCGGCACCCCAGAAAGAGGCAAGACAACTCGCCATTGGTGCCGCCACCTGGGCAATGGCCAAAGACCATAGACCAAAACCCGACAGGATCAGCGTGATACAGACAGAGCCAGACAACAGGGTGGCTATCGCAGTTCGGGTGGCAGCCAGGCGAAAGGACATGGTGCGGCCAATCAATGCATTGGGCACAATGCCGGACATATCGAAAAAGATCCGCAATCCAACGACCATCACCAGACCGGACACGGACACTTGACCGAGTTCCTTTGCGATGATCGGCGCCGCTAAAGACAGTATGCTATATAAAACCACGGCCCACAGAATGGCGAGCCAGAACACGGAATCCAAATGACTCTTGCGAATGGTTTGCTGCTGGATCAAGGCTTCACCAAAAGCGGTCGGGCCAACACTTCCAACAAAGCTCACCACACTGAGGGCAAGGGCCACCAGACCAAAATCATGCGGCAGAAGATAGCGCGAGGTGATGATGAAGACCGCGCTGTTGAGCAGATTGGGGATCAGCGTATCCAGCACAGACCAGAATGCCCCATGCACAGCCGCTCTGGAGCGGTTTTCCGTCATATGGGCAAAGACAACATCGTCACCGTCGGAGATTGGATTTTGCCGAAAGGGCCACCAGATTTTCAAAGACCAATCCCTGTTCATGATTATGAAAACACCCTTTTCCTAGCCACATCCTTAACGCAAAGCCTTGTTTTGGTTGTTTTTTCCAAACCGCACCGGCTTCGGTCTCAAAAGCAACTATCCCCATGTGAGGCTGCATGAGCCTCTGTCCCGCATGATTGCCGAGGGCCATTCGCAGGATCAATCAACTTCCTACGATGGTAATGTTTCCGTGAACTTAAGAGAATGCTGCCCCAAATGGCAAGCGAAATTGTTTGGCGCCGCAGCATTTCCCGCAAACCATCGACACCAGATCGGCTTTGTCAACCGGGGCAATAATGAGGCAGCATTGGGATAGACAACAGAGGGTGAGGAGCACTGGCGCAACGGTTGAGCCGGGTTTTGCCATACATCCCCAAAAATAGTCCCCTCGCATTCCACTGGAATGATCTTGGGTAAAAAGAACACCAATACACTGAAACTAAACGATTATATTTTCTATTCTGACGATTTTCCAGCGCTTTTGCCGCGCAAGCGTTGAATATTTTGCCGTGACGGACGCACGCAAAGTTGACTTTTTTGCTGCACTGCCACAGTTTTGGATACACATTCCAATAAGGTGAAGGTGCGACCACAAACTTTGCCCTCCACCGACCATAGGCATTTTTGCTCGCCAAAAACAGGAGTGACCCACACCGTGAAGACCGATCAAGAGTTGCCAGCTCGAATGTATGAGGACCGGTCTGTATCGATTGGACTTAAGTCATTCCTGCCTGCGTCTTCCGATCGGGGATCATACAAAGTGGGAGCTTTATTGCGCGGCCTGCGGTGCCTGGTTGGAGTGATCAGCTCTGGTGCTCATGCGGCCATTATCTTGTTTCAAACGGGGCTTGTCAGTGTGGTCATCGGCCAACATCAAAGCCGGCCCCACACGGGCCGGGGAGTGACATTTTTCTCCCGGCAAAGGAGACTGATATGACACACGCATCACGTTCTCGGCTTTTCTCTGTTTCATTGCTGAGTTTCACCGCAACACTGGGCCTTTCTGCTGCGCACGCGCAAGACGGTGCCAATGGAACATCTTTTGTTGATACCTTTTCAAAGCTGGATTCTGCACGCTGGTATATTTCCGATGGCTGGAACAATGGTGCCCATCAGAACTGCACCTGGACCAAGAAAAACATCAAGATCGACAACGGGCATCTGGAACTGACGTTCAACGATACCCCGCTGGGAGATCGAAAATTCTCCTGCGCCGAGCTTCAAACCAAACAGCGTTTTGGCTACGGCACCTATGAGGCGCGACTCAAAGCAGCCGATATTTCGGGACTGAACACCGCCTTTTTCAGCTTCATTGGTCCCGTCGACAAATCACCCCATGATGAGGTGGATTTCGAAATACTGGGCAAAAATCTGAATGAAGTTCAGGTTAATCAATATATTTCCGCCAAGGGCGGCAATGAAAAACTGGTTCCTGTTGCCGGTGGTGCCAATAAGGGGTTCAATGATTACGCCTTTGTGTGGGAAAAAGACCGGCTGCGCTATTACGTCAATGGCACGTTGGTTCAGGACGTGACCGACCCGACAAAGATACCATCTCATAGCCAGAAAATCTTTTTAAGCCTTTGGGGCACAGACACGCTGACCGATTGGATGGGGCCATTTTCCTACACCAGTCCTCAGACCATGACGATCGAGCGTGTGGCATTCACCGCATTGGGCGAAAAATGCCAGTTTCCACAATCTGTGGCCTGCACGCTGAACTAGGCATGCCGCAGCTCAACGTGGCTAAAACCGACTTAGGGGGACTATGACCATACGTGTACTTTACCTGGCACATGATCTCGCCGATCCGGCTATTCGCCGGCGCGTGTTGATGTTGCGTGCGGGTGGTGCCGAGGTCATGCTGGCGGGTTTTCGTCGAGACGAGAACCCGCTTGCCGCCGTCGATGGCATAGAGCCTCTGGAATTGGGCGTCACCTCGGACGGTCGGTTTCTACAAAGGGCTTTGGCCGTGTTCAAGGCCACGTTGTCGGCGCGCTCAAAACTAGGCCACCTGCCGCGCCCGGACGTTATCATCGCGCGCAATCTTGAAATGCTGAGTGTGGGG
>DNPN01000267.1:0-7581 GCA_003501385.1 Rhizobium sp. | reverse complement strand
GCCGTCAGGCCCGCCATATTTTCGGCGCGCCTGTTCCTCTTGTTTATGAATGCCTCGACATTCATCGACTGATGTTGCGCAAGGATGTCGTTGGCACCGCACTTCGCGCACTTGAAACCCGTTTCAGCCGTGAGGCAAGCTTGCTGATCACCAGTTCGCCCGCCTTTGTCGAGCATTACTTTCAACCGCTGTCCGGCGTTGATCTGCCGGTGATGCTTTTGGAAAATCAGGTGCTTGATCTTGCCGGTGACACAGCGGAACCCGCATATGCACAAACGCCCCCCGTTTCTGGGGAGCCTTGGCGGATTGGCTGGTTTGGAGCGCTGCGCTGTTCAAAATCCCTAAAGCTCTTGTCGGAATTCTCCCGTGCCATGGAAGGGCGCGTGCTGATTGAGATGCGCGGGCGCCCGGCCCATAGTGAATTCGACGATTTCGACGCATTGGTGGCAAAAGAGCCCTATGTGTCGTTTCATGGGCCTTACCGTAACCCGGAAGATCTGGCCGATATCTATCGTCAGGTGCACTTCGTCTGGGCCATTGATTTCTACGAGGAAGGCCAGAATTCCAGCTGGCTTTTACCAAACCGCCTCTACGAGGGATGCCGCCATGGTGGCATTCCCATTGCATTGAAGAGCACAGAAACCGCGCGTTACCTGCGCCGTAAAGCCATTGGTTTCGAAATCAGTAGCGGTCATGCCGGTGCCATCACATCCCTGTTTGAAACCATGACGCCAGACCGCTACCGTGAGGCCGTGGTGGCCATGACGGCACAGGATCCGCGCAGTTTCACCCTGAACAGAAGTGATTGCGAGACGCTCATTAAACGCCTGTCAGTCCTGCCAGCGGTTATGCCCGGCCAGACAGGCGCTCCAACACCTGCAAACAAGCCCACCCCGGCAACTCTCCCAAACAAGGTCGACGTTCATGATGGCTGACAAGCTCAAATCCGTACGATGCCTTATTGTGATCCCCTGCTTCAATGAAGCCAAGCACATTGAAGCTGTGATCGCCAATTTTGACCGGGCGTTGAATGATCTGGACGCCGATATTGTGGTGGCCGACGGCGGCAGCCAGGATGGGACCCAAGCGATTGTGTCACGCATCTTGCTGAGCAACACCAAGGTGAGGTTGCTGGACAATCCGAAGAAAATTCAAAGCGCTGCCGTCAATCTCGCCGTCGCCCACTATGGTGAGGGTTATGATTACATGATCCGCATCGATGCACACGGCACCTATCCTGATGATTATTGCCAGACGCTGGTGCATGAGGCCCTTGAGACAGGTGCAGATTCCGTGGTTGTCGGCATGCTGACCGTGGGCTTCGGCACATTTCAAAAAGCAACCGCGTTGGCGCAGAATTCCAAACTGGGCAATGGCGGCTCGCGCCATCGTGTGGGTGCCAAAAGCCATTGGACCGATCATGGCCACCATGCGTTGGTGCGAATTTCTGCCTTCAAGGCCATCAACGGCTATGACGAAACCTTCCGACACAATGAAGATGCCGAGTTCGACTACCGGCTCAACAAGGCTGGCTTTCGGGTCTGGATGACAGCAGAGACATCCATGACCTATTACCCGCGCTCCAGCCCCTTGCCCCTGTTTCGACAATATTTTGGCTATGGCCGCGGCCGCGCCAAAAACTTTCGCAAGCACAGCTCAAGACCAAGCCTGCGCCAGCTGATTCCGCTGGCGGTCGCACCTGTCTGCCTGTTGGCCTTGCTGGGATTGGTGAGCTGGATTGCGGCTGTTCCTTTCCTGCTTTGGGCTTTGGCTTGTCTGGCCTACGGCGCGTGGCTCACCTTCGGTACCCATAATCCCCTTGGTCTTTTGGCCTCGGTTTCGGCCATGATCATGCATTTTGCCTGGTCTGCCGGGTTTTGGCGCGAGGTTCTGGATCTGCGCACCCGAAAGCAATCGACATTACAAAATGGTCGCGAGGTGGCATTATGAATATTGCGACGCCGCCACTCCGCATCGACATCGGCATTTGTACCTTTCGAAGGCCAGCGCTTGAGACGGCGATTCTGTCTCTGGCCTTGGTCGAGGTGCCTGCAGACGTGGCACTGCGCGTGATTGTTGCTGACAATGACCAGACTCCAAGTGCTGCCGCTCTTGTTGACTCCTTGCGTCCACGGCTGCCTTGGGAGATCGCCTATGTTCATTGCCCGGCTGGCAATATTTCCATAGCCCGCAATGCATGCCTCGACCACAGCGACGCCGATTATCTGGCCTTTGTGGACGACGATGAGACCGCCACCGAAGGCTGGCTGAAACATTTGCTCAACACCGCCCTCGAGACCGGAGCAGATGCCGTGTTGGGACCTGTTCACGCGGGATATGATGACAATGCTCCCGCCTGGATGCGCGAAGGTGACTTTCATTCCACCTTTCCAGTGTTTGTGGATGCTAAAATTCGCACCGGCTATACCTGCAACGTGCTATTGGATCTGCGCTCAACGCGGGTCGCGGGTCGCCGGTTCAATCTGGCGCTTGGCAAAACCGGCGGTGAGGATACGGAGTATTTCACCCTTATCTATCGCACCGGCGGCCTTATTTCCTACGCTCCGGAGGCCTTGTTGTATGAGCCGGTTCCGCCGCAACGGGCACGGTTTGACTGGTTGGCAAAGCGCCGCTACCGCATGGGCCAGACCCACGGAAGACTTGTGGCCGAAGGTGCTGGCACAATCAAAAAAGCTGTAAGCCTTGTGCTTGCAGCCGCCAAAGCTGCCTTTTGTTTTGCCGCCGCCCTGATCTTTGTGGCCGTACCGGTTCGCCGCAATCGGTTTGCGCTGCGGGGGATTTTACACATCGGTGCAATATCCGGAATTATGGGTTTTCGTGAAATTCATCAATATGGATCGTTGGAGGTTGCATCCTCATGATGGCTACCATGACGTCACCGACGCCCGATGTTACCGTTGTGATTGCCGCGTTTAATGCGAGCGACACGATTGAGCGTGCCATTCAGAGCGCCCTGTCCCAGATCAATGTCTCGGTTGAGGTTATCGTTGCCGATGACTGCTCATCGGATCAAACGCGCGAAAAAGTGCAGGCGATTCAGGATCCGCGCGTGAGGTTGATCGCCCTTGAGCAAAATAAAGGTCCGGGTGGAGCCAGAAATGCGGCTATTCGTGAAGCGAGAGGCCGTTGGATCGCGGTTCTTGATTCCGATGACGTGTTCAAGCCCATGCGCCTTTTCCGCATGATCGACCGGGCAAAGGAGTGCGATGCGCAGGTTGTTGTCGACAATCTCGAGGTGATCGACATGGAAAACCTTCGCCGCACCATGTTCAACGAAGAAGCGCTTGTCCGGTTGGGTCAAATCAATCTGGAAGCCTTTATCCGTTCCAACATCCTTTTCAGAGCGGAACATAATTTTGGCTATATGAAGCCGATGTTCGAGCGCGCTTTCCTGATAGAAAAAGGCCTTTGGTTCGATGAAAGCCTGCGCATTGGCGAAGATTATCTGCTGCTGGCCTCGGCACTGGCAGAAGGCGCGGTTTGTGCCATAGAGCCAACCGCAGGCTATGTTTATTATATCCGGGAAGGCTCGATCTCGCGCGTTCTGCGGCTGGATCATGTGGACGCCATGCTGGCGGCAGACCAAGGGTTTGTGACCCGCTATCCACTGCAAGGCCCAGCACTTGCGGCACAAAAGAAGCGCACCGCCAGTCTGCATGAGGCCCACGCCTTTATCTCTCTTATCGACAGCCTGAAAGCACGTTCGATAACGGGCGCACTCAGGGCGGCTTTGGCCAGCCCTGTGGCGCTTCGTCACCTGCGGATGCCCATCACCATGCGTCTCAAACGCATGATGTCGCGCGTTCGAAAGATAAAACCCTCGCCAACACAATCAACGACGGGTGCCCAAGCCCCGATTCACAAAGGATAGCGACATGGATCTTCGCAAGACCGTCAGAAAGGCCGTTATTCCGGTTGCCGGCAATGGTACGCGGTTTCTTCCCGCCACCAAGGCCATGCCAAAGGAAATGCTGACGATTGTTGACCGCCCGGTCGTGCAATATGCCGTGGACGAAGCCCGCAAAGCCGGAATTGAGCATATCGTCTTTGTCACAAGCCGTAACAAACAAAGCATTGAAGATCACTTTGATGACACACCAGAATTGATTGCCGCGCTGGAACGTTCCGGCAAAAAAAAGCAGGTGAGCGAGCTTGAATCCATGCTGCCACCCGCTGGGGCGGTGAGCTTCACCCGCCAGCAGGCTCCACTCGGTCTGGGCCATGCTGTGTGGTGCGCAAGGGATCTGATTGGCAATGAGCCTTTCGCTCTCCTGTTGCCGGATATGGTTTGCCATGGTGCACGCGGCTGCATTGCGGGATTGATGGACCTTTATAGCACCTCGGGTGGCAATGTTCTGGGTGTCGAACAATGTGCCCCGGACGAGGTTTCCAGCTATGGTATTGTTGCAAAGGGTGACGCAGTACCCCATGGCTTTGCAGTGACAGGAATGGTAGAAAAGCCAAAGGTGTCAGAAGCACCGTCGAATTTCTACCTCAATGGCCGCTATATTTTGCAGCCGGAGATCTTTGATGTATTGGCAAAGCAAACACGCGGTGCGGGTAATGAAATTCAGCTGACAGATGCTATGCGGACATTGTCCATACGTCAGCCATTTCATGCCCATCCCTACGAGGGACGCACGTTTGACTGTGGTTCAAAGCATGGATTCATCGAGGCCAATGTCGCTTTTGCGTTGGATCGGGATGATATTGGCGATGCCGTCTATGCATCGCTCAAGGAAATGGTCTTGATGCATGGGAACCGCATTCAGGCGGCATGATCGGGATAATGGCAGTGCATTCTTCTTCCGCCATCGGGGTCGGATCATGTTGATCCGGCCTTCATCTCCACGGGAAATACCGTGAGATCAGAGGGTTGGAGCATGGCTTGAGCACAAAACCGCAAACTGGCACAGCGCAAAGCATGAAAGGCCAAAATGACAACATCACGCGTTACACCCTTGCTGAAAATGGTTCGCATTTTTGCAAAGGGCATGCGTGGGATCAGTCGTACTGCCTTGCGCAACGAACAACGAAGAACAGCACCATGAATGAGAGAACCCTGCCCTTGAAAGCCGTTCTACATCGGGACCAGCCCGACGCCGACTCCTTTATCGACCTGGACAGACTGCTGACCATCGCCGCACGACGCATGCGCATCGTCGGGGTGACTGTGGCAATCTTCATTGTGCTGGGAGTACTCTATCTTCTCTTTGCGACACCCTATTATACGGCATCAACGCAAGTTCTGCTGGACGACACCCTGTCGCGCTATACGGAGAAGGACAACGCACCACAGGATGATAGAACCCAGGCCGACATGCAAATTGCCAGTGCCATTGAAGTTCTTAAGTCCAACAATATGGCCTTGCGTGTGGTGGATGAGGCAAAGCTGGCGGACGTGACCACGATTACCGACCCTCCAAAATCGATGGTCGGCGTTGTTGTCGATGCGATCAAGTCGGTAAAAAACATCTTTCTGCCCCGTCCAAAACTGACAGAACAACAAATCCGCGACGCTCGCCGAGGCAAAGCCGCGGCTATGTTGCAACAAAGTATTGCCGTTGAGCGTGTAATGCGCAGTGCGGTGCTGTCGATCTCCTATCGCTCGCCCGATCCGCGCCTTGCCGCAAAGGTAACGCAAGCCTATGCCACGGCCTTTCTGACCGATCAACTCAATGCAAACTTCGATGCCAGCGAGCGCGCAACGCTTTGGCTGCAAGGACGTCTGGATGATTTGGCCAAGCGCGCTCAGGCCGCATCGCTGGATGTGGAAAAATTCAAGGCTGCCAATGGTCTGACTCAGACAGGTGGCGAGTTGATGACCGAGCAACAGCTCACGGATCTGACCAAGCAATTGATTATTGCGCAGGCCGATGCAGCCAGTGCAGCAGCCCGGATGAACCAGTTCAAATCAATCGTCGACCAAGGCCCGCAGAATGCGGTGAAAAACGCCATTGTGTCTGGCCAGACCAATGCCAATCAGGTGCTTCAGGATCTGCGCACCCGCTATCTGTCCATCGAAAAACGCGAACAGGATGTTGTGACCAATTTCGGAGCCAATCATCCGCAGGCTATGGCGCTGAAAACGGAAAAAGATAATGTTGGCGGTCAGATCTTTCAGGAGCTGAAACAGCTGACGTCAAGTTATTCCAACGAATTCGATGTCACGCAATCGCGCGTCAAATCGTTGACCGATAGCATCCAGAAGCTGACCGGAACCAATTCCGAGGCCAATATTGCCCTCGTTCATTTGCGGGAACTGGAGCAAAAGGCATCTGCGCTGAAAACAATGTATGAGGCGTTTCTCGGTCGCTATGAAGTGGCAAGTCAAAGCCAGTCTCTGCCGGTTACCAAAGCGCGGATCATTTCAGAAGCGGGCGTGCCCGTCGTGGCCTCCAGCCCGAAAAAGACCATGAGCATCGCGTTGTCGATCGTGATAGGGATTGTCGTGGGTGCGGGGTTGGCCTTCGTGCAAGAAATGCAGGAGCGTTATTTCCGTTTGGAAAGTGATATTCGTTCGGTGTTAGGACAAAAATCCCTTGGTTACCTTCCCCGTATGGGGCCTCGTGCCAAGAAGCCTGCAAATTCCAAACTCCGTCGCTGGCGCAAGAAATTCCCCGTTGGAGCAACAGTCGCACCGGCCGTAACGGAGCATCTGGGTCTAGACCGGATGATGCGCACGGTGATCGACGCGCCACGCTCGGCCTTCACCGAGGCGCTGCGTAACACCAAACTTGCGATCGATATTATTCTTCAGGGACGGGCAAGCCGCGTGATCGGCGTGGTTTCTGCGCTTCCGGGCGAGGGCAAGTCCACGGTTGCCGCCAATCTTGCGGTTCTCTTGGCCTCCACAGGCAAGAGAACCCTATTGATCGACGCCGACTTGCGCAATCCCAGCCTCAGTCGGCTGCTTCAACCGGCTCCGAAAGTCGGTCTGGTGGAGGCGGTGCTGGGCGATATCTCCTGGGAAGATTGCATCAAGATTGATCAGGAAACCAAGCTGGCTGTTCTACCTATTGTTCCGGGCGCAGCAGCACGGTCATTGGTGCATACCAATGAGTTGATGGCTTCTCCAGGTATGAGTGCCCTGCTGGAAAATGTCCGCCAATCGTTCGACTATATCGTTGTTGATTTGGCTCCCATGGGTCCAGTGGTAGATGCCAAGGCGTTTTCTCCTTTGGCCGACGGCTTTGTCTACGTGGTGGAATGGGGCAAAACGCCCACCAAGCTGGTGGCCGACGTACTGGACGCCGAGCCACTCATCAGCAACAAAGTGCTCGGTGTTTTGCTCAATAAAACGGACATGCAAGCGCTCAGCAAATACAGTGATTTCGGCGGATCCGAAAAGTTCAGAAATCAATATAACAAGTATTATGTTGAATAACATAGTTAAATGACACGCCAGATCAAGAGGCGTCTCATGCAACTTTTGGAAATCTATAGAATAGATCACATCGCCTTTCCGAGGCGGTGTTTTTTTATTTCTCTTGGCAGAAATTCATGTCCGGCACCACACGCCAGTCGCCGAAGGTTTTATAGCATCGTTCACAAAACGTG
>DNPN01000107.1:18557-32502 GCA_003501385.1 Rhizobium sp. | reverse complement strand
TCGTTTCCGGCGGCACCGACAACCACCTGATGCTGGTGGACCTGCGCAAGAAGAACGCCACCGGCAAGCGTGCGGAAGCCGCTCTTGGCCGTGCGTACGTGACCTGCAACAAAAACGGCATTCCATTCGACCCTGAAAAGCCATTTGTCACCTCCGGTATCCGCCTCGGCACACCGGCTGGCACGACTCGTGGCTTCAAGGAAGCCGAATTCATCGAAATCGGTAATCTGATTGTTGAGGTTCTCGACGGTTTGAAGGTTGCCAATTCCGATGAAGGCAATGCGGCTGTTGAAGCATCTGTGCGCGAAAAGGTCGTGGCGCTGACAGGCCGCTTCCCCATGTACCCTTATCTGTAAGGGAAAAGCTTTATGCGGTGCCCGTTTTGCGGTTCAGATGATACCCAGGTGAAGGATTCCCGTCCGGCAGAGGATAATACTGCCATCCGTCGTCGGAGGATTTGCCCGGATTGCGGTGGCCGCTTCACGACCTTTGAGCGCGTGCAATTGCGCGAGTTGACGGTGTTGAAAAAGACGGGTCGCAAGGCTCCCTTTGATCGTGAAAAGCTGGTGCGGTCTTTCGAGATCGCACTGCGCAAACGCCCGGTTGAGCGTGACCGGATTGAGCGTGCCGTCTCTGGCATTGTGCGCAGGCTGGAAAGTTCGGGCGAGGTGGAAATCTCGTCGGAACGCATTGGCCTTCAGGTGCTGGAAGCGCTGAAAAGCCTCGATGATGTGGCCTTTGTGCGCTACGCATCGGTCTATCGTGATTTCTCCCATGCCGAGGATTTTGAGCAGGTGATCTCGGAGATCACCGCGAAGATCTCCCGGGATATCGAGCCGGAATAAGATTATGAGCGTTGAGGCAGATGATCGTCGGTTTATGGCGGCGGCCATTCGGCTTGGGAACTCTCATCTGGGTCAAACCTCTACCAATCCGTCTGTCGGCTGTGTGATCGTCAAAAATGGCGAGATTGTTGGTGCGGCTGTGACCGCGTTTAGCGGTCGTCCCCATGCCGAGACGCAGGCGCTTGCCAATGCTGGCGAAAATGCGCGCGGCGCGACAGCCTATGTCACCCTTGAGCCATGCTCCCATTTTGGCAAAACGCCGCCTTGTGCCTCCGCGCTTGTGGCCGCAGGCGTCGCTCGTGTTGTCGTCGCTGTCTCGGATCCCGACCCGCGCGTTTCTGGTCGTGGCCTGAAAATTCTTGCTGATGCCGGGATTGAGGTTGTGACTGGTGTACTGCATGACGAAGCAGCGAGGGGGCTTTCAGGCTATCTGACCCGCCACATCCACAAACGCGCTCAAGTGATTCTGAAGCTTGCGGTTTCCCGCGATGGCATGATGGGCAGAAAAGGTGAGGGGCAGATCGCCATCACCGGGGCAATCGCGCGGGCGCAAGTGCAATTGCTGCGCGCTGAGACGGATGCCATTCTGGTGGGCATTGGCACTGCCAAAGCGGACAACCCCGAATTGACTGTGCGCCTGAAGGGCATGGAGCATCTCTCGCCGCTTCGCATTGTGCTGAATCGACGGCTTGATCTACCGCTATCTTCCTCCATGGTGACCACAGCCCGGCAAGTGCCAACCTTATGTGCCTGCTGCCACGCCGGAGACTTTACCTGCGATGAGGCATTCAGCGCGAGACAGACAGCGCTGAATGAAAACGGTGTTGAGGTGATCAAGGTCACTGATCTTGCCGATCTTCTCTCCCAGCTCGCCACGCGCGGCATCTCATCCGTGATGGTCGAAGGCGGCGCGGCGGTGGCAAATGCATTTTTGGCTGCCAACCTCGTCGATCGCATTCATCTCTATCAGGGCAGCGTTGAAATTGGTGTTGATGGCCTTGCATCACCGCTGACAAGCGCCAATATACCTTCAATATTCCGGCATGTGCGCTCTGCACAGTTTGGTGCCGATACGTTTGACGAATATGAAAGAGATCTCTGATGTTTACAGGTATTGTGACAGACGTAGGCACGGTTGACGAGATCACGCCTCTGAAAGAGGGCCTCAAGCTGCGGATTGCCACCAGCTATGATCCGGCCACCATTGATATGGGAGCCTCCATTGCCCATTCCGGCACGTGCCTGACGGTGACGGGCCTTTCTTCGGAGTCCAGCAATAGCCGCTGGTTTGAAGTGGAAGTCTGGGAAGAAGCGCTGCGGCTCACCACCATTGCTTCCTGGCAAAAAGGCACGCGCATCAATCTGGAACGGTCGTTGAAGATTGGCGATGAACTGGGTGGTCATATCGTGTCGGGCCATGTCGATGGCAGGGCCGAAATCATCTCTGTGAAGTCTGAGGGCGATGCCACGCGCTACACATTGCGTGTGCCCGAACATCTGGCGCGCTTTGTTGCGCCAAAGGGCTCCGTTGCACTGGATGGCACTTCGCTGACCGTCAATGCCGTATCTCAATGCGATTTCGATATTCTGCTGATCCGCCACACTTTGGAAGTGACCACATGGGGCGAACGTCAGGTGGGCGATTTTGTGAATTTCGAGGTGGACACCATGGCGCGCTACGCGGCGCGTCTTGCCGAATTTCCGGCTCCCACAGCGGCATGATCAGTGAAACTGCATGCATGGCGCATGCAGCTTCATCCGTCAGATTAACCGGCAACGTAAAGGGTTGTTGCGCCTTCAGCCGTGTGCATGAGGCCAACAACATCGGTGACGTCCACATGGCGGGTCATCAACTGTTTCAACGCTTTTGGCGTGGCAATGATGGCAGCTTGCAATTTGCGCGCCTGAAAAGAATTGGCTGTCTGGCTGGCAAAGGCAAGATAAGCCGGATCATCGGCATTGAGCGTGCTGATCCTGACAATATCGAAATGGCTGTTCAAAAATGGCTGTACGGCATCATCTTCGCCATTGTCGATGTCTGCGCTCGAAAATCCGCCAAAAGCAACGCGGGCAATGGTATGAGCGCTAAATACATGTCCGATATCATTCATCGGTCGTCTCCTGATCCATAACAATGATCGGTCCCGTTACGGGGCTGACGGGTATAGATGTGCGCCCTCGATCTTGTCTTTTCCAGCCCTCTAAGGGCTTGGTGGCAATTACAAATTTTTCATTTTCATGTTCATAAAAAAGTCTGGTTTTGGGTAGCAGCCCATCGCCGGCACGATGGCTCTTCACATCAGATGGAATGCCCGGAAATTGATAATTGCTAACAGAGGCTTAGCTTTGGCACCCGCTCCGGTCCTTTGGCGCGCATGGGCAGAGGATAAAAGCCAAGGCCCAGATATCAGGTTCAATTCTCATCCATTTTGGCTTTTCGCAGAACTGTCACAAAAATGTGTGGCCGTAGATGTGACCATGGAGGAGGTTTGGGGCAATATGGCGCATTTATGCAGGTTTTGTGGAAAAACACTTGCCATTATAGTTTGAGCGTGGTTTGACCGCGCATCCAATCATTGACATCTTACCCGTCCGTTCCCGGAGTGACCGCTCATGTCTGATCTTTCTTCTGCTCCGCACCTGCTCATTGTAGAGGCGCGTTTTTACGACGATATGGCAGATGCACTGCTGGATGGTGCCAAGACCGCACTGGATGAAGCGGGTGCAAGCTATGATATCGTCACGGTGATGGGCGCGCTGGAAATTCCAGCGGCGATTTCCATGGCGCTGGATGGCGCTGATAATGGCGGCATTGTCTATGATGGTTATGTGGCGCTGGGCATGGTTATTCGCGGCGAGACCTATCATTTTGATATTGTCGCCAATGAATCCTCGCGCGCATTGATGGATTTGTCTGTGTCCGAATCCCTTGCCATTGGCAATGGCATTCTGACCGTTGAAAATGATGAACAGGCTTGGGCACGCGTCAAGCGCTCCGACAAGGATAAGGGCGGCTTTGCAGCCCGCGCCGCATTGACGATGATTGCCTTGAAGCAGAAATTTGGTGGCTGAGAGCATGACGAGTGAAAAGACAACACCGCCGGTAAAAACCGCCAATCAGCGCGGTGCCGCGCGCCTTGCCGCTGTGCAGGCGCTTTACCAGATGGATATTGCCGGAAGTGGCGTGCTGGAAGTGGTGGCCGAATACGAGACCCACCGTCTGGGCCAGGAACTGGATGGCGACACCTATCTCAAGGCCGATGCGTCGTGGTTCCGTTCCATCGTCGCCGGCGTGGTGCGCGATCAGACCAAGATCGATCCGCTGATTCGTCAGGCCTTGCAGGATGACTGGTCATTGTCGCGGGTGGATAGCACGGTGCGTGCCATCCTCCGTTCCGGCACGTTCGAGCTGCTGGAGCGCAAGGATGTGCCGGTTGCCGTGATCGTCACCGAATATGTTGAAATTGCCCACGCCTTCTTCCAGGACGACGAGCCGAAGCTGGTCAATGCGGTTCTCGATCGTATTGCCAAGCAGGTGCGCAGCACGGTTGCAAAATAACATCCGACTGTTCACTATGGCGGTCATGATGTGATTGAGAGGCGTAGCGTTGGGCGCAGGCATGGACAATGAACTGCGCACAGCCAAGCGCAATGTTGGCATTCTAACCGCCGCTCAGGCGATTTTAGGGTCTGCTGCCCCCTTGTCCATCTCTCTTGGCGGCTTGGCCGGATATCAGCTTTTGGGTTCGGACAAGTCTTTGGCCACGGCACCCGTCACTGGATTCAACCTCGGCGTGGCATTGGGTGCTGTGGTGGTGGCCCTTGTCACCCGCTTTATCGGCCGTAAAAGCAGCTTCATGTTTGGTGCCTTCTGCGCTTTGGCGGGTGGGCTGGTGGCAACGCTGGCCCTTTTCAACGCGAGTTTCTGGCTGTTCGCCTTTGGTATGCTGCTGATTGGCCTCTCCAGTGGCTTTACCCAGAAAATCCGCTTTGCCGCCGCCGATGTTTCGCCCGCAACGTTCAAAGCCGAGGCGATTTCGTGGATTTTAGCAGGCGGTCTTGTGTCGGCCATCATCGGCCCGCAAATCGCCATCTGGATGCGGGACTTGCTCGCGCCCGTGCCGTTTGCAGGGGCCTTCGTGGCGCTTGTGCCGCTGATGGTGCTGGCGATGGTGATCTTGTCCTTTGTGCATCTTCCCAGAACCACCGGAATCACCGTGATGGACGCTGCGCCGGTGAGACCTTTGCTTGAGATTATCGCCACGCCACGATTTGCCACAGGCATGGTCTGCGGCATTGGCACCTATGCGTTGATGACATTTGTGATGACGGGCGCGCCGCTGGCCATGGTGGTTGGTTGCGGGTTTAGCTCAGGCGAGGCAACACTTGGTATCCAATGGCACGTGATTGCCATGTTTGGCCCCAGTTTTTTCACCGGCAAGCTTGTGCGACGCTTTGGGGCTGAAAAAGTGGTGGGGGCGGGGCTTGTGGTGCTGATGGCCTGCGCGGTCATAGCCCATGCCGGTATCGAGCTTTGGAATTTCTGGGGTGCATTGATTTTGCTGGGCATCGGTTGGAATTTTGGCTTCATTGGCTCCACCGCCGTTGTTGCCTCCAGCTACCGGCCACAAGAGGCGGATAAGGTGCAAGGTTTTCATGATATCGTGCTGTTTGGTTCGGTGGCGCTGTCCTCCTTTTCGTCAGGCAAGATTTTTACCGCCTTTGGCTGGTCATTGATGAACCTGGCGATTTGGCCGGTCACAATGGTGTGCCTCGGTTTGATTGTGCTGCAAATCATCAGAAGCAAAGCGCATTCGAGCACGAATTGACATCTGTTGCCTCTGCGGCATTGGCCGCACTTGACGGCTGTGCTTTGTGAAGCGCACTCTCTCCCTCTGGAACCCGAGCGTATCTCGAAAAGAGAGCGCTCCAAAGAGGGAGGCTTTGGAATGGCAGTTCTACTCGGCGTAATTCTATGTGGCTTTGTGTCTGTGGCCTATGCGGTCTGGGCAACGCAATCGGTGCTGGCGGCAGATCAAGGCACGCCGCGCATGCAGGAAATTGCAGGCTATATCCGCGAAGGCGCACAGGCCTATCTGGCGCGGCAATATCTCAACATCGCGGCCGTCGGTGCCGTTGTTTTTGCACTGACATGGTGGTTGTTGTCGGGTGAGGCAGCCATTGGCTTTCTGATTGGCGCGGTGCTTTCCGGCGCTGCTGGTTTCATTGGCATGCATGTGTCGGTGCGCGCCAATGTGCGCACGGCGCAGGCCTGCGCTCAAAGCCTGTCAGCAGGCATGGATATTGCGTTCAAATCCGGGGCCATTACCGGCATGCTGGTAGCGGGTTTGGCGCTGCTGGGCGTGGCCTTGTACTATTTTGTGCTCACGGTGGCGCTTGGCCATGCCAGCGGCTCACGCGAGGTGATTGATGCGCTGGTGGCGCTGGGCTTCGGGGCCTCGCTGATTTCCATCTTTGCCCGTTTGGGCGGCGGCATTTTCACCAAGGGGGCCGATGTCGGCGGCGATCTGGTGGGCAAGGTCGAAGCCGGGATTCCAGAGGATGACCCACGCAATCCAGCCACCATTGCCGATAACGTGGGTGACAACGTTGGCGATTGCGCCGGCATGGCCGCAGACTTGTTTGAAACCTATGCCGTCTCGGTTGTGGCCACCATGGTGCTGGCGGCCATCTTTTTTGCCGGAAGCGCTGTGTTGGAAAGTGCCATGCTCTATCCGCTGGCCATTTGCGGCACCTGCATTCTCACATCGATTATCGGAACCTTTTTCGTCAAGCTTGGCACCAATGGTTCCATCATGGGCGCGCTCTACAAAGGCCTGATTGTCACCGGCCTGTTGTCAATTGTCGGCCTTGCCCTTGCCACACAACTCACCATCGGCTGGGGTGTGATTGGCACAGTGGCGGGAATGGCCATCTCCGGCAGTCATCTGTTCATCTGCGGCATTCTGGGGCTGGTGGTGACAGCGCTGATCGTGGTGATCACCGAATATTACACCGGCACCAACAAGCGCCCGGTCAATTCTATCGCGCAGGCATCGGTCACCGGCCACGGCACCAATGTCATCCAGGGGCTAGCGGTTTCCCTTGAGTCAACGGCCTTGCCCGCGCTGGTGATTGTGGGTGGCATTATATCCACCTATCAACTTGCGGGTCTGTTTGGCACCGCCATTGCGGTCACAACCATGATTGGCTTGGCTGGTATGATTGTGGCCCTCGATGCGTTTGGTCCCGTCACCGACAATGCAGGCGGCATTGCAGAAATGGCGCATCTGCCGCCGGAAGTGCGCAAATCCACCGATGCGCTGGATGCGGTGGGCAATACCACCAAGGCCGTTACCAAGGGCTATGCCATTGGCTCTGCCGGGCTAGGCGCGCTGGTGCTGTTTGCCGCCTATTCCAATGATTTACAATTTTTCGCTGCCAATGGTGATAAATACCCTTATTTTGCAGGCATAGGCGATATTTCGTTTAGCCTATCTAATCCTTACGTGGTTGCGGGTCTGATTTTCGGCGGGCTTATTCCCTATCTGTTTGGCGGCATTGCCATGACAGCCGTGGGGCGTGCCGCAGGCTCTATCGTGGAAGAGGTGCGTCGGCAGTTTCGGGAAAAGCCCGGCATCATGGCTGGAACCGAAAAACCGGATTATGGCCGTGCCGTGGATATTCTCACCAAGGCCGCCATTCGGGAAATGGTCATTCCCTCGCTTTTGCCGGTTCTGGCCCCGTTGGTGGTGTATTTTGGTGTGCTGCTTGTCTCTGGCTCCAAGGCGTCCGCCTTTGCGGCGCTGGGGGCCTCCTTGCTTGGGGTGATCGTCAACGGCCTGTTCGTGGCGATTTCCATGACCTCGGGCGGCGGTGCCTGGGACAATGCCAAGAAAAGCTTTGAAGATGGCTTTGTGGATAAGGACGGCACCCGCCACTTGAAGGGATCTGATGCGCATAAGGCATCTGTCACGGGTGATACCGTCGGCGACCCCTATAAGGATACGGCAGGGCCTGCGGTGAATCCGGCCATCAAGATCACCAATATTGTAGCGCTGCTGCTGCTGGCCGTGCTGGCGGGCTGATCAGGCATAGGTTTTCAACATGAAAAACCCGCGGTCGAAAACCGCGGGTTTTTTGTTGCATTCAGATGCAGGGTTAGTTTTTGGCACCCAGCATGTGCTTGATGCTGTTGGCCGCGCCGCCGCCGCCAGACAGGATCTGCTGCAGGAAGGTCATTTCCCTGCCGCCTGTTGGGGTGGTGCGGGATACCATGTCAAACACCTTGCCATCCTTCATCGTGTAGTTGGCACGCTGTTTGACGGTGCCATCCTTGGTGAAATAGATGGCCAGAACCTGTTGATCGACGATCTGCTGCTTCATGAAAGCAAGGGATCGCTTGCGGGTCTGGGAAATGTAGTAAAACACTTCGCCATCAAACGTCGCGGTTGTGGAAGGCGTGCCAAGGCTCAGAAGCACTTGCTCGCGGCTTGCACCTACCGGCACAAGATCAAGCGCCTTTGGATCCACAACATAACCGTTATGGTAGATTTCGCCCGTTGTGCAGCCGGAAAGACCAGCCGTTGCGATCAGCAGGGTCATCGCAGCCATGCCCACGGCTTTAACGTGCGGCTGGAAATACCGTCTCTTCAATGATGCGTCTCCCATCATGCTCTTTTGTCCCGCCTGTGTGTTGAAGCGGTTGAGTGTTGGCCATATCATTGTGGCCTTTCCGGGGAAACCGTAAAAGCCAGCTGAAATGATATGTTTCTTCCGAATGTTTCAAAGCAATTCTCTCTTGCTTCGGTAAACCAGCTTGCGTCATCATGCAACATCGGCCACGCGGTTGTGCACCCGGCAAACATGTAAAGTAGGCATTGCCATGATTTTTGACTTGTTCAAGGCTCGGAAGAACAACCGTCAGATTGTTGATCGACAATATGCTCGTCTCACGGAGGCCGCCCGTATGCCGCAGTTCTATCTGGCTCTGGATGTGCCAGACACCGTCATGGGCCGGTTTGAGATGCTGTCTCTGGTGATGATTCTCTATTTTCGCCGCACGGCAAAATCGGCCACCAGCGGCCAGGAAGTGGCGCAGGAAATCATTGATGCCTTTTTTCAAGATATTGATCATTCCATTCGGGAACTCGGAATAGGGGATCAATCCGTACCCAAGCGTATGAAAAAGCTGGCTGGAATGTTCTATGGCCGACTGGAAGCCTACAGCAAAGCGCTTGAGTTAAAAAATCGTGAGGGGCTTGCGGCGGCGCTGAAACGCAATATACACCCGGAACAGATTGATGCGGCAGATATGGATGGCTTGGCCTTATGGGCTTTGCAAGCTGAAACAGAATTGGCGGGCATGACGGAAGATGCCGTTGTTACTGGCTCAGTGACGCTGCCGCCTCCACGAGAACAGGGTTAACAATGAAATTGCAGGGTTCTGGTGATATGGAAAATCCCTTTTCCTACGCCGTCAAGGTTGGGCATATCTCCGCAAACGCCGTGCGCGTGCGCATTGAGGCCAATGAGCAGGAGTTGCTGGGTCTGGCAAAGCTGTGGAATGTGCTGACCGTGCGCTTCCTCAAAGCCGAATTGCAGATCTCGCGCTGGAAAAAAGACGGTGTGCGCATCAAGGGCACCGTTGAAGGCGAGGTCGAGCAAGCTTGCGTCGTCACACTTGAGCCTGTGCTCTGCCAAATCAACGAGCAGCTTGAGCAGGTTTACGTGCCGGAAGGCTCAAAGCTGGCACGCATGACCCTTGATGGTCAGGGGGAGATGGTTGTGGATCCTGATGGCCCCGATCTGCCTGAGCCCTTCGTGGGTGATACCATTGATGCCGGTGCGCTGGTGACAGAGTTCGCGGCCATGGCCCTCGACCCTTATCCGCGCAAGCTCGGGGTCGAGTTTGCTGGTCATTTGGAAGATACCGGGGCAGACATTATTCGTCCTTCGCCATTTGCCGCCTTGAAGGACTGGAAAAAGGATTAGGTTCCAATTGAAAAGGTGTATGACGGCTTTTGGTCTAAACAATCGTTAAAACAATGCTGTAGGCAGATTGGCTGATGGCCTTTGCCAGTCCGGGTCTCTGGAGTGCGTGCAACAGCCGACCAGTCCAGCACAAATATGTTGTGCGCCGGATCAAAACCAGTATTTTGGCCAAAATTTCACCCGGTGGTGAAAAGAAGGGATAAAGACGCGTGGTCAAGATTTCTCTCGATGTCATGGGGGGCGATTTCGGTCCTGAAGTTGTCATTCCAGGGGCAGCGAAGGCGCTGGAGCGCCATCCCGATATCACATTCGTGTTGTTCGGGCAGAAGGACAAGTGCGAGGCCTTGCTGTCGCGCTATCCGAAGCTGAAAGAAAAATCGGTTTTCAACGATTGCGATGTTGCCATTGGTATGGATGAAAAGCCAAGCCAGGCGCTGAGACGTGGACGCAATGTGTCCAGCATGTGGCGCTCGATCGCCGCCGTGAAGACGGGCGATGCGGATGTTGCGGTTTCCGCGGGCAACACGGGTGCCTTGATGGCCATGGCCAAATTCTGTCTGCGCACCATGCCGAATATTGAACGTCCGGCTATAGCCGGCATCTGGCCAACCCTGAAGGGTGAAAGCATTGTGCTGGATATTGGGGCCACCATTGGTGCCGATGCCAAGCAATTGCTGGATTTCGCGGTGATGGGCGGGGCCATGGCGCGCGCGCTGTTCGAGATCGAACGTCCGACCATTGGCCTGTTGAATGTGGGCGTTGAAGAAATCAAGGGGCAAGAGGATGTTCGCGAGGCTGGGCGTATGCTGCGCGAGGCCAATATTGACAGCTTGAATTACTACGGCTTTGTCGAGGGCGATGATCTGGGCAAAGGCACCGTGGATGTTGTCGTCACCGAAGGGTTTACCGGCAATATCGCTCTCAAGGCTGCTGAAGGCACGGCCAAGCAGATTGCAGCGTATTTGCGGGCGGCCATGTCGCGCAGTTTGTTGTCGCGCATCGGTTATTTATTTGCCAAAGGGGCGTTTGACGCTCTGAAAGAGAAAATGGATCCGCGCAAGGTCAATGGCGGTGTATTTCTCGGATTAAATGGCATTGTTATAAAAAGTCATGGCGGAACGGACGCAGAGGGGTTTGCAGCGGCCATCGAGGTTGGATACGACATGGTGCGTAATGGCCTCACAAAGAAGATTGAAAATGACTTGAAACTTTATCACGATCTGTTTCCGACCAATGCGGGCCCGGAAGCGGCGTGACTCACGGGATATTGAGGAAATGATTCGTTCAGTTGTTCGCGGTATTGGGGCGTCTCTTCCCAAACGGGTTGTGAGTAATCGCGAAATGGAGACCATGGTTGACACATCCGACGAGTGGATTGTTCAACGCACGGGCATCCAGCAGCGTTATATTGCGGGTGAGGGGGAAACAACCGCATCCCTCGGCACGGAGGCTGCCTTGGCAGCGCTCAAATCTGCTGGCCTCACCGTTGCTGATATTGATGTGATTATCTGTGCCACTTCCACGCCGGATAACACGTTTCCGGCAACGGCTGTGAATATTCAGAACCGTCTTGGTATGACTCATGGCTTTGCCTTTGATGTGCAAGCCGTGTGCAGTGGCTTTGTTTACGCGGTGACCACCGCCGATGCCTATATTCGTGGAGGTGTGGCCAAGCGTGTTCTGGTGATCGGTGCTGAAACATTTTCACGCATTCTGGACTGGACCGACCGCACCACCTGCGTTTTGTTTGGTGATGGCGCGGGTGCCATCATTCTGGAAGCCGCCGAAGGGACAGGCACCACGGCAGACCGTGGTGTGTTGACAGCCCATTTGCGCTCGGACGGTGCCCACAAAGACAAGCTCTACGTCGACGGTGGCCCTTCAACCACGGGAACTGTTGGCCATTTGCGCATGGAAGGCCGTGAAGTCTTCAAGCACGCCGTCGCAATGATCACCGATGTGATTGAGCAGTCCTTCGAGACGTCTGGTATGACATCCGAGGAAATCGATTGGCTGGTGCCACATCAGGCAAACCGTCGAATCATTGATGGTGCCGCGAAAAAACTCGGCATTCCGATTGAAAAAGTGGTGGTGACGGTTGCCGAACATGGCAATACGTCTGCGGCCTCCATTCCGCTTGCCCTGTCTGTGGCTGTGGCGGACGGGCGCATCAAGCAGGGTGACGTGGTGTTGTTGGAAGCCATGGGCGGCGGCTTCACCTGGGGCGCTGTGCTACTGCGCTGGTAATGACACGAAAACGGCTTGCTGCTGCACAACTCTTTGGCCCAACACGCATTGAAGCCAGAATTGTGCAGCAGATAGAAAGCGTTATAGCGAAGTTTTGTGTGTCATATTTGTCGCCCGTCGCTATAACGGTGCTTGACCGATCGGGATTGGATCAATAGTCTCTCCTGATCACAATGATATCATGGATGAACGGACGGGATTTATGACTGGCAAAACTGTGACGCGGGCGGATTTGGCTGAGTCGGTTTTCCGCAAGGTTGGTCTTTCTCGCACTGAATCTGCGGAACTGGTCGAGACGGTCATCGACGAGATTTGCAATGCGATTGTTCGCGGCGAGATGGTCAAACTTTCTTCTTTCGCGACGTTTCAGGTGCGTGCCAAGAATGAGCGTATTGGTCGCAACCCGAAGACTGGCGAGGAAGTTCCGATTTCACCTCGCAAGGTGATGACTTTCAAGGCTTCGAATGTTCTGAAGCAACGGATCTTGCGATCGCATTTGGCGCGCAAGGCAAAGCAAAAGCCTGTGAATCCGGCTCATTGACCGTATCTTGATTGGTTTTGACGCCCAACAGCGCTGAGGCAGTCTGGTTTCTTGACGGTTTCAAGGCGTAATTGTTGCCGTCATTTACAATTTCAAACCTTCCCGTGAGCGCGATCTTGAAAATTCGCGTATAAAGCGCTGAAATGCATGCGACTCGTTTTGACGAGGCTTTCTTTCCCGTTTGAAACCATGGAGCCACCGTATTGGATAAGAGCCCTGACGCCTTCCGCACGATCAGCGAAGTGGCCGATGATCTTGATCTACCCCAGCACGTGCTTCGGTTTTGGGAAACGCGATTTCCCCAAATCAAGCCGCTCAAGCGTGGCGGTGGTCGGCGTTATTATCGGCCCGATGATGTCGAGTTGCTGAAAGGCATTCGCCATTTACTCTATGATCATGGTTATACGATCAAGGGTGTACAAAAGCTTCTGAAAACCAATGGTAACAAGTTTGTGGTGGCAGTCGCCTCTGGCGATCTTGCTACCATGGAAGCGCTTGTCGCCGCAGGGCAGACGATCAGTGACGAACCGAGCCTTGCTCTGGATGACGATCAGATGGTGGGCCAGGTTAAAACCCGTCCAGCAAGCCGATTTTTCGGGTTTGGGGGTGGCGATGATGGTGTGCCGGAAGTTTCGATTGGCCGGGGATCGGTGAATAAGGAAGATCGCGCGCTGTTGCAGGAAACGTTGTTTGATCTTCTCGAATGCAAACGGTTGCTGGATCAGGTGCGTTGATCTGGTGTTGATGTCACGCGAGGCAAGACGCTTCTTCTGGTCAAGCCCTTGAACGGAATGCCGCTCAAGGGCTTTTGTCTTTCTATCTATCCGTTGACGATCTCAATCTTGTCCTTATAGGCCGCCACCACAAGCGCGCGGCGGGCATAAGATGGTGATCGCTTACCCTCCAGTGCGTCTGCGCAAGCAGCAAGGGCCTTCTGGAAGGATTTGCTTGAAAAGTCTGGCCATTGGTCGGCCAGCAACCAGGCTGCCTCCCGAATTGACTGTATCATGTGCTGTGTGCCCGCGATCACGATGGCTACGGGCTTCTCAAATGGCTTATCTATTGTCATATCTTGTTCTCCGCGTGCAATAACGCGAGATCCCGGGTTTGGTTCCAGCGCGAATGGGCAATTGTTTTCGTGATATGGTCAGCCGTCGTTCAATCTGCTCTGAGCTGTTGTGCTTGTTGTTTTTTGTGTAAAAATCGCGATTTTCCACTTGCGTGTTCGGGACAAAGACTCTAAGTCAACCTTGCTCTTAGGAGCGGGTCGGGGCGTAGCGCAGCCCGGTAGCGCACTTGACTGGGGGTCAAGGGGTCG
>DNPN01000107.1:15887-18297 GCA_003501385.1 Rhizobium sp. | reverse complement strand
GGGGTCGCAGGTTCAAATCCTGCCGTTCCGACCATTTACGATCTCATCCCCCACATTGATGAGATTGTTATAATCGCGATTTTATATGTTTTTAGTTGCGGTCTGTTTCATTATCTTCCATCTTGAGTTTATAAAAGTTGCTTTCCTCTGGTGGTTCTCGGATCGCAGATGTGTAGCTATATATTGCTGATGGGGCTTATAATGGGAGAGATTTCTGATTTACATATTTCGACGGCACAGATGCGCCAGATTATACACTCATCCGAAGACCTCGTAACGGCTTTGGCCGTATGGGCTAAGGCTTACGGGGTGGATTATGTGACCTATCACATGCCGCAAATGATTGTATCCGCAGTCGATTCGGTTTTTGTGCGCAGCACCTATCCGATGGCGTGGATAGGGCGATATATGAACAAGGGCTATTTTTCCGTCGATCAGGTGGTGCAGGAGGGAATGCACCGCACCCAGCCCTTTTATTGGGCGGACCTGAACTGGACAAAAGCCGGACAAGACATGTGTGCGGATGCGGAAACCTATGGTGTTGGCTGCAACGGCTATAGCATTCCTTTGGTGGATGACATTGGGCGTAAGGCGCTGTTGTCCATGAGTTCGTCAGCACCCAAGGAACAGGTGGTGGCGCTGGTGGAATCCCATACGGATGCGTGGAATAAGCTGGCGACGGATATTCATCAACGAGGACTGCGGGAGGCTTATGGTATCGGTGAAGATGTCCGGCCATTGGCGCGCCGAGAGCGGGAATGTCTCTATCTGGCGGCGCAGGGCAAAAATCTCAAGGAAATTTCCGGGTCTCTCCGTATTTCAGACTATACGGCGCGCGGTCATCTGACGTCTGCCCGTCTGAAGCTAAAATGTCGCAATACGGTCCATGCGGTGGCAAAGGCCACCAAATTGAGAATAATTGATCCAGTTTGAACCATGATTGTGAAATTTTATGGATGAATGCACTGCAGATCGCGTTTCGTGATTTTAACGGGGCGCGTTCAATACGTGTTGTCGGGACATTATCACTTTGTTTTTCAAAAATAATCGAAATTTTATTTAGAAACATCGCTCTTTATAACAGTCGTAAATCTATATTTATCACTATCAGCGCATGATCTTGCTTCGGGTGATTGTGCAGTCTCGCTAAATGGTCACATTTGCCCTATATTCGCTGCAGTGCAGCAATAATGGATATGTCCTGTCGATATCGACAGGCAATGGCGGCTCTCGAAAGATGTTGATGCCGTCAGGAAGGCAAGTGAAATGCGAATGAACCTCTCCAAGTCAGTGGCGGCCTTGATCCGTCAACAGAAAAATTTTCAACAGGCGATTGTTGATTTTGTTGATCATGGTGATGGTTCCTATCTGGACGCGCCGGAGATTGTTCCTGCAGCACCGATGTTGTCAGAGCGTGCAGGTTTTGGAAGCAATCCCGGCTCATTGCGGATGCTGGAATATGTTCCGCCAGGTCTGAAGCCGGGAGCGCCGCTTGTCGTGGTGCTGCACGGTTGCGGACAAAATGCCGATGACTTTGATCGTGGCAGCGGTTGGACAACATTGGCAACCCAGCATGGCTTTGCCCTGTTGTATCCTGAGCAGAGCAGTTCTAACAATTCACACGGCTGTTTCAATTGGTTTCGACCAAGCTCCGTGGCGCGTGACCGCGGAGAGGTCGGCTCTATTCGCCAGATGATTTCGGCGATGGTCGATGATCACGACCTTGATACGGATGCCGTGCATGTGATGGGGCTTTCGGCCGGCGGTGCCTTGGCGACCGCTCTTTTGGCCGCCTATCCTGAAAGCTTTCGTGCAGGGGCCATCGTTGCCGGGCTTCCGGTTGGTGCGGCGCGTGATGCGATGAATGCATTCAATGTCATGACAAATGGTGTCGTGAAAACACCGGATGAATGGGCCAATCTTGTGCAGCAAGCCGCACCGGACAGCACATCATGGCCACGGATTTCTATCTGGCATGGAACACAAGATCAGGTGGTGAATATCAAAAATGCTGAAGCCCTGCGAGAGCAGTGGTTGGCCGTGCATGGTCTGAGCGATGTTGCTGGCAAGCCAGCCAAGTTTGGTCAGACATCGGGGCATGTTTGGCACGATGCAAAGGGCAATATCAAGGTCGAGTTCACGTTGATCGACGGTCTTGATCATGGCGTGCCGATCAAGCCGGGGCAGGGGAAGGCTATGCCATTTATGCTGGCCTCCAAGATGCACCTGCCGCAGGTGTTGGTAGATCGGTGGGAGCTTTCGACAACGGTAAAAAAGCCGCGCGTGCTGTAGAATTTATCGGGGAAAAGTGAAACCCCGGTTTTCGAAAAGATGAGCACACACAAAAAAGGCGAGGCTCTCTCAGGCTCAATTTGAACCCTAAAGCATGTCGCGTTTTATTGAGGACAAT
>DNPN01000107.1:8087-15619 GCA_003501385.1 Rhizobium sp. | reverse complement strand
AATAAAACGCGACATGCTTTAGTGATTATTTTTCCTGAACGGTAACACCGTCTTTGCCGATGTTCAGCTCAACGCCTTTTGGCTTGGTTTTTTCGTGGTAGGTGTAGCTACCAAGACCGATAACGGCGACAATCAATGCGCCAATTACCAGATAAAGACCGTTTGTGCGTGTCATGTTGTCCCTCGCGTGCTGCTGTGTGTTGAGGGTGTTCCCGAATGATGCCCTCAGCAATAATCGCAATCACAACGCCGTGAAGGAGGCTTTGTTCCCTTAAAATCAGGTGGATGGACGAAACTGCGCTAAATTGCGGTTTTGGTGCCGCCTTTCCAGTGCGCGGCAGCCCCAGAGAATGCCAAATAGCAAATACATGTGCCGCCAGTGGTCTAGATCAATAACATTGCCAATGGCGGCGTGGCCAACAAGCACAATCCAGGCAATCATCAGAGAGGGTTGCCAGGGGCGGTTGCGCAGAAGGTATTTAAAGCCGAAGCATATTGTCCAGATCATCATGGTCAGGTAGCAGACAAATCCCAGCCACCCATAGGTGGTGAGTGATTTGAGCCAGATATTGTGTTCGTCTTCAGGAAAGATCTTGTTGAACGCCAAAGGGCCGATTCCCAATGGTCGTTCCATAGACATCAGAAACCCGATCTGGTGACGTTCAAACCGGCCCAGATGCCCGCCGTCGTAGTCCTGCACCAATTCTGTACGGGCGGAGAAAATATTGCGTACCTGCTCGGATTGAAGTGCAATTGCCAAGGTCAGAACCATCAAAACCGTGGCGGTCATTGTCAGCAGCAGGATTTTCAGCCGGAATGCGCCGCTGCGCTTTTGAATGAGCAGAATAATCACCATGGCGACAGCCGAAAAGATAAACAGAGCCCAGGCCGCCCGGGAAAAGGACAGAAAAACCCCAAACGCTATAATCAATAGCCCAAGAATGCGCAAAGGTGCGGCCATCAGCCGTCCGGTGAGCAGGCCGTGGATCAAATAGAGTGATGGTGCAATTAGGAAGGGGCCAAAGACATTAGGGTCCTGGAATGCTCCCATGGCGCGCTCATAGCGGGTGAACATATCGGCACCAGGAAAGGCATGAAAATAGCCCAGGATGCCAAGTGTGGCAGTGCCCACGGCCGCCAGCGTCCATGCCTTGAAAATCACCTGCAAGCGTTCTTGCCGGTCTTCAATGATGGCTGCGTAGAACACCGATGATAGGGCCAGGAACGTCGAGACGGCCACATACATCGGGCCTGTATCCAGATCGATCATCACCGTGAGAGACAACAGCCCGCCGATGTTGAACAGCAGCATTAACCCCAGCAAGGGTGCGATGTTGCGTGAGATTCGAAGGCCCAGAACAAACCACAGCGGCATTTGCACCGCCATGAACAACTCATAAGGTGCTGGCTCTTGGAACACGAAGCCCAGCAGAAAGACGCCCAAACCAATCAGCAGCGAGCCCAACAGGCTGGCCGTGGCCAAGCCGGGTTGAAAGGGTCTGATCGTGCTGGAGGCAAAGGTGCTCAATAGGCATTTTCCATGTTGAGGAGACTAAACGGCGTCATGAAGAGAATTTTCAAATCCAGCAGCAGCGACCAGTTTTCAATGTAATAGAGGTCGCAAGCGGTTCTACCCTTGATTTTGTCGTCAGTGTCGATTTCGCCGCGCCAGCCATTCACTTGCGCCCAGCCGGTCACGCCGGGCTTCACCCGATGACGGGCAAAATAACCCTCGACAATGTCGCCGTAGAGCCGATCCCGGGTTTGGGCCAGAATGGCATGGGGGCGAGGGCCCACCAGCGAAAGCTCTCCGCGCAACACATTAAACAGCTGCGGTAATTCATCCAGTGAGGATTTGCGCAAGAAGCGTCCCACAGGAGTGACGCGAGGGTCATTTCTGGTGACGGCCAGTTTTGCGCTCGGGTCACTCATTTCCGTGTACATGGATCTGAATTTCATGACATTCACAATCTCGTTGTTGAAGCCATGGCGCTTTTGCACAAACAGGATTGGTCCTTTTGATGTGGCACGAACCGCAATGGCGGCTGCCAGCATCACCGGCCACAAAATAGCAAGTGCGATGAGGCTGAAGACAATATCAAAAGCGCGCTTGGCCACCGAGTCCCAGTCGCGAATGGGCTTGTCCACCAGATCCAGCATGGCAACGTCGCCAACATGCGAATAGGCACGGGGACGAAACATCAGGCTGTCGGAATGCGCCGCTAACCGGATATCCACCGGCAGAACCCAGAGCATTTTCAAGAGTTGCAAAATTCGGGCTTCGGCGCTTAGCGGCAGCGAGATGATCAGCACGTCTATACGCGCTTCGCGGGCGAATTGCACCAACTCCGGCACCGTCCCCAGCTTGGGATAGCCCGCCACCATCGTGGGGGACCGCTTGCCTTGCCTGTCGTCAAAGATACCGCAAATACGGATGTCGCTGTCCTCCTGGCTTTCCAGCCTGCGGATGAGCACTTTGGCGGGATCGCCACCGCCGACGATCACAGCACGGCGCTCGATAAGCCCGTTGCGGGTCCATCGACGGATACCAAGTGCAAGCAGGTAGCGCTCAATCGCAATGAATAAACTGCCGACAACACCCCAGCCGATGAGCCAACGATAAAGATCACCACTGTCCGGAAACAGTAAGCACGACAGGGCCATGACACTCAACGCGAAAGCCCAAGTGATAAGCGCGCGCTTCAATGATTTGGACGGCTGTCTCAAAATCTGAATCTGATAGCCGTCGGCCAAAAGCAGCAGCAGCGCATAAGTCGCTGCGGCCAAAGCAGCAAAGCCTGCATGCAGGACAAAGCTCATCGCGGGATTTTGCACCACGAACCAGTACACCGCAAAGCCGATTGCAAGCATACAGCAAAATTCAAAAAAGCCGAGCTGGCCAAGAATGATAATGGGTGAGCGACTGGCCTCGCGCAAATGCTGCGCGACCTGGCTGGCGTGGGGTGAGAGTTTTGGCCCGTCGTGGTCGAGTGGTTGATCACTCTTGCCCAATTTGCCAACTTCATCACGTAACTTTCGACGTAGCCTAGCAATGTCCAAAGTGTTCGGTGTCTTCATGACAGCATTCCATTTCACAATGACACGCTTTTATAGGAAATATGCTAAAGAAAGTTTAGCTTAATTTCCTGCACCGCATCATATGAATGGGTATTTCCATGAAATATTATCGAATCCATTGATTTTAAGGTGCTTTTAAAATTGGTTGTCTTTCTGTAAGTGCTCGTAATAGAGGTCGATCATTTTTCCTGCCATGGTGGCTGAAGAAAATTGAGCGTAAAATTGAGTCTGGTCGGGCATCGTTGCCCTTTTCCAGCCGGGCTCCGTCAATGCTTTGATCATCACTGTTGCGAGCGCATCTGGATCGTCTACGGGCACCAGCGCTTTGCTGCCTTTGCCCAACGCTTCGGAAATACCACCGACATTGCTGGCAATGACGGCTTTATCGGCCCCCACAGCTTCAATGACGATGTAAGGCATGGATTCCGCCCGTGATGGCACAACGATAATATCGCTCATGGCAAAGGCGTCAGACACGCGCATGGCTGGAAGACGCTTGACGCGCAGGCCAAGCCCTCGCTCTACAATCATCTTGTCATACTTTGCCTCTTCCGGGCCATCGCCAATCAACACCGCCGATAGGGGACGCGCCAGCCGTTGCTCCACCCGCTGAAAGGCGTCAATGAAGACATCCGGCCCTTTCAGCTCGCGCATCATGCCAATAAAGGCAAAATCGACGCCCTCACCAGACACGGCAATGGGTTCGAACTCCTTGTCGCTGATACCGTTATGGATCATCCGGTAGTCGCAGCTTGGCTCTCCAACCTTGTTTTGATAGGTCCATTGTTCGAAGCCACAAACGAAGGCTATGGCATCCGTTTGTCGCTCCAGCAGTCGTTCCAGCGCAAAGATGGCTTTGCCCATCACGGTATTGGGACGATAATGCAGACTGCCGCCGTGGGGCGAATAAATGCGCGCCACCTGAGAGCCTTGCGCCCGCAACAGCGAGCCGATGATACGGCCAATCGCGCCGCCCTTGGCTCCGTGTCCATGCAGAACATCAGGATACATGGATTTGATGTGCTGATAGCATGCTTTGGCTGCGGCCACGTCTTCTGGTCCGATGGCGCGGCGGATGGGAAGGCGGACAAGACCAAGCTTGAGTTTGGGCTCCAGTTCGGCAAAAAGGGCTTCTTCGTGCGGGCCTCCAGTTGAGCTGTCGCAGACGATTCCAATTGAGTGGCCAGCATTGTGATGATGTTCGACAAGATCGCGAACGTGGCGAAAAATCCCACCAACAGGGGAGCGAAAACAGTGAATGATGCGCAGCGGTTCAGACGCAGTCATCAAAACAGCCGTTCACGTACATAGATGGTATCGCCCGCGATAATCGGATCGGTCACGGGGACGCGGCCCGTGGCAATGGTGCCGTTGACCTTGCGCGTTACATCCATATCCCGCTGATTGGCGCGGCTGGTAAATCCGCCGGCAACCGCAATGGCATTTTGCACCGTCATGCCGGGCACGTAGGAATATTGCCCCGGCTGCCCCACTTCGCCCATCACGAAAATCGAGCGGTAACGATCAATCTCGATGCTGACATCTGGATCACGCAGATAGCCCTTGCGCAGTTTTTGCGCGATGGCGCCTTCCATCTGCGGCAGGCTCATACCGCGCGCAGCCACCTGACCAATCAGCGGAAATGCGATATAACCGGCCTGATCGACGGTATAGGTGTTGGTGAGACTCGCCTGCTCGAATACGGTGATTCTAAGCCGATCGCCGCTGTCCAGCCGGTAAGGCTCCATTATAGCCTTATTGAACACTTTTGGCGCAGGCTGATAGGAGGAACAGGCCGTGAGAACTGCCAGAGTAACAAAGGCCAAGGCCATCAGGATTTTTTTGGCGATAACCATGCGCAGTCGCGCTCCCGGCAAAAGAATAGAATAGTCTTGTTATCGACCACTATGGTTAACGGTGCGTAAACCAAATCCAGGTTATCCGCAATTGTGATTGTCACTTGGGTTATTTATTGCACAATGTAAATAGTATTTGAGGGGTGCCAGTTCCGGTTACGAATTAACGCTTGCGTTACCATGTTCGTTTACAATTCGGCAATAACTCAAGGAGTGTTGGAATGACGGGTCAGCCGAATGCGTCCCATCAGGATGTCGACATTGATCTCTTGCAGCTGTTTCGCGCCGTCTGGCAGCGAAAGGGCCGGATCGCGCTTGCGACTGTCTTGATGGCGGGTGTCGCTTTTGTTGGTTCCAGCATGATCAAGCCCACCTATCGTTCTGAGACCACGGTGTTGATTGAGCCGCGGGCACCCAATTACGATGCCGAAAATGCCAAATCCACTGCATCCGAGCCAATACTGGATGACCTGAACATTGTCAGCCAGGTGCAATTGTTTCGCTCCGCTGATCTTATTCGTCAGGTCGTCAAGGATCTGAAACTTTACGAATTGCCAGAGTTTGATCCCTATCTTCACCCATCTGCTCTGTCAGATGTCTTGGTGATGTTGCATTTGAAAAAGAACCCGCTGGATCTCGCGCCGGAAGACCGCGTGATCCAGACGTTCCTCAGCAAATTGCAGGTCTATCAGGTTGAAAAGTCGCGGGTGATCGGCATTGAGTTTTCATCGAAAAACCCGAAGCTGGCCGCCGATATTCCCAATGAGATGGTGAAGGTCTACCTCGCTCTGCAAAGCGGCGCAAAACTGGATAGCAATCAGGACGCAGCCCGTTGGCTGGAGCCAGAAATTGCCAACCTGAGGCAAAAAGTGGCCGAGGCGGAAAAGAAAGTGGCCGATTATCGGCGCAATGCCGATCTGCTTCCCACAGGTGAGGGGGCTACGCTGGCATCAACCCAGCTCAGCAATATCTCCACCGAATTGACGCGCGTGCGGGCTGATCGGGCCAATGCCGAAGCGAGGGCAGAAAATGCTCGGGCGGCACTGCGGGCAGGCAAGCCGACGGATAATCTCGATATTGTCATGGCTTCTCCAGCTGTGCAGCAATTGAAACAGAGCGAAGCGGCGGTGCAGGCGCAGATTTCTGATCTCTCCACCAGCCTGCTGGATGGGCACCCGCGAATCAAGGCCTTGAAGGCGCAATTGGCGTCTTTGCGCCAGCAGATTGCTGAGGAAACCCGAAAGGTTGTTTCCAGTCTCGAATCGGACGCCAATGTGGCCCGGATGCGCGAGGCACAACTGGTGCAACAGCTGAATGCCACCAAGGCCCAAAGTGCGCAGGCCGGTGATCAGCAGGTGGGGCTGAATGCGCTTGAGCGTGAAGCCAATGCCCAGCGGCAATTGCTCGAGACCTATCTGGCCCGCTACCGTGAAGCGTCGAGCCGCATGGACAGCAATGCCACACCGGCAGATGCCCGGGTGATTTCCCGTGCGTCCGAACCCGGATCGCCCAACTTTCCGAAGGTCTTGACGATAACCATTGTGGCGGGCGTGGCGACGCTGGTGTTGAGCATCATTATTGTGATGTTCACTGAGCTGTTCAGCGGCCGCGCCTTGAAGCCCATTGGTCCTATGCAACCTGTTGGCGGCAATGGTCCAGCGGGTGGGCCTTGGCGTGACAAGCGGGAAGAGCCTGACGTTGACGATCTTGTCAGCGCAGAGGCACCTGCGAAATCGCGAACCCATTTTGTGGCGCAGGCGCGTGAAGCTGTGGCCGAGTTCAATGTTGCGGCAAGCGCCGCCGCTCATGAGGAGCCCGAAGCGGTGGCACCCCCAGCCTCAGAGCAAGACCACGAGTTTTCCATAGCTTCTGTTGCGCGCTATCTGACGCGCAATGGTATTTCCAAGGCCGTGGTGATGTCGCCCTCGGGCGATGATGGCTCCGCCGCGACGGTGATGTTGGTGCGTGCCATTGCCAAGGGCGGTCGCACGGTGATTTTGATTGATATGACAGGATCCGCTTGCCCAACAACGCTGATGGCGGAGAGCAAGGATCTGCCGGGCGTAACGGACCTGGTCTGTGGCGACGTTGCCTTTGGCGAAACCATCCACGCTGATCGTGGGTCTGATGCCCACATCATGCCCAAGGGCAATGCCGATATTCGCCAAGCCTTGCATGGCATTGATCGTCTATCCATGGTGATTGAGGCTTTGGCCGATGTCTATGATCTGGTGATGGTGGAATGCGGGCCAGCGACGGCGGAAAATGTCACGCATCTGTGCCGTGCGCAGGAGCATGAAATTATTCTATCCGCCCCCCATCCTGATCGTCAGCAATTGGCGGAGATCATGGTCGCGTTTGAGGCCGTAGGCTACAGCGATCTGGTGTTGATGAGTGATGACACGCCGATATTGCCAGATGGTGAGGATCGTGATGCGGCCTAAAGCATGTCGCGTTTTATTGTCCTCAATAAAGCGATAACGTACATGCGGCTAAATAAGAGATAAAGCCTGTCGCAGTGAATCCTATTCACTGCGACAGGCTTTAGAGTTTGTCACGGAAAAGTGGAATCCGGTTTTCCCGAAAAGACAAACGAAA
>DNPN01000107.1:0-7834 GCA_003501385.1 Rhizobium sp. | reverse complement strand
CCGGTTTTCCCGAAAGGACAAACGAAAACAAAGAAACCTGGAGACTGTCTGGTTCAATTTGAACATGGCAGACTCAAAGGACAGCATCAGTCTGCACTTTCACCACTGTCTTTGCCGCTTGCACGGTTGGCTTTCGCCCGCATTCTTTGAATGAAGCCATAGGCTTGCCGATTGTTCTTAATCGCCGCTTTGGTGCGAATCACAACCCGCTGGGCTTTGGCGGCAATATGGCCAAGCGGCGTTAGAGGCTGGATAATATCATGCTGCACCGTTTCCACCGGGCACCAGCCGCGCTTATAGCCCTGATCACCAAGACCAAAATCAAACAGGGTCACGCCGTCTTTGCAGCACTGTTCAATCATCAGCCAAAACAATAACTCACCCGGGCTTGCTTCTGGTGCGAGTGTTGCATCGATAGAGCCAAATTGGCAGATGACGTGCGTGCCTTTGCGCGACAAACCGGCAATGGCGGCAATCTTGCCGCCCTGCGGATCGCGCAGGCGAATGGCGTGCAACTCCAGCGGCATATTCAGTCTGTCGTGATGCCCCTTTAGGAGGTGATGGAAAAAACCTTGTGTCTGGGGCGATTGGAAAACATCTGGCAGACCAAGTGCTGCAAAACGAACCGCTTTTTGTCGGAAGAATGTGGCCAGCAGTTGCGCTTTTTCATCATCTCCGTGAGCGATGATATGCTCATAGCCACCACGCTCTTCTAGCTTGCGGTGTTGATTCTTGAATTTCTTGCGTCGGCGTTTGGCATTCAATTGCGCGAGTGTTGCAGGGAAATCCGCAAACAGTGGCAGCTGAAACGCATGGTTCTGGTGTTCCACGCAAGGCCAGCCAGCCAGCGGATGCTGCTCTCCGCGCCAATGGAGGGGAATATTGCCCAAATGCAGCACATCCGCCTGAGGTTTGAGCAGGGATGCAATCTGTTGCCGCAGTGCGCCTAGAGCATCGTGCCGAAAGTTGGAATTGGCACGATGCTCTAGATTTTTGTTTTCGCATCGGATTTTTCCGAAAACCGGTTCCCACTTTTCGGACCAAAGCTGTAATGAGGTGGTTGATAAAGTCTGCCGCCATGTCGGATCAAATAGGCCCGTGTTGATATTGCTGAAACGCGCGCCGATGAAGCTGGCGCTTCGCACCATGGCAGTGCGGCTGATCTCCAATGGCAAAATCATCACCGTGCGGCCTTGCTGCTGTCCGCGCACGATCGCTAACGGGTTGGCATGGGTGGTGGCCCACGCCTGGCACCAGTCATAACTTTGATGCAACGAGCAATAGTCATCACGCTCCAGAGCGCGCCATTCGCTCTCCAGCGGTTCAAGAGCGCTGTACAGTTCGAGCGTGAGAATCATGGCCTGTTTTTTTGCACGGGTCCGGCCATCCACTTGATGATCAGCATGGCTGGCCCAATCCACAAGACACCGGTGAGCAGAAAATAGGCCAGATGCACCCACCAGGGCGAATTGGCCAGTGTCAGCGTGGCAATGGTGGTTGCCAGAACCGCGTAGAGCAGGACCAAAACAACAATCAGAATGATCCCGATGAATTTTTTCAGTCTGACTGGCATCACAACATCCTGAAACTGCTGGCCGCGACGCCATGCCGCAAACCTGTTCCTCTTGTTTTGCACCGGCTGATGATGCAAATCAATACGACTGCAAGAGGATTGACCAATGACAATTGCCAGCACGACGACCAAGTCATCATCGACGCATTTGCCAGCAACGCTTCGCAACCGCCGTGCCATTCGCATCTGGTTGGGGTTTGTGGTGTTGGCGTTGTTTGCGCTTGTGCTGGTGGGTGGTGCCACGCGTCTCACCAATTCCGGCCTTTCCATCACCGAATGGAAACCGATCCATGGGGTGATTCCGCCGCTGTCGCTGGAAGAATGGCAGGAAGAGTTCAAACTCTACCAGAAAATACCCCAGTACGCGGCCATGAATGCCGGCATGACCCTTGAGGGCTTCAAGTCAATCTATTGGTGGGAGTGGGCGCATCGTTTTCTCGCCCGAAGCATAGGCATGATTTTTGCTGTACCGCTGCTGTTTTTCTGGCTCACGGGCCGGGTGGAAAAGCAGCTTCGCCCCAAGCTTTTCGCCATATTGGCGCTGGGCGGCTTGCAGGGTTTTGTGGGCTGGTGGATGGTGTCTTCCGGGTTGGAAGCAAGAACCGAGGTGAGCCAATATCGGCTGGCGACCCATCTTGTGCTGGCCTGCCTGATCTTTTCGTCTTGCGTCTGGGTGATGAGTGGTCTGGGAACCCGCCGTGCTGAAGCTCTGCCGCGACCCAACTTAAAGCGCGTGGCGGGTCTTTTGATGGGGCTGGTGTTGTTTCAGATCTATCTCGGCGCGCTGGTGGCTGGCCTGCGCGCTGGCCTGAGTTACAACACATGGCCTTTGATGGATGGTTCGCTGGTGCCGGGCGATCTTTTCATTGTGCATCCGGCTTGGCTTAACTTTTTTGAAAATGTCAAAACCGTGCAGTTTGTGCATCGCCTTGGCGCTTACACCGTGTTTCTCGTCGCCCTCTATCACATGATCACCTCGCTGGCGTCTGCGCCAAAATCCCAGCACGCCCGTCGCAGTGTGCTGCTGTTCTGGCTTGTGACCTGTCAGGCCGCGATCGGCATCATCACGCTCGTGTCTCACGTTGATTTTCATGCAGCGCTCACCCATCAGGGTGTCGCGCTCATTGTGCTGGGCGTTGCGGTGGCCCATTTTCGTGGTTTTTATGGGCCTTACAGATTACCCGAAACGGTAGCCTGAATAGGCCTTGCCCATAATCGTGCCGCTGAACACCTGCTGGCCCTTGTCTGTGCCTGCGGCACCGGCGGCCACAAACAGCGGTACAAGGTGATCATGGTCTGGCACATGGCAGGCTAGGGCATCGGGGTTGCTGTCCCAGCTTGCCAGTTGTGCCTCGCGCTCCTGTGGATTATCCAATGTAACAGCTTGGGTCAGCCACTCATCAAACCGCTTCGCTGCCGCTTCGTGCTGAGCATCGCGCATCCGGAACATGCGCATGTTATGATAGCTCATGCCAGAAGCAATGATCAGCACATCCTCATCACGCAATTTGGCCAAGGCCTTGCCTAGGGCAATATGGCTTTCAGCGTCCAGCGTACTTTTCAACGAGAGCATCACCAGCGGCACATTCGCATCTGGATAGGCCACCATCATCGGCACAAACACCCCATGATCAAAGCCGCGCGTTGCATCTTCGGCTGACTCTATTCCGGCCTCAGACAAAACGTCGCGCACATGCTGCGCCAGCGCCGGATCACCCTTGGCGGGGTAGCTGAGCTGATACGTGTGCTCTGGAAAGCCATAGTAATCAAACAGCATGCCAGGTGCAGCGGAAGAGCTGACCGTTGGCACTTTTTCCTTTTCCCAATGGCCAGACACCATCAGAATAGCCTTGGGCGTGTGGCCCACATTTGCGGGAAATGTACTGAGAAACTCCGCCAGCTCATCCCACGGGCCATGACCTTTCTCATCCTTGGGAAAGTCCATAAACGGCCATGGTCCACCACCGTGGGGGATGAAATAGACGGGAAGGCGGGCAGTGGTCATGGCATGGCTCCTTGTGCGTGTGAAAGAAGCATAGCGCGCTTGCACGCAACGCGCGAGAGCCGGATCAGTCGACGAACTGTTCAGTGAATACGCAACAATCAACGAACACTCGTTCGCAAATTGGAAACAAAAAGCCTCCGCTTTTGATCAAGAGCGGAGGCTTCTGAAATTGGCGAACCAGCATCAAGCTGACAGCATCAGGTCCATGTTTTGAACCGCAGCACCAGACGCTCCCTTGCCGAGATTGTCGAGCAGGGCAACGAGGTTGACATGAGCACCACCGGGCGTGCCGAATACGAAGAGCTTCATCGTGTCCTTGCCCACCAGTTCTTCCGCATCCACACGGCCAAGCTTGGCGCTGTCTTCCAGTGGCACAACGGTGACAATGTTCTGGCCGGCATAATGGGCAACAAGCGCTGCGTGGATGGTTTCCAGTGTGGTACCCTCACTCAAATTTTCCAGATGCAGCGGAACTTGCACAATCATGCCTTGGGCGAAACGGCCAACGGAAGGCGAAAACAACGGGTTTTGATCCAGCAGACCGTGGATTTTCATTTCCGGCACATGTTTGTGCTTCAGGTTCAGGCCATAGAGGAAATTGTTCGCCGCCAGATGTTCAGGATGGTTCTTATCTTCCATCTGGGCAATCATCTGCTTTCCGCCGCCGGTGTAGCCAGATACGGCATTGACCGTTACTGGATAGCCATCAGGCAAAATTCCAGCCGTGCGAAGTGGCCTGATCAGCGATACAGCACCCGTGGGATAGCAACCCGGATTGGCAACGCAGCGGGCTGAACGAATTTTATCGGCTTGATCCTTGTCCATTTCGGCAAAGCCATAAGCCCAGTCGGGCGCGACGCGAAACGCTGTCGAGGTGTCGATAATCCGCACATTGTTGTTGCCAGCCACCATGGTGACGGCTTCGCGGGATGCATCATCCGGCAGGCACAGAATTGCGATGTCGGCACTGTTGAGCATATCTTCCCGCAGAGCCGCATTGCGGCGCTCGGCTTCGGGAATAGACAGCAATTCCACATCGCGGCGGTCGGCCATGCGGCTGCGGATTTGCAGGCCGGTGGTGCCGTGTTCGCCATCAATGAAGATCTTCGCTGTCATTTTAGCCTCTCTTTTCAGGAGCTTGTCCCGCTTTTCGGAATCAATCCCGTAAACAATTGAATCAATTTGTGAACGTTACCGGGCAATCCGCTCGGCACGTAGTCCCAGCATATACATCGCTAGTGTTGCCCCTGCAATGGCAGTGATGTCAGCATGATCGTAAGCCGGAGCCACTTCGACAACATCCGCTCCTCTTATGTCGAGCGGATGAAGATTTTGCAGCACCGACAGAATTTTTGCACTCGATGGCCCACCTGCCACCGGCGTGCCGGTCCCCGGCGCAAAGGCAGGGTCAAGGCAATCAATATCAAAGGTGAGATAGGCGGGCTTGCCTGCCGTGTGTTCCAGAATCAGCGCGGCAATCTCTGCGGCCCGCATCTCCTCCACTTCGTGGCCGTAGACAATGCGCAGGCCGCAATCGTCTGGCGCATGGGTGCGAATACCGATCTGGATAGAATGGGTGGGGTCAATCAAGCCTTCCCGCACCGCGCGACCCACAAAAGAGCCGTGGTCAATCCGCTTGCCATCATCGAACCATGTGTCCTGATGAGCATCAAATTGCACCAGAGCCAACGGGCCATGCTTGGCCACATGCGCTTTCAGCAGCGGCCAGGTGATGAAATGATCACCGCCCAGCGTGAGCAGAAAATTGGCCTTGGACAGAATGTGGGTCGCTTCCTGCTCGATGAATGCTGGAGTGTCCCAATGGTTGCCATAGTCCAGACGGCAATCGCCATAATCAATGGTGGGCATAGCCGCAAATAGATCGCGCGAGAACGGATATTGTGGATCATTGTCAAAAATCGCAGACGCGCGACGAATGGCCTGCGGCCCAAAGCGTGTGCCAGGCCGATTGGAGGTGGCAGCATCAAAAGGAATGCCCCAGACAACAGTATCGACTCCGTCCAGCGCCTTGGTGTAACGTCGGCGCATGAAGGAAAGCACACCTGCGTAGGTTGGATCGGTCGCCGCCGATGTCAACTCCGTTGCCGTGAAGGCGTGATCAATAGATTTGTTGGTCAAGGTCTCTCACTCGCTCTGTTTGCGTCTGTGGTCACGATAAACGCTTGACGGCAACGTGCAAGTCTGCCGCTCGCGAGAAAAGCAATGCGGGACGACGAATAGCGTCAGATCAGCTCCTGCGTGAAGATCGTTTGCGGGTAATTCCTGATGCTTTCGCGAGCAATTGCGCGCTGTTGCATGAGCCTTGCAGGATCTCGTAGCAAATCTGCGGTGACGTTGGCGAGATCGTCATAACTGGCCGCAACAATGCCATCGGCAAACCGTTTTTCAATCAGTGTGCTTGCGCCATTAACCTCGCCAACCACCGGGATGCCATTGGAAAGCAGGTAAAACACGCGCACCACTTCAAAAATCTGCGATTCGTAATAATGCATGTTCAGGACCACCTTTGAGCGGGCGATCCAGGCATCACGCTCCTGCCCGTAGACGCCAAAAAGCGTTCTCACCTTTAGACCTCTGGCTTTCATGGCATCCAGAACCGAAGCGCGCCGTGCGTTGATTGAGCCGTAGAACAGAACATCAATATCCTGTGTTTCTGCCTGCGGAATACGGTCCAGCTCAGGTTGATAGCCGAGTTTCAGGTGTTTGATGGCGCGACCGCCAATCTGACGGAGAATGTCGATATTCGCCTGACTATAGTCCCAGATTTCGACGCCAGCTTTGAGCCAGTCAATCGTCCGTTGCCGCCATTCTTCATTTGTTGCCGACAGCGGTTCTGCATTGACAATAATGGTCTGCGGAGGAAGGCCGGTGATGTCCTGTGGTGTCAGCAAGTGGGCGCCGATGATGATGTTGATGGCATCGCTGGATAATTGATTGATTTGCAGCGCCACATCATGGCCCAAGCCCTTGAAGGAATATCCAAGCGCCTCAGCGATCTCGCGAAACACCATGGCGTGTTTGAAGCCGGTTGGTTCGACAATGCAAATATTATACTGACGCTTGATCATGCTGCCATACCGAATTGGAAGTATCGCAGTCGCTGCATGATGTCAGCGACCGGAGCTTATCCATGCGCTACGAGGCTTTCGCAAAGCTGTAGGCGCGTTCCACTTTTGCAACCCGCACTTCATAATGGCTATACCATTGCGCGCGCCCCTGGCTTTGGGCGGCGAGATGATCCACAACCATCTTCCAGTTGCGAATAGCCGCTTCATCGGTCCAATAGGAGTTGGTGAGGCCAAAGCCATCCGCGCCGCGCGCTGACTCAACCCCGAGAAATCCGGGTTGTTGGCGGGCCAGTTCCACCATGGCGTCGGCCATGGCACCATAGCCATTTTCAACGTCGGTGCGGGTCGATGAAAAGCAGACGACATAATACGGTGGAGCGGGAAGAGCGGCAAACGATGAGGGCATGGCAGAGCCTTTTCGAACTGTTCCGTAAGTGTTCTTACTTACGTATCGCGCCAGTGATAAACCAATTCAATTTCGTGATAATGCCAGAACAAAAAAGCGGAGCCGAGGCCCCGCTTTTCCAGATACCAAATTCCAGAAGCGATTAATGCCTGGAGAACTGCGCCCCAAAGCGCGATTAGCGCTTGGAGAACTGGAAAGAACGACGGGCTTTTGCCTTGCCGTACTTCTTACGTTCAACAACGCGGCTGTCGCGGGTCAGGAAGCCACCCTTCTTCAGAACAGAGCGAAGGCCCGGCTCGAAGTAGGTGAGTGCCTTGGAAATGCCGTGACGAACAGCGCCAGCCTGGCCGGAAAGACCACCACCGGTGACCGTTGCAACGATGTCGAACTGGTCAACGCGTGCAGCAGCAACGATTGGCTGCTTCAGAATCATCTGAAGCACAGGGCGTGCGAAGTAAACCGGGAAGTCGCGGCCGTTAACCGTGATCTTGCCAGTGCCTGGCTTTACCCAAACGCGGGCAATAGCGTTCTTACGCTTGCCGGTCGCATACGAGCGGCCTTGAGCGTCAACCTTGCGCACGTGAACTGGAGCAGAAGCTTCCTGTGCAGTGCCGAGATCCTTCAGGGAAGAGAGGTCAGCCATACTTAGGCGCTCCTTACGTTCTTGCTGTTCAGCGATGCCACGTCGAGAGCGACAGGCTGCTGGGCTTCGTGGGGGTGGTTGGAGCCTGCGTATACGCGCAGGTTCTTCATCTGGCGAC
>DNPN01000287.1:392-8685 GCA_003501385.1 Rhizobium sp. | reverse complement strand
CCTCACCCCCGTCTATTTCGTCGCCTCGATCTGGGCCACGGGCCGCCAAAAGGTGGTGAAAATCGCCTTTATCATCGGCGTCATCTCCGGCCCTTTGCTGGCGCTGGTGACGCCCGGCTTTGATATTCTGATTGCCGGTATCGGCGGTGGTACGCTGGCCTATGCCATCGACCGCTATGCCATCCGCGCCCGGGCAAAACCCACTTTGGCCCAGGAGGGCGCATGATGGCTGAGTATTGGCCCTTTGTGGTGATCATCGTTGCGGGCTGGCTGGCAACCGATCTCTGGCGCTGGCTGGGCGTGATTGCCGGAAACCGCCTGCAGGAAGGCTCCGAGCCGCTGTATTGGGTGAGGGCGGTGGCAACCTCTCTGGTCATGGCTGTCACCGCCAAACTCATTGTTTTCCCCACAGGTGCCTTGGCCGCCTCGCCCCTCTGGCTGCGCCTTGCCGCAACCGGGTTGGGCTTTGCGGCATTTCTGGCGTCAGGGCAAAGGGTTATTGTCGGCGTCGTGGTGTCCCTTGCGCTTTTGGCGCTGGGGCTTGCTGTGTTATAGCGCCGCAATAATCTTCGCGGCATTGGCCTTTAGCACGTCGATATTCTCCATCCCGCCAACATGCGGCTTCAATGGCACGCCTTCATGGCGGGGAATGACGTGGAAATGCAGGTGAAACACGGTTTGGCCAGCGGCTGGCTCGTTGAATTGTGCCACATAGACGCCATCGGCCTCAAATGCCTCTTGGGCGGCGGCGGCCAATTTCTGCACCACAGGAATGAGCTTTACCAGCACCGCCGGATCAGCATCCAGCAGATTGCGTGATCCCTGCTTGGGGATCACCAGCAGATGGCCGGGAGCTTGCGGCATCACATCCATAAAGGCCAGTGTGTCATCATCCTCATAGAGCTTTACCGATGGAATCTCGCCCTTGATGATTTTTGCAAAAATGTTGGTTGGATCATAGGCCGAAATGCTCACGGGTCTCTCCTCAATTACGAATCGTCATTTTCGTTTTTAGCGCAAGGCAAGCACGCCTAACCATCAAATTCTTCACCATCACGCGGCTGGCGCTCACCTTTTCGAAACGGCGTGTGCTCGCCCAAATATTCCTGCGCATGGGCCACTTCGCGCCGCTCATGCTCCAGATAATCGGCAATAGCCCGCCGCAAGCCGGGATGGGAAATATAATGGGCGGAATGGGTGGTAACGGGCTGATAGCCTCGTGCCAGCTTATGTTCGCCTTGCGCGCCGGCCTCGACCTTTTTCAGACCCTTGGACAGCGCAAAATCAATGGCCTGATGATAACAGACCTCAAAATGCAAAAAAGGGTGTTCTTCAACGCAGCCCCAATGGCGGCCAAACAGCACCTCTGAGCCAATGAAATTGATGGCACCGGCCACATAGCGCCCATTGCGCTTGGCCATCACCAGCAAAATATCATCGGCCATGCGCTCGCCAATCAGCGCGTAAAACTGCCGGGTCAGATAGGGCCTGCCCCATTTGCGGCTTCCGGTATCCATGTAAAAGGCGAAGAACTGATCCCAAATGTCTTCCGTCAGTTCCTTGCCCGTCAGCCAGTCGATGCTAATGCCGTTTTCCACAGCACTGCGGCGCTCTTTGCGCAAGGTTTTTCGCTTGCGCGACGCCAACGTCTCCAAAAATGCATCGTGATTGGCATAGCCTTCATTGATGAAGTGAAATTGCTGGTCCGTGCGGGGCATGAACCCCGCCTCTTCAAAGCTCTGTTGCTCAGCTTCCGGCAAAAACGTCACATGGGCCGAGGACACACCCAGCTTTTTCGCCACTTCCGCCAATCCACCCGAAAGAGCATCATAAGCGCTCATCTGATCCACGCCGGGAGCCACCATCAGGCGAGGGCCAGTGGCGGGGGTAAAGGGAATGGAGGCTTGCAGTTTGGGATAATAGCGCCCGCCCGCCCGCTCAAAGGCATCGGCCCAGCCATGGTCAAACACATATTCGCCTTGGCTGTTGTTTTTGAGATAGCACGGCATGGCGGCCAGAAGTTGGCCTGCTTCGTTCTCCATCAGCAGGTGATGGCCCATCCAGCCGGTTTTGGCTGTGGCCGAGCCTGATTCTTCCAAAGACGAAAGATAGGCCCAACTGTTGAACGGGTTGTAGGCTGTGCTTTCCGATGTCTTTGAGGCACCGGAAAGCCTGTCCCATGCGGACTGGGCGATGTTTTTGAAGGATTGCTCAATCCTGATGGTGACTTCTTCGCTCATGCGGCCCCGTTATGCAGCAGTGACGACCGGATCTCTTGGGTCAAACCCCTCAAACGTCATCTGATCTGCATATTTATAGGTCTGTTCCCGCATGATTTCATCCCTGACAGTCCAGGTAATCACGGGAATGTTTTTCTGGCGCTGCGCCTCAATAAAGCTGTTGGGCAAATGAGCCACGCAATAGGAGATGAAATCCAGCCCCAGTGCCATGGCGGCCTCATGTTCCTCCAGCTTTTCAGGCGCAACACCCTCTGCCGTCAGGCCAACCGGGTAGGGGCAGTTTTGCGCCTTCAGCTCTTTCAAAAGATGCACATCAAAGCTCATGAGTGCCACCAAGCCCTCATAGCTGTTGAGCACATCGAGCACGTCTTCAACAAAGCCCTCATCATCGCCTAAGCGGCCCTTCAGCTCGATCACCAGCGGCACTTGACCTTTGACCAAATCCAGCAGTTGTTTCAGCGTTGGCACCTTATCCTTGGTGCCGCCGATGGACATCAGCTTGAGCTCGGCAGCGGTGCGGTCGCGCACATCGCCTGTCATATTGCACAGACGCTGCATGTCATCATCGTGAAACACCACTGGCACGCTGTCGGTGGTGTATTGCAGATCGCACTCTATCGCAAAGCCAGCCTCAACAGCGCGGACAGCGGCAGACAGCGTGTTTTCCCAAACAAGCTTGTTGAGATCGTGAAAGCCGCGGTGCGCGACTGGCCGTTCCTTGATCCAGCTTGCATCAATCACAGACTGATCTCCATCACGGCATCGACTTCAACGGCGGCATTCAGGGGCAGGGCGGCCATGCCAACAGCGGCGCGGGCATGTTTACCCGCCTCGCCCAGCACATTGGCGATCAGGTTGGAAGCACCATTCATCACCAGATGCTGCTCGGTAAAGCCAGGTGCGGATGCAATAAAGCCATTGAGCTTGATGACCTTGACGATTCGCGACAAATCACCACCCAATGCGGCCTTGGCCTGCGCCAGAATGTTGATGGCGCAAAGCTCGGCAGCGCGCTGGCCAGCTGTGAGTTCAACGTCGGCACCCAGCAGGCCGGTAACAGCAATTTTGCCGCCTTCCATTGGCAATTGGCCGGAAAGATACAGCAGATTGCCACTGATGACGTAGGAAACATAGTTTGCGGCAGGTGTTGCGGCTTCTGGCAGGGTAATGCCAAGGGTGCTGAGGCGGTTGTCAATGGTGTCGGACATGATCAAATCCCGTATTCTGCTGAAACGTGGTGATAAACGTGTATGCGCGGCGGAACTGCCTCGCTTTTGACAAGTCAGTTCTTATAGCATTGAGTAAGACTGCAACAGGAGATTATGCATGCCGCAGGCGACCTTGGCCCTTGTTCTGGCATTAACAGCTAACACGGCAATGACACCTGTGAAGGTTGATCCGCAGGCGGGCACCATTCTGGCCCCTCACCGGGCGACCTATGATATCGAGCTGAAGAAAGCCGCAGATCAATCTGGCGTCGATAATATGAGCGGCAGAATGGTTTATGAGTTCAACGGCTCGGCCTGCGGCGGCTATAAAACCAATTTTCGATTCGTCACCAAGATCGAAACCGGCGATCAGGTCAGCGTGACCGATCAACAAATCCAGACATTTGAGAATCTCGCCGCCAAACGCTTTGATTTCGAGAGCAAGTCCTTCACCGACGACAAGCTTGATAAGGATGTCAAAGGTGCTGCCATCGGCAAGACCGATGGCGTGCAGGTGGAATTGCGCGAGCCGCAGAAACGTGAGCTGCAATTGGCCAATGCGCTGTTTCCAGCCCAGCACGTGCTGGAGATGATTGATAAGGCCCGCAGCGGCAATCGCTTTTTTGAGGCCCGGATTTTTGATGGCACAGAAGATGGCGACAAAAGCTACCTGACCACCACCGTGCTCGGAAAATCGGAAAAGCTGGCAGGCGATAACAAAGACCCGCTGTTTGGCCGCACCTATTGGCCCGTGTCGATTGCTTATTATGAGGATAAGTCGGACGGCGATCAGCTGCCAATCTACACCCAGTCCTTCAATCTCTATGATAATGGCGTCACCCGCGATTTGACGCTGGATTACGGCGATGTGATTTTGACCGGTAAACTCTCTAAGCTCGAACTCTTGCCGCCAGCACAGAGCTGTAAAGTGGAAAAATAAGGTGCAGATTGGGTTTTTCGCAGCTTAGCCTTGATTTACTGGGCAAATCGCTATATGGCGGCCCCATTCCACACGTGAAGCTTGGGATTGTTCGGGAGACATCCGGATGGTTCCGCCCGGTGGCGTCTTTGCAAAGAGGCGCTGTTTGCTTCATGGGGGTTAAACCGGAAAAGGAGAAAAGGCATGGCATTGCCTGATTTTAGCATGCGTCAGCTTCTGGAAGCTGGCGTTCACTTTGGTCACCAGACTCATCGCTGGAACCCAAAGATGAAGCCGTACATCTTCGGCGATCGCAACAACATCCACATCATTGATCTGGCTCAGACAGTTCCTATGCTGTCGCGCGCTCTTCAGGTTGTTTCTGACACGGTTGCTCGTGGCGGCCGCGTGCTGTTCGTTGGCACCAAGCGTCAGGCATCTGATCTGATTGCTGATGCTGCAAAGCGTTCGGCTCAGTACTACGTCAACTCCCGCTGGCTCGGCGGTATGATGACCAACTGGAAGACCATTTCCAATTCGATCCAGCGTCTGCGCAAGCTCGACGAGATCCTGAATTCGGAAGCACAGGGCTTCACCAAGAAGGAGCGCCTGAACCTTGAGCGCGAACGCGAAAAGCTTGAAAAGGCTCTTGGCGGTATCCGTGACATGGGCGGCACCCCTGACCTGATGGTGATCGTAGACACCAACAAGGAAAAGATCGCAATCGACGAAGCAAAGCGTCTGGGCATTCCGGTCGTTGCTATCATCGACTCGAACTGCGATCCTGACCTGATCGACTTCCCGATCCCAGGCAATGACGACGCTTCGCGCGCCATCGCTCTGTACTGCGACCTGATTTCGCGCGCTGCCATCGACGGTATCGCTCGTCAGCAGGGTGCATCGGGCCGTGACATCGGCGCATCTGCTGAAGCTCCTATCGAGCCTGCGCTCGAAGGTTCTGCTGAAGCTTGATGATACAGAAAGCAGGCTGAGTAAGCCTGCTTTTTGGTAATGCGTTGACTGAAGAAAATAGAGTATTTCACTGTTTCTCTGAAACTTTGATATGTTCTAGAGTTTGTCAGGTTCAAATTGAACCAGACAAACTCTAGATTCTCTTATTTTCGTTTGTCTTATCGGGAAAAGCCGTTTCCACTTTTCCCTGACAAACTCAGGGGATTGATGGGCCGCCACCTCAGCTTTGATCTGTGTGGCGGCCCGCTCCTTTGTTTCAAAGACCGGATTGGCAGGGCGCTGCTCTGCAATCCCCGTGATGACCAGGTTTCATCATGGTGTAACATTTCCGGGTACAAGTCGTGCCCAGCCCGGGTGCCGACTACAGATTCTGTAGCTTGGCCCGCCCCATGAACAGACACAAGAGGCAAACAATGACCGAGATCACTGCTGCAATGGTGAAGCAACTGCGCGAAATGACCGGCGCAGGCATGATGGATTGCAAAAAGGCTTTGGCTGAAAATAACGGCGAAATGGAAGCCTCCATTGACTGGCTCCGCGCCAAGGGCATTTCCAAGGCCGACAAGAAGTCTGGCCGTACCGCAGCCGAAGGCCTGATCGGCATTGCTGGCGCTGGCCACAAGGCTGTTGTGGTTGAAGTGAACTCTGAAACCGACTTCGTTGCCCGTAACGATTCCTTCCAGGACATCGTTCGTGGCGTTGCCAGCGTTGCTCTGACCACCGACGGTTCTGTTGAGGCAATTTCCGCTGCAACCTACCCAGCAACCGGCAAGTCTGTGACCGACACCATCAAGGACGCAATTGCAACCATCGGCGAGAACATGGCTCTGCGCCGCGCAGCCCTGCTCGAAGTTGAGCACGGCGTTGTTGCCACCTACGTTCACAACGCTGCTGGCGACGGCATCGGCAAGCTCGGCGTTCTGGTTGCCCTGAAGTCGCTCGGCGACAAGGCTGTTCTGACCTCGATTGGCCGTCAGGTTGCCATGCACATTGCTGCGACCAACCCACTCGCCATCCGCGCTGAAGAAGTTGATCAGGCTGTTGCTGAACGCGAACGCGCGATCTTCATCGAACAGGCTCGTGAATCTGGCAAGCCAGACGCCATCATCGAAAAGATGGTTGATGGCCGTATGCGCAAGTTCTTCGAAGAAGTTGCTCTTCTGTCGCAGGCTTTCGTTGTCAACCCCGACCTCACGGTTGGTGCTGCCATCAAGGAAGCTGAAAAAGAAGCTGGTGCCGCCATTGAAGTTGTTGGCATGGCCCGTCTTCTGCTCGGCGAAGGCATCGAGAAGGAAGAAAGCGATTTCGCAGCTGAAGTGGCTGCTGTTGCCAAGGGCTGATCGCTCTTTACCTTAAAACGTTCCTATCGTTGGAAAACTCAGGGCATCGCGTGACAACGCGATGCCCTTCGTGTATCCGGCATTTAGTTTAAAATCAGGAGAGACCATGACCTCCAAGCCCCTCTACAAGCGAGTGCTTCTTAAAGCCTCAGGTGAAGCCCTGATGGGTTCCCAAGGATTCGGGATCGACGTGACCGTCGCCGATCGCATTGCGTCTGACATTGCTGAAGCGCGCGCCATGGGCGTCGAAGTTGGCGTCGTCGTTGGCGGCGGCAATATTTTCCGTGGTGTGGCTGTTGCGTCCAAGGGCGGCGACCGCGTCACTGGCGACCACATGGGCATGCTGGGCACTGTGATCAACGCTTTGGCGCTAGCAACCTCGCTGCGCAAGCAGGACATCGAAACGGTGGTTCTCTCAGCCATCGCCATGCCTGAGATTTGCGAAAGCTTCTCGCAACGCGCCGCCATTCATCACCTTTCGCAAGGTCGTGTGGTGATCTTTGCCGGCGGTACGGGCAATCCCTTCTTCACCACTGATTCGGCAGCGGCCCTGCGCGGCGCGGAAATTGGTGCTCAGGCGATCTTCAAAGGCACGCAGGTTGATGGCATTTACTCGGCTGACCCCAAAAAAGATCCAACCGCGACCCGCTTTGACACGTTGACCCACAGCGAAGTGTTGGAAAAGGGTCTGGCTGTGATGGATGTGGCTGCCGTGGCGCTTGCACGCGAGAACAATATTCCGATTATTGTCTTCTCAATTCATGAAAAGGGCGGGTTTGGCCAAATTCTGTCTGGTGGTGGATTGAAGACAGTGGTCAGTGACGATTGACACGGCCCCATTAAAAGTTTTCAAGGCGCGACAAGAGTTTGTGAGAGAAAGGTAAACACTGCTTTTCCTGACAAACCAGAGCCTCTAAAGAGTTTACGGAGACTTTACTATGACAGACGGTATTGACCTCAATGATGTGAAGCGCCGCATGGACGGTGCCATCAACGCATTCAAAAGCGACCTCTCATCGCTGCGCACGGGCCGTGCAACGCCCAATATTCTTGATCCGGTTATGGTTGAAGCTTACGGTTCGCGCGTGGCGCTGAACACCGTTGCCAACATCACCGTTCCAGAACCACGCATGCTGGGTGTTTCAATTTGGGATAAGAGCATGGTGAGTGCTGTGGATCGCGCCATTCGCGAATCCAACCTCGGTCTGAACCCGATTGTGGATGGCCAGAACCTGCGCATTCCTCTGCCAGAACTGAACGAAGAGCGCCGCAAGTCTTTGGTCAAGGTTGCTCATGGCTATGCCGAAAATGCCAAGGTGGCTGTGCGCCACGTTCGCCGCGATGCCATGGATGGCCTGAAGAAAGCCGAGAAGGATGGCGATATCGGCAAGGATGATGCCCGTTCGCTGTCTGAAAAGGTGCAAAAGATGACGGACGACACGATTTCTGATGTCGACCGCTTGCTTGGCGAAAAGGAAAAGGAAATCATGCACGTCTAAGTCTGTGGCTTTTGCCCGGACTGCGGCGTCAATGCAGGACTTGATATGACGACTTTTGTGAGTCCCGCCACCCCTGAGCACGTTGCCATCATCATGGATGGCAACGGCCGTTGGG
>DNPN01000287.1:0-148 GCA_003501385.1 Rhizobium sp. | reverse complement strand
ATCATGGATGGCAACGGCCGTTGGGCGAATGAACGCGGCATGCCTCGAACCTATGGCCATAAGCAGGGAATGGAATCGCTGCATTCCGTCGTGCGCGCAGCAGGCGACATTGGCGTAAAATATCTGACCCTGTTTGCCTTTTCCTCGG
>DNPN01000194.1 GCA_003501385.1 Rhizobium sp. | reverse complement strand
CCCGGACCATCGATCATCAGAAGACAGAAGCAAAGATTGGCGTCCGAGTTCTCAACCGGATGACCGAGCTTGGCCGTCCAGAATTCAGGCGCGTTGCATGAGAAACTCAAAGGGTGGGGTATCTCGCTTAAAATTTGATCCGTGCAACAAGGTCCCCTTCAGACACATAGTAACGGCAATGAGAGAGAAACCGCCTCTGCTTTGTCAGACAGAGGCGGTAAGCCGCAAATAAAACAACGGTGCGATATCCGCATCGCGGTGGTCTATTCCCCACCTCCTTGTTGAGGAGGTTCTCTTTGTGAGGATATTGCCGAGTGTATGTTGATGGCGCATTTATTCAGAGCTGAATAGATGAAGGTTGCTATAGGCACCTCCATATTGCTCAACTGAATAGCCGGGATGCTTACGACAACCTCACTTTGCTGGACATGTCCATGTCAGGTTGTGAAAATTATAATCCCAGCTCTGCATCGGCACAAATTTGTAGCCGGAGATGCATTTGTTGAAGGCCACCTTCTGCACTTTTGTCAGCAAATTCACATCCGGTGCCTTATCGGCAATGGCCTGCTGGATCTGCTTGTAGATCGCATTCTGCTTGGCGCTGTCGGTGGTGGAACGCGCCTCATCGATCAGCTTATCCACCTCAGCATCCTGCAACCATTCCATCGAGGCCCATGTTCCGGTGGATTTCGAGTGGTATTGCACATAGAACACGCTATCCGGCGATGGATAGGTTGGCCCATAGAACACTTCCGTTGCGGCAGGCGTCGTTTCTGGCTTTGCGGCCAGTTCGGTGATGCGGTTCCAGGGTTCGGGCTTGATGTCCACATCCACCCCAATTTGCTGAAGATTGGATTGCATCAGAAGCGCGATATCCTCTTCAAACGACAGGCCCGCCACGTAAGTCAGCGTCAGTTTGATCGGCTTGCCAGCATATTTAGACTGAGCAAGCTCGGCCTTGGCCTTTTCCAGATCAAATTCCGGCACCTTCAGCGTGTCGAGATAGGCATCCTTGAACACTGGAGCCAATGGCCCGGCCAATGTGTCGCCGGTCATGATCTGCGTCTGAATGGTTTTGTAATCGGTGGCATATTGCAAGGCGCGGCGCACATGCACATCGTCGGTTGGCGTGGCCTTGGTGTTGAGTTTGAGGTAAAAGCCGGTGGCGGTCGGCGTGGTCTGCACCACGTAGCCATCGGTTTTAGCCAGCGCATCATAGGTCTCGTTGGCCTGCGTGGTCGATGAAATGCCCAATTGGCCGGAAGTCGCCAGCGCCTTGACGGTTGCCTCGTCATTGGTCTGCACAAAGCGCACTTCATCAATCGGGTTGGATGGCCAGCCTGCGTAGTATTTTTTATAGCGGCTGATCACCATTTCCGAGCCGCGCTGCCAGCTGGACAGCACATAAGCGCCCGCACCCATCGACTTTTCGCCGACAACATCCTCACCCCACGGCTGCTTGGAAGCGGCCTTGACGGCATCCTCGTTGATCACCAACAAAAGCGGCGTTGTGGTCAAAAACGGCGCATAGACCTTGTTCAAGGTAATAGTGACAGTGTGGGCATCCACCGCCTTCACATTGTCAGGGTTGATCAGCGATGCAAACAGATAGGCTGGCCCCTTGTTGATCGCCAGCAGGCGCTGGACGGTATAGACCACATCCTTGGCCTCAACTGGTGATCCATCCTGAAAACTTGCGTCCTTGCGCAGATGGAAGGTGTAGGTCAGGTTATCGCTGGACACATCCCAGCTCTCGGCCAGTTCCGGGATGATCTTGCCAGTGCTGTCTACGGTGGTCAGGCCATCGTAAAGGTTCACAGCAGCGAGATATTGAGTGTAATCGGTGATCTTGGCCGGATCGATGGTGCCAAACACCTGCGTCACATTCATCACGGTGGATGTTTTGGCCATGGCCGCCTGTGGCGCGATGATGGCGGTTCCCATGGCCAAAACCACAGCAAGGTGCTTTAAAGTCTGTGTTGCGTTCATCTCATTCCCCTTTTTGATTGTTCGCTTTTCATCAAGTCATGCAGTTTGCTGTTTCAAACCGTCGCCGTAGCCAAAATAGCCCGGCCCCGCGAGCGTCAAGCCTTCTGGCGTATGCCATTGCGGATCGGCGAGGATGCCGGTGAATTCCACCATCAAGCCGTAGCGCATCTGTTCGGTGGTAACGGGCAAGCCCATATCGGCATCCAGTGCGCAGATCAGATCGGGCGTCGCCCAGACGGTTTCACCATTTTCGCCTTCGGCTAGCAGAAACTCGTTTTGAAAATGCACGGCAAAACGCTGACCCGCGAAACGATCCACACCGCGCAAGATCAGCTTTCCACGGGCAAAACCACCTGTTGTGGCGCGCTCCACATCCACCACGCGTCCGGTGAAGAGATGGGTTCCACCGAGTTTTTCCCGAAGCGCCGCTCCGGCATGGCGGGAGCGGGCACGTTCATTTAAAATGGTCTCGCCGATGTTGCGAATTTGCGTCATCGTGCCATGCAACAGCGCCTTTTTCATCTGCTTGCCACTCATGGCATAGGCCGCAACAAGGGCAGCACCGCCCATCTGAATGGTAACAGCGCGGGCCATTTTCTCGGTCCAGAGATTGGAAACGGCTGAGAACAGCGAGGAATTGCCCTTGTCATCCGCCAAAACCAGCGGGCTTGCGGCAATGCCATGCAGAGTAAAACTGACCATCTGCAATTCCGGAAAAGCGCGGCCCATGCCATCGCCATCCACCAGCGGCAACCCTGTCACCGCCGCCACCATATAGGGAATGGTGGAGTTCAACCCGCCCGCTTCAACGCAAAGAATGGCTCCGGCCTTGCGGCCCAGAAACTGCTCCAACTCATGCAGAGCTTTCAGCACTTCCGCACCAGAGGGCAGTTTTTCCAGCATCACAGTCGGTGCGCCCATCATGAAGACGGAAATGCATAGCGTGTCGTCGTCCACCTCATCGGCACGCACAACTTTCACTGGCCCATGCTCACGCAGGGCTGCTTGCGCCATCAACTTGCCGATATAGGGATCACCGCCGCCACCGGTTCCAAGGTAGGCACCGCCAAGGGCAATGGCCTCCAGATCATTTTCCTGAACCATCGTTGCCATGATCACGATCCTTTCATCGGGGTGTAGACAATGCCATCCAGCGCAAAGGCTTTGGGACCGACGACATCCAGCGCTTCGGGTGAACGCAGCAGCGCATGGCAGGGAAGAGCAACGATGGCGACGCGCTGGCCATAGCGCAGCATTTCGGTGGTGATGGCTTCGCCGCTATCCACATCCAGCACCAGGATCAGGTCTGGCACGCAGCACTCCATCTCACCATCATGGAAAAACACCAGATTTTCATTCTGGATCAGCACCGAACCGGTTTCGCCATGGTGAGCATCGATGCCAACAAGCTGCACCTCGCCGCGCACAAAACCGCCACGCAAATGGCGCTTCAAATCGCTGATCTTGCCGGTGAACAGCTTTTTGCCATTCTCCTTTTTGCAAATGGCTTCAATCGGGTCATCGTGGTTTTTCTGCGCAAGCCTAACCGCCTGCCCAAGGCTGACGGCTTGGGTGTAGGAATTGGGAATACCGAATTGCTTGACGAAAGCCCCGGTCATGGGTGCAGAGGCCAGCGTTGACGCGCCCCCTTGCGCCACCACGCAGGCCCGCGCCATGCGCTCGTGCCAAAGCTCGGAGACCGCATGTTGAAACAGCACAACATTGCCATGCACATCGCACATGGCCGATGGCGTGGAACTATGGCCGTAAATAGAAAACGTGGTCATCTGCATTTCGGGGAAGGCGCGGCCCATGCCATCGCAATCGATTACTGGCAGGCCGGTCAGGGCGGCCACCACCAGCGGTTCCATGGAATTGGACCCGCCGATTTCCTCGCAGACAATCGCATCAACCGTAACATCGAGATGCGCTTCCAGCGCCCGGATGCAGCGCAGCCCCTCGCGGCCTTCGCGCAAGCGCTCGACCCCAACCACCGGCGCACCAATGCCACCGACGGAAACGCAAAGCGCATCATCATGGATTTTCTGGTGCGGCAGCACAGAAAGCGTATAGCCCTCATCCAGCAACTGCCGCGCCCGCAGCTTGCCAATATAGGGATTGCCACCGCCGCCCGTGCCGAGAATGCCAGCGCCGATTTCCAGCGAGATCAGATCGTCATGGTTCAGAATCCAGAGGTCTTTCGGATCCCAATAATCTTTGGGGGAGATAATCGCGCTCATGCTTGCCCCCCCATCTCACCCACGACCTTCACATGGATGCGCGTGGCATTGCCCGGCAGATAGGCCAGAGGCACATCTTCACGCTCAATCATCTGAATCGTGGCGGGATCGGCACCGGCAGCAACGGCATTTTTCGTCGCTTCCTCTTCAGCCTGTTTCAGGCACAGCTCGCGGGTCAAGCCATTTTCAAGGGCAAAAACCCGATCCACTTCGCCGGAAATCTGGGCAATGGCAGCGCCCACAGCATTGGCAACGGAGAAGTTTTCCGGCCGGATAATCTGAAAATCACCCAGCTTATCCGGCATCAGAATAGAGCCGCCGCCAACGGCAATCACCGGGATCGGCTCTGGCGAAACCCGGCTGCGCTCAATGGCATTTTCCAGCATCTGATGGATGCGCTTGAGTGCTGCCTTTGCAAGCTCAGGCGAAACATCGGCCACTTTGCTCTTATCCCCCACATCGGCATGGCCAGCGGCCACGGCAATATCGGTGGCCGTCAACGTCGCGCCGCCAAACACCTTGGCTTCCGAGGTGATGCGATAGCCCACCGATTGCGGCCCCACGGTCACGCTCTCCGTATCACCACGCACCAGCGAACCGCCGCCGAGACCAATAGAAAACACATCCGGCATACGGAAATTGGTGCGCACGCCGCCAACATCCACCACCGTTGCCGCCTGACGCGGAAAGCCCAGATGCAGTGCCCCGACATCAGAGGTCGTGCCACCAATATCCACCACAATGGCCTCTTGCACGCCAGTGAGGAAGGCCGCGCCACGCATGGAATTGGTGGGGCCGGAGGCAAAGGTCAGAACCGGGAAATCCTTCACCGTCTCTGCCGCCATCAGCGTGCCGTCGTTCTGGGTGATGTGGAAGGGGCAGGTCAGGCCCGCACTTTTCAGCGCTTCGCCAAAGGCGCGTACGGTTTTATAGGCCAGTTCCAGCAAGCTGGCGTTCATGATCGCGGCACTTTCGCGCTCCAGCAATCCGATACGGCCGATATCGGTGGACATCACCACCGGCAGGCCGGGGCAATGTTCCTGCAAAATCGCTTTGGTGCGCTGTTCCATTGCCGCATTGATCGGGCCGAACACGCAGGTGACGGCTGCGGCCTTGAGGTTGTTGGCGCGGATTTCTCCGGCAATGCGCTTGATCTCATCCTCATCCAGCGGCGAGATTTCGCGGCCATCAAATTCATAGCCACCGCGCACCATATAGCCGTGCTTGCCAACCACGGGTTTCAGGTCTTCCGGCCAGTCGATGGCGGGCGGCAGGCAGGCGGTGGCGGGCAGACCAAGACGGATCGCGGCAACCGGGGTCATGTGCTTGCGCTCAATCACCGCATTGGTAAAATGGGTGGTGCCGATCATGACATTGGTCACAAGATTGCGGTCAATGCCGGCTGCCTTGATCGCCCCTTCCATGGCCTCAACCACGCCTGTGGTGACATCCTCAGAGGTTGGTGCCTTGATCCCGGACAGAACCTTACCGCCCTGCATGACCACGGCATCCGTATTGGTGCCACCCACATCTATTCCCAATCGGTACACGTATGTTTTCCTTTCAACAACGGGTCAATGTCCGGCGCTTTGCACCAGAAAACGGCCTCGTTCCTCTTCGCTCATGGTGGGTTTCAGCGCCTCTTGCGCATCGGTTAAAACCGGAATGGCAGCAATGAGGGCGCGAGTGTAGGGGTGGTGGGTCGTGGAAAACACCTCCGCAGGTGTGCCCTGTTCGACGATTTCGCCCTTGTACATGATGACGATGCGCGAGCAGAAATTGCGCATCAACGACAGATCATGCGAGATGATTACATAGGTCAGGCCAAGCTTCGTGCGCAGGTCCAGTAGCAGCTCAACCACGGTTTTCTGCACCGACACATCCAGCGCCGATGTCGGCTCATCCAGAATGATGATCTGTGGATTGGCCGCCAAGGCGCGGGCAATGGCCACCCGCTGCTTTTGCCCGCCGGACAGTTCATGCGGGTATTTTGAGACGAAATTGGCGGGTAGACGCACGAGGTCGAGAAGCTCCATCATGCGCACTTTGCGCTGATCTTTATCGAGACCCACATGGGCCAGCGGCACAGCCAAAATCTGCGCCACCGTGCGCTTGGGGTTTAGCGACGTGCCGGGATTTTGATAGACAATCTGGCTGAGGCGCAACGCACCATCTCTGGCCGTTCCGCGCACCACAATCTCGCCATCGCTGGGCTGCAACAGGTTCATCATCATCCGTGCCAGCGTGGTTTTGCCAGAGCCGCTTTCTCCGGCAAGGCCAAAAATTTCGCCTTCATTGACCTGAAGATTGATGTTGTTGACCGCAAGATGGCCGCGCTTTTGGCCAAACAGCGCCCGCTTGGCATAGAGTTTGCGCACATTGCTCAAAGTGATGATCGGGGCCTTGTCGCTGACCGGCTGATCAACGACACCATCGCCATAGAGCGGTGGCACCGCCTCCATCAGCTCGCGAGTATAGGCCTGTTGCGGGGCTTGAAAGACGGATACTAGCGCGCCCTGCTCGACAATGCGGCCATGCTGCATGACAATCACCCGGTCCGCCGTCTGGCGCACCACGCCAAGATTGTGGGTGATCATCAGCAGTGACAGACCTTCTTCGGTCACCAGACGATTGATCAGCCGCAGAATTTCATCCTGTGTGGTTACATCCAGTGCCGTGCCCGGCTCATCGGCAATCAACAGATCCGGTTGGTGCAAAAGCGCCAGCGCAATCAGCACCCTTTGGCGCATACCGCCCGACAGCTCAAACGGCCAAGCGTTGAAAACCCGCTCAACATCGCCCAATTGCACCTTGCGCAATACCTCGAAAATCCGCTGCTTGCGCCCTTTTGGCGTGTCATAAATGCCCTGATTGCGATCGGCATAATGCATCACGTCTTCCAGATGCCGACCAATGCGAAACACCGGATTGAAGGAGGACAGCGGGTCCTGCATGATGATGGAAAAGGCAGTGCCTTTCAGCTTGTTGCGCTCGTTTGAAGATAGGTTCAGCAATTCTCTTCCACGATAGGCAATCGAGCCAGCCTCCACCTTGGCATTAATCGGCAAAGTGCCGAGGATGGCCTTGGAAGTCACGGATTTCCCCGATCCGGTTTCGCCAATCAGCGCAACCCGCTCTCCGGCCTCGATGGTGAAAGAGATGTTGTGCAGCACCCGGTTGATGCGGCCATAGCCGGAGAAGGCAACCGTCAAATCCTGCACACTCAGCAAGGGATCAGCCATGGTCACGCCTCCACATCAAACATGTCGCGAAGACCATCGCCCAGCAGGTTAAAGCCAAGGGTGGCGTAGAAAATCGCACCGCCGGGGGCCAACACCTCCCACCATTTCTCCGGCAGAAACTGACGGCCATCGGCCACCATCGAGCCAAGGTCTGGCGTTGGCGGCTTCACGCCAAAACCGAGGAAGGACAAGGTTGCGCCAAACAGAATGACAAAGGCCGCATCCAGCGTGGTCTTCACCGAAATCACCGCGATACAATTGGGCAGGATTTCCCGAAACAGAATATGGATCGGTCCAGCCCCGGCCAAACGCGCCGCCTCGATAAAATCCTCCCCGGCAATGGAGACCGTGACGCGATAGACAAGCCGCGCATGCCAGGTCCACCACAAAAGCGTGATGGCAATCATGGCGTTGATCAGGTTTGGCTCCAGCACATTGCCAATCGCCAGTGCCATCACCAGTGGTGGAATAGCCAGCATGATATTGGTAAAGCCGGTGATCAGCCGCTCGGTCCAACCGCCGAAATAGCCAGCGCACAGGCCCAGTACCGCGCCAATCGGCACTGAAATTCCCAGCACGCCAAACACCAGCAGCAACGAGACGCGAAAGCCAAAAATGGTGCGGGTGAACAGATCGCGGCCCACCTTATCGGTTCCAAACCAGTTGGTGAGGTTCGGCGGATTGTGTCGATGGCGAAAATCAACAATGGAGCCGATATGGCTGGGAAAGGGCGTGATCAGCGGCGCAAGGATGGCCACAACCACGACGGAGAGCACAATCAACGCACCGATCAAAGCGGCAGGATTGCGGGAAAAGCGATACCAGCTCATGTATCCGGCTGAGAGGTCGCGCTTGTTCATCATAGAATTGGGGCTCATCATTGGCCTCCCCGAAAACGCAAACGCGGATCAATCAAGCTGACAACCAGATCGATGACGAGATTGGCGAGAATGAAAAACAGGCCGGAAATCAGCACCACCGCCATCAGGGCGTTCAGGTCTTTTTGCAAAATGGCATTGAGACCGTAAGACGCAAATCCACCCCAGCCAAACACCATTTCCACCACGAAGGCGTTGCCGATCAGCGAGGCAAATTCCAGCCCCATGATGGTCAGTGGCGCAACCGACGACAGCTTGAGCAGATAGCGAAAGGTCACGACATAATCCGGCACCCCAAAACTCAGCAGCGTCAACACATGGTCCTTGCGCTGATTTTCAATCATTGCCGAGCGCATGATGCGGGTGATCTGGCCAATGCCTGCCATGGCCAGCGCCAGCGCCGGAAAGAGCAGATGTTGCAGGGCATCGGTAAATACATCCAATCGGCCATGGATCATGCTATCCACCAGCAGAAAACCTGTTGGCCCGGCGGGAGCATGAAGATCAAAATTCACCTGCCCCAACAAAGGCCAGCCCGGCAGAAAATTTGCCGCAAACAATTGCAAGCCAATGGCAAACAGAAAGGACGGAACCGTGACGCCAATCATCGAAAACAGCCGTCCGAGATTGTCGATCCAGGTGTTGCGATGGCGCGCGGTGAGAACGCCTAGCGGAATGGCTATCAGCAGATCAAGAATGACGGTGACCACCACAAGCTCCAACGTGGCAGGCAGAAAATCGCGGATATCCTGACTGACAAGCCGATGCGATGACAGGGATTGACCAAGATCGCCTTGCAGGGCGTTGGTGATATATCGGCCATATTGCACGATCACGGGCTGATCGAGCCCCATTTCGCGAGCAAGCGCCGTGACCTGTTCTTGCGATGCAGATGGCCCCAGCGCCATGCGGGCCGGATCACCCGGCACCACGCGCGCCAGCGCAAAAATCATCAAAGACAGCACGAACAGCACCATGACAACGGAAAGCGCCCGCCTCATGATTTGTTCGACAAAATGCAACACCATCCCGCTATTCCCCGTATTGTTATCCCATGGTGAGCGCATGAGCGGGCAAGAGCAATGCAGGTAAAGGATAGGTTTTTGTAAAATAGGGATAGGTTTTAGCGCACCCAGCCCAAAGCCCTTGCCGTGGCAATCGCCTCATGGCGGCGAGCACAGCCGAGTTTGCGATAGACGTTTTTCAAATGGAATTTCACTGTCGGCTCAGTGATACCGCAATTTCTGGCAATCAATTTGTTGGAAGCACCTTCGGCCAGCATCATCAGGATTTTCAACTCCTGCTGAGTCAGTTGGGTTCTGGCGGCAGCAAGGCTGCTTTGCCGCCCCTTGTCCAGACGGCGCAGGATGGCGCGAGCCGGGGTCGCCGCCATCACAAACTCGGCCATCCGCTTGTCTTGCAGCAGATGATCAAGAAACAGCCATTCCTCGGCCAGAGCCGTCAAACCGCCATGACTTGCGCAAAGCTCAAACACCCGTCTCAGCAGATTGCGCGCCTTGGAGTTTTGCTGCGTATGCCGACACACAAAGGCCAGCCAGATGGTGGTTGCAATTTCCTGCCGCACGAGCAGATGCGAATTTCCCAGCATCATCTCCAATTTGCGATCAAGATGCATAAAGGTTGGGCGCTCATAGGCAATCTGCCGCAGCCAGCTTAAGGCCAGCGTGATCTCATTGCGTGCGCTTAATCGCGCCAGCGCTTCTTCGGCGCTTTCGATCCAGACCCGGTTAAAACCCGCACTGAGCGGTGTCAGAAGCCGGACGGCATCGCCCCAGCCATTGCCGTTTTGCAAAATCTGCGCCTTGCGCACTTCCAGGGATAAACGAAACTGTCGATTAAGAGGCTGATACACGCTCCAGCGCTCGAGAAATCGCAGGCCCGCACGGGTGGACATATGCACGCTCAGGGCATGACTGCCGTAGTAGATGGCAATGTCAGCGAGACTCGGCCACAGCTCGCCCTCCATCAAGCCAGAAAGATCTTGATTCAGAAAGGCAAGCAGCGCTTCCGGCTCCCCATTCTCATAGGCCATGCAGGCATGAACAAGATCCAGCAAACGCTGGTCTCCAGGACTGTCAAAACCGACATTCGACAGCATCCCGGCGGCCATCCTCAGGGATTGACCCATGCGGTTGAAATCGGAGGTCAGCAAACTGAGAACCGATTGATGCAGCGCGATATAGAAACATAAAATCGGATAATCGGCCTGCCGATAAGCCGCCATAGCTTTTTCCGCCATGCCATCGGCTTCCTCATAACGCCTGAGCCGCAGGAAAAACTCCAGCATGGCATTGTAAAACGATCCCCGCTGCTCCGGCGCATCCAGAGGCAGATCACGGCCAATGTCGAACAGAGCATTCAGCAATCTGTCTGTCGGCGCAACATCCTCGTAAATCAGCACGGTGATGCGAAACAGTCTGACCCGCAATGAGAGTTGGCTATTGTCAGAGAGGACGGTGAGCACATCACGCATTTCCGGTCCGAAATACCGGACAAGAAACTGCATAGCCCACGCCACATCGCCGGTTTTGATCATAACGAATGCCCGGCTAATGATCAGTTCGTCGAGATCATCATCGCCAGCGGCTTCAAGGCTCGACAGCAGTCGCAGGAAAGCCTCGTGACCCAATCGATAATACAGAAACCAGCCTCCGGCCTTGCAAAACAAGGTTCGCGCCTGAAACGTGTGTTTTCGCTCCAGAAGACGCAAGATAACAGCCTCGAGATTGTGAGGTTTTTGCAGCAGGGTTTGTGCCAGAATACCTGACGTATCTGTTCGCATTTCAGGATCGGTAAGGCGCAGGATCAGCAGCTTTTCGACTGCCTTCGGTAAGGCATTCTCAATGTATCTGTAGGCCAATGTGGACGGATACTTCAATGGGGGCAGACGCATTATAAGCCAGCCCGGCCAGTTGTCTCCGCACGTGGCCAATACGCATAAATCCGCCTCTTCAAGATCAGCCAGACTTTCATCGGCCAGAAAGGTAACCAGCTGTCTCTCCAAAGAGGCCACATCCCGAATGCATGCACCCGGTGACAATAACACCGGCCAACCGGCAGACCTATCCCAATCCTGAGGAGACAGGATGTCGGGTGTCAGAAGAAGGTCGTCCCCGGTTAGATCCATCACTTGAGCGTACAGGCGCAGGCGATCAAGGCCAGCTACCGTGTCTCCGGGACGCAGGGCAATTCCATAGCGCTGTCCCTTTTCAATGAACGAGAGGTTTGGCCTTATGGTTGGATGATCGCAGATCGTCCAAGGCCCCGCATCTATGCCTGATCTGGCGATACGTTCGGCTAAGGCATCCAAAATGTACGTTTTACCAAATCCGGCGGGCGCGGTTATCGCGATCACGGGTCGGGAATCACTCAAAATGCGCTCGATAAGGATATCGCAGGTCATTGATATACTCATTTTCAAGCTCATATATATTGCACCCTATTTCCCATTCTCCGTTAAAATACGCCGTTTATCTCTCGCTTGTTCGCTCGGCTACTCCATCTTCTGCAAAATACAGCCACAGTTTCCATCAAAGGCCCGGCCTCAAGCCCAACCCACACTAAATTCCCGCAAGCATCAATCAGCACATCGGCAAGATCGTTGGGGTAGCTGACAACCATTATGTCGCAGCAAATCTTACCCGTTTCGTCGACAATGCAAATAGAGATCTCTCTGACAGAAACGTCCAGTCCGGCAAAATGCTTCATGCTGCGCTTTCGTTCGAATGTTTGTGGCCGCATCACACAGGCCACGTTTATCATCAGCTTGAAGCCCAGCACCTCAATCGGCAAAGCCGTGCAACACGGCTAAACAACATCATCAATTCCCTTCACTATTAACAATACCTCGTAGATATATTTAGATATTTTCTATATAACTAAAAGTTGTATTTTATCAAAATTGATAAAATACAACTTATTTTGGAGTATATTAACTACTCGCATAATAGTATTACTCTTAGTTTCGGAATGAGTCCGACCATCCAACATTGAAAAAGAGCAACCTTACGAACGCCGCAGGGCCTTCGAATACACCCTTTTGTGCAGTCTCGGAGCTATCATGTCGTTCTTCAGAAACCTGAAAATACTGAATAAAATTTCGATCGCCTTTGCGATTTTGATTTTCGTCAGTTTGATTACCTGTTTCATCAATCTCTCTGGCCTCAAAACGCAGCGTGAAACAGCTGCACTTACCGACCACACTTATCGGGTTATTGGTCAGCTTGATACGATCATGGCAAGCATGGTGGATCAGGAAACCGGAATGCGCGGTTATCTGGTGGCCGGCACAGAAAATTTCCTCGAACCTCAAAAAAAAGGCGCAATGGCCTTTCGTATGGCCGTTGATGCCGTGCGTATTTTGACGTCTGATAATCCCCGGCAACAGGAACGCCTGACCACCGTAGAAGCACTTGCTAAAACATGGACAGAGAAAGTGGTAGAGCCGGAAAAGGCTTTCATGCAGAACCCACAGATGCGTGAACATGCAAGAGCCATTGAAGCGTCAGGCGCTGGCAAGATGTCAATGGACGGCATCCGCGGCAAGATCGCCGAAATGAAGGCGGAAGAAAATAGCTTGCTGGTCACACGAAATGCTGAAGCGCAGTCTGCTGCTGATACCGCAAGTTACAGCAATTATCTGAGCGGTGGATTGATGGTTCTTGTCAGCCTGCTTTCGCTGCTTGCGATCTACATCGCTGTCGTTAAGCCTGTCCGCACCATCAACGACGCAATGCGCAATCTTGCTGCCGGTGATCATGATAGCGCTATCAAAAACCTTGACCGTAAAGATGAAGTGGGTGAGATGGCGGTTGCTGTTGAGGTCTTTCGTCAAGCTGCTATCACCAACCTCCGTCTTGAGGAAGATGCGGTGGCTACCCGTTTGAAATCTGAAGCAGAGCGTGCTGACGTAACAGCACGAGCCGAAGAAGAGGCTCGCGCTCGGATGAACGAGGCAACGTCCGGTCTGGCGGCTGGGTTGCGCCGTCTCGCGGCGGGTGATCTATCGTTTCAATTGACGGCAGCCTTTGCCCCTGACTTTGAGGGATTGCGGCATGATCTGAACACGGCGGTCGAACAGTTGGGACGAACATTGGGGGCCGTTGCAGAAGCTACAGCTTCTATTGATAGCGGTAGCAACGAGATGAGACGAAGCGCGGATGATCTTTCAAAACGCACTGAACAGCAGGCAGCTTCTCTTGAGGAAACTGCGGCTGCCCTTGATCAGATCACCGCGAATGTCTCAAATTCTTCGCGCAGAGTAGAAGAGGCGCGCAGAGTTGCGGTTGAGGCCAACGGTAGCGCTAGCAAATCTGGCGGCGTTGTTGCCAACGCTGTTACCGCTATGGAACGAATAGAAGATTCAGCAACCCAGATCGCAAACATTATCGGTGTCATAGATGAGATTGCGTTTCAGACTAATCTTCTGGCACTCAATGCCGGAGTAGAGGCCGCTCGTGCTGGCGATGCTGGTAAAGGCTTTGCTGTTGTGGCGCAAGAGGTTCGTGAGCTTGCTCAACGCTCGGCCAACGCGGCAAAGGAGATCAAGGAGCTCATCCGTAAATCAACAGAAGAGGTTGGCAATGGCGTTCATCTGGTGCGCGACACCGGAGATGCGCTACGTACGATAGAAGAGTTCATCGTTTCCATGAATCAGCATATGGAAGCGATCGCCACATCATCAAGAGAGCAGGCGATTGCATTGGCTGAGGTCAATACAGCTGTCAACCAGATGGATCAAGTTACACAGCAGAATGCTGCTATGGTTGAGGAAACCAGTGCGTCAAGCGGATCCTTGACCAGTGAGGCCAGCAAGCTCCGCCAACTCGTCGAACAGTTTACCTTGCCGGGTCAATTCGGCCAATCGTTTCAACAAAGTGAAACTGCATCCCAAATGACCCACCACCCAGTTCCTCAGATAAAAGTATTGCGAAGAGCATAAAGAAAAAGTGCATACTGAGCCAATAGTTTGAGAAGTGTCGAGGAAAAGTGAGCGTTATTTTCCTCGACACTATAGCGTCGTACGATTAATCTGGCGCATATCCTGCGGCTTTGAAGAAATTGAAGCATTCTTTTCGATTGAAGAGATTGCAGATAGATCCGAGTGAGTTTGAGAGAGCTTTGTTGCAGGGGTCAGATTCC
>DNPN01000013.1 GCA_003501385.1 Rhizobium sp. | reverse complement strand
CGCTGTAGCTCTTTATATGTGTTGCATAATTTTCTCTTTAAACCGATTCCGGTTTAAAGAATTATGCAATATGGTTTCACTATAGCCACCCCTATGGCGAGGCCCTTTTGACCCCTGAAGGCATTTCCGCCCTGAAAGGCACGGGTGTCGCACTGTTCACGCCGAATGCAATGGCGCGGCTGGCCGATGGTGGCCATGTCTTTTTGGAACAGGTGCAGGGTAAAGCCGAACTCGCATCCATATTCTGGGCCGGCGGTGCCCTGTTTTATGCGGCATTTGGCGGCGGCGCACATTCGGTTGACCGTGCCTTGATCAAACGCGAATTTTGATCACCCGTCATAACACCAAAACCCCGGCACATTCTCAGCGCCGGGGTTTTGCTGATCTGGCCTCTAGAGCTTGTAAGGGAAAAGTGGAATCCGGTTTTCCCGAAAAGACAAACGAAAATAAGAGAAGCTAGAGTTTGTCTGATTCAAACTGAACCTGACAAACTCTAGAGCATTTCGCGATTTCTTTGAATCGCAAAATGCTCTCAGTTTCTGTTTTTACGCATTTCGAGACGCAAAACCGCAATACACTTTTACTCGAAATGCTCTAAAGCCTCTTATTTATACACCAACGGCTGCGGCGGTGGCTCGTAAGCCACAGGTTGCGGGCATCCACCAAACTGGTAACGGGCACCCACGTGAATATCGTGGCTATAGAAGCCCTTGTCGCGGCCCGGGCCGCCATTATCCTTATAGCCAAACATATCGCCTGACGTGGTCTGACGGAAGCGATAGCCTACATCGGCCTTCCAGTCGCAGGTAATGTCAATGGCTGCACCCGCCATCAGCTGATAGGCAAAGCGCCAGCTGCCACGGCCATTATGGGTTTCTGTATCGTCACAGCCGCTGCCATCGTTGGCGCAGGAGGTGTTCTTGAGGTCGTTCCACTTGACGTAAGAACCACCCATGCCCGCGCCGATATAAGGTGTGACGGCAGCATAGGTGCCCAGGTCAACATAGGCATTGGCCATGAGTGTGTAGGCTTGCATCGAGGTCAGATCACGCGATGTGCAGGCCGAGGAAACACCGCAAGAGCCATGGGTCGAGCCGGTGAAATCCGACTTGCCAAGATAGTCAAAGGTGAGATCGGTGCGCAGATGGCTATTGATCTGATAACCAACGCCAGCTCCGAGCGAATAGCTATTCTTGATCTTGTGTTGATCGAAATCAACCAAGGAAGCGTTTGATCCCTGAAAATAATTCGCGCCACGCAATTTGTTAAACGAATAGCCAACGTCTCCGCGCAAGTATAAGCCGGAGACCTCCGCAATCTGGACCTCAGGAGCTCCCTGCGGCACTGGCTCCGGCTGATACAAATCGGCGGCCGTCACTGGCCCCGCCGCCAGAACGGCAACGGCCAGCCAGGCAAAACTGTTTTTCATTTTCGTGGCTCCAAAACACCCTCATGAAAAGCACACGCCTTTCTTCTTGAGAGAAATAATGGAGCGGAATGGTTAATGCGCCATTAAGCTTAAGCTTTAACCATGAGATTTAAAGGACGCTTATATGTTTAAAGTTGCAGAAACCTCACTCGCTGAGTTCCTTCGCCATTTCAACTCTGAATACGTTCTCTCGAAGCTCCGCCATCAACCTAAGTGAGGTTAATCTGGCCTCAACACTGTGGATCGGGGTGGAAATGATCAGCTCGTCCGCGCCGGTATCCTTCAAGAAGCGCGCCAGCTTGAGTTTGGCTGTCGAAGGCGCACCAACCACGGCATGCTGCAAGGTATGCTCCACACCAAAGCGCTCCATCTCGCTCCACAAACCATCCATGCTTTCTACGGGCCTTGGGAAACGGCCGCGCACATTGCGTCGCAGATTGATGAACTGCTGCTGGGCCGAGGTGAAGAGTTTTTCGGCCTGTTGATCCGTTTCTGCCAATGCCGCCATCACACCCACAATCATATAGGGCCTTTCCAGCGTTGCTGATGGCTGAAAGCGATCACGATAAACGGATATTGCCTCAAACAACTGATCCGGCGCAAAATGCGAGGCAAATGCATAAGGCAGACCCAAAGCGGCAGCCAGATGGGCGCTGTAAAGACTGGAGCCCAACAACCAGACAGGCACGTTGCTTTCGGCCCCCGGCACGGCCATGAGCCCTTGGCCCGGCTGCACAGGTCCAAGCAGCAATTGCAGCTCCTGAATATCGCGCGGGAAACTCTCTGCACCCGCATCGAGATTGCGGCGCAAAGCTTGCGCTGTTCGCATGTCCGTGCCCGGCGCACGACCCACGCCCAGATCAACCCGCCCCGGAAACAGTGCCGCCAGCGTGCCAAACTGTTCTGCAATCACCATGGACGAATGATTGGGCAGCATGATGCCGCCGGAGCCAATGCGAATACGCGTGGTTGCCGCCCCCACATGCGCAATCACCACCGCCGTGGCGGCGCTGGCAATACCGGGCATGCCGTGATGCTCCGCCAACCAGAAACGGTGATAGCCAAGAGCTTCTGCCGCAACCGCCATGCGCTTTGATGCCTCCAGCGCGTCAGACACGCCGAAGCCTTCTGCGATGGGCGACAGATCCAGAACGGAAAAGGGTATGGATGTCACAGTGCTTGCTCCAAGGATGTCATCAATATCCCTTACTTAAGTCACTGCTGCGCAATTACCAGCCGCAGGTCAGAATGTTTCCACACAGTAATGTTTTTGTTTTGTTCACATTTCTCTGGCAAATCTGATCAAAATCAGACTATCTAGTGTTGCATGATAAGGTGTTGAGAGCCGCTTCTCGGCACCGTGTATAGGATCTTGGAATGACAACTGCGATTCGCATTATTGGGATTGATCCGGGCCTGCGGCGCACCGGCTGGGGCATTATTGAAACGCTGGGCAATTCACTGCGGTTCATAGCCTCTGGCACGGTCACATCTAATAGTGACATGGATCTGGCGTCTCGCCTGTGCCAGTTGCATGACGGGCTGGCCGATGTGGTGCATAGCCATCAGCCTGATGAAGCCGCCGTTGAACAAACCTTTGTGAACAAGGATGCTGTGGCCACCCTCAAGCTGGGTCAGGCCCGTGGCATTGCCATGCTGGTTCCGGCGCGCGCTGGCCTTCCGGTGGCGGAATACGCGCCGAATGCCGTGAAAAAATCGGTGATTGGCGTTGGCCATGGCGAAAAACAGCAGATTCACATGATGTTGAAAATCCTGATGCCCAAGGCCGAGTTCAAAGGCAATGATGCTGCCGATGCGCTTGCCATTGCCATTTGCCACGCCCATAACCGTGGCGCAGATCGCATGCGTAAGGCCCTTGCGGGCTAAATAGATGAACCTCAGTTAGACGGACCTGCTCCATGATCGGCAAGCTCAAAGGCACTATTGACGAAATCGGCGATGACTATGTGCTGATTGATGTGCATGGCGTATGCTATGTGGTGTTTTGCGCCTCGCGCACCCTCTCCCGGCTTGGCTCCCCCGGCGAGGCCGTGGTGCTGTTTATTGAAACCTATGTCCGCGAAGATCAGCTGAAGCTGTTTGGGTTTATGACCGCGCTGGAGCGTGAATGGTTCAACCTGCTGCAAAGTGTGCAGGGCGTGGGGGCCAAGGTGGCGCTGGGCGTGCTCTCCACCCTCACCCCGTCTGAACTGGCCAATGCCATTGCCCTTCAGGATAAGGCTTCGATTTCACGCGCGCCCGGTGTAGGCCCCAAGGTGGCCATCCGCATTGTCACCGAATTGAAGAACAAGGCCCCCGCCTTTGGCGGCGAAGCGGTCAGCAACCTCGGCCTGAAGCAGGAGATCGGTGAAGGTGTGGCCTCGGCTCCGGTGTCTGATGCCGTGTCTGCCCTTACCAATCTTGGCTATTCGCGTGATCAGGCCGCGAATGCGGTGGCGGCGGCCCTTAAAAACGGCGGCGAAGACGCCGATAGCGCCAAATTGATCCGCCTTGGCTTGAAGGAGCTGTCGCAGTAATGCCTCGCTTTGACGCCAACGGCTTGTCTGTGCATTTCCTAGCACCTATGATTGCCACAATTATCGTGATGGTTTTAAGGCTGGCGCAGGGCGCAAGACTCAAACGCTTCATGATCCTGACATTGCAGACCTTGGAATCCCCCGCATGAGCGACGAAAACCGCCTGATTTCGCCTGAAAAACGCGGCGAAGATTTCGATGCCACCATGCGCCCGCAAACGCTGGATGATTTTACAGGTCAGGCCGAAGCCCGGGCGAACTTAAAAATCTTTATTGAAGCCGCCAAAAACCGGGGCGAAGCGCTGGATCACGTGCTGTTTGTTGGCCCGCCGGGTCTGGGCAAAACCACGCTTGCGCAGATCATGGCCAAGGAGCTTGGCGTCAATTTTCGCTCCACCTCCGGTCCGGTGATTGCCAAGGCGGGCGATTTGGCAGCACTTTTGACCAACCTGGAAGAGCGCGATGTGCTGTTCATTGATGAAATTCATCGGCTCAATCCCGCCGTGGAAGAAATTCTCTATCCCGCCATGGAAGATTTCCAGCTCGATCTGATCATCGGTGAAGGCCCGTCGGCGCGCTCGGTGAAAATCGACCTGTCGAAATTCACTCTGGTGGCAGCAACCACCCGTATTGGCCTATTGACCACACCCTTGCGTGACCGTTTTGGTATTCCGGTACGGCTCTCCTTTTACACGGTGGATGAACTGGAATTGATCGTGCGCCGTGGTGCCCGGCTGATGGGCCTTCCCATGACCGACGATGGGGCGCGCGAAATTGCCCGCCGCGCCCGTGGCACGCCACGCATTGCCGGACGCCTGCTGCGCCGCGTGCGCGATTTTGCCGAAGTTGCCCGTGCGCCCGCCGTGACCCGCGAGATTGCCGACGAGGCCCTGACCCGGCTGTTGGTGGACAATATGGGTCTGGACCAGCTCGACACCCGCTATCTCAATATGATTGCCGTCAATTTTGGCGGTGGCCCTGTGGGCATTGATACCATTGCCGCAGGGCTTTCCGAGCCACGCGATGCGATTGAGGATATTATCGAGCCTTACATGATCCAGCAGGGCTTTATTCAGCGCACCCCACGCGGGCGCATTCTCACCCCCACCGCATGGAAACATCTGGGATTGCAGCCGCCGAAAGATATGGAAGCCGCGCAATTTCGCCTCACGCTTGAGGATGACTGAGTGATTACACGCCGAACCTTCTTCAAGCTGTTGGCGGGGACAGCCGCAGGCATTCTCACGCTGGGCGGCTATGCGGGTGCGGTGGAACCCCTGCTGCGGCTGGAAACCACCCGTTACAAGCTGACACCGCCCAATTGGCCCAAGGGGCAGAAACTGCGGATTGTTGCACTGGCTGATTTTCATGCCTGCGAGCCATGGATGCCAGCAGATCGCATTGCCAGCATCTGCGACCATGCCAATACGCTGGGTGGCGATGTGATTGTGCTGCTGGGCGATTATATTTCCGGCATGAAGCTGGTGACGGGTCCGGTGGCACCAGAGGCTTGGGCAAAGGCCCTGTCTCGGCTGAAGGCACCCCATGGGGTCCACGCCATCTGCGGCAATCATGATTGGTGGCAGGACAAGCAGGCGCAGTTACAAAGATTGCCGGAAACCTTTTCCCATAAAGCCCTAAGAGCAGAGGGCATCACGGTTCACTCCAACACCGCCGTCAAGCTTGGCTCTGAAGAGCATCCCTTCTGGATCGCAGGGCTTGAAGACCAATGGGCCTATCTCACCAGCCGCCACACCCAGCGCGGGCTGGATGATCTACCCGGCACCATGGCGCAAATCACCGACGATGCCCCCGTGATTCTGCTGGCGCATGAGCCGGATATTTTCCCCAATGTGCCAGAGCGCGTGTCGCTCACCCTGTCTGGTCACACCCATGGGGGACAGGTCAATCTGTTTGGCTGGACGCCCGTGGTGCCGTCGCGCTACGGCTCCCGTTATGTCTATGGCCACAAGGTGGAGGGCAATCGCAATCTGATTGTCTCCGGCGGTCTTGGGTGCTCCATTGCCCCGATCCGCTTCGGCTCCCCGCCCGAAATTCTGGTGATCGATCTTGGCTAAACCGATAGACAATCGCATTCGCATCAAACAAAGCACCCGCACCTTTCAGATGCGCATTGCCGGTCTTGCCTTTCGCAACGGCCATGTGCTGGTGCACCGCGCCGTGCATGAAAAATTCTGGACCTTTCCCGGTGGCCGCGCGGAAGTAGGCGAACCTTCCGAGACCACGCTAAAACGCGAGATGATGGAAGAGCTTGGGCTGGAAGCAAGGATTGATCGCTTGCTTTGGAGCGTGGAAAGCTTCTTTCATTATGAAGGCCGGGACTGGCACGAGCTGGGCATGTATTACCTCATGCATCTGCCAGACACGCTGGCCTTTCATGAAAGCGAGATCATCCACCGCATTCAGGATGGCAAGAACGCGCTGGAATTCAAATGGGCACGCGCCACCAAAGAGGCGTTGACGACACTGGATATTCCCCCCTATTTCATCGCAGGCGAGATTGAAAACCTGCCCACAACCTCGCGCCATCTGGTGTGGGACGATGGGAATCTGGACGACAAATGAGCTCCGAGCGCCACATGATCCGGCTGGATAAGAAGCCGCAATTGTTTACCTTCCGGGTGGCGGGCGTGATCCTGCATAACGATCATCTGCTGGTACAAAGAGGCATTAACGATACCTATTGGGCCTTGCCCGGTGGCCGTGCCGAAATTGGTGAAAGCAGCGAGCAGACGATTATCCGCGAAATGCAGGAGGAGATCGACCGCACGGTGCGCATCGAGCGCCTGCTGTTCACAACCGAACTTTTCTTTTCCTTTGATGATTACCGCGCCCACGAGCTGGGGTTTTACTATCTCCTGAGCATGGATATTCCCCTGCCCTTCCACGCAGATGATATTATACATCGTGTGGTAGATGGCCCCACCGAAGTGCTGTTTCGCTGGGTGCCAGCAACCGCAGCGGCCTTTAAAGCCTTTGATGTCCGGCCCGCCTTTCTGGGAAGCTATATGGGCCGTTTGCCAGAGCAGGTGGAGCACCTGATTGTTGATGAAGGACAGCCAAGAGCATGACAGATGCATTTTCCTTAAGCGGCCACCTGATCGAAGGTGGCCACAGCCTGACCCAGCGAGTCTATTACGAAGACACCGATTTTTCCGGTCTGGTCTATCACGCCCGTTACTTACATTTTCTGGAGCGTGGCCGCACCGATTATCTGCGCTGCCTTGGCTGTGCCCAGCGCGAGTTGATCAATGCCGACGAGGAGGGGCTGGTGTTTGTGGTGCACCGCATGGAGCTGGATTTCAAAAGTCCAGCCCGGATGGATGATGTTTTGACCATCGAGACCATCACCGAAAAAGCAGGCGGTGCCAAAATGGTGTTGCGCCAGACCATACAGTGTGCAGATCGCAGGCTGATCGAGGCCAAGGTTGTGATTGCGGTGGTCAACAAATTTGGCCGCCCGCGCCGTTTACCAGAAACAATCGCCGAAAAATTTCAAAAATCGAGTGGGCTTTAACGCCTCTCTCGCAAAGGGCTATCCGGTTTTAGCACAGCTCAATGCTGGCAACCGGCTGGGCCAAAGCTCTGCATCTGCCAAGTGCGCGAACTGCCCTAATATATATTCGCGCAAATTGATTCTCATGTATTTCGCAAAACCTATCCTTTTCGGCAATCGAGCCGCAAACTTCGCAGAAAAAATCTCATGGCTTGCAAAAATCTGCAACGCAGACAGGTACAGGCTTTAAAAATGAATGCCGCTGCCTTAACTGATAACGAAACATTAAGGATAATGTTGTCTTAATGCGGCTGCGGTGATTTGTGCGCCGCACGCCTTCCTTTGACCAAATTTACGGTTAAAAAGCACCTTGGGTGCTTTGGGGATGGATTGCCAAGGTCCGCGCACATCTTGCAGCGTAAGTTTTATGCATGACACCTTGGGTCGTTATTGATCCGGGTTGAAGTCATGCAATGACGTTGATGCATGAGAGCACGTCTTACCAACCGTGGCGAGATGTGTTCATAGAGCGCGGCCAAGAAATCTTGTCCGGGCGATTGGATTTCAGGAACGGTAACGATGGAACAAGTAGGATTGGCAGCCGCGACACATGATGTAAGCCTTTGGGCCCTGTTTATGCAGGCAGGCTTTATTGTGAAACTGGTCATGCTCGGGCTTTTGGGAGCCTCGGTTTGGACATGGGCCATCGTCATCGACAAATCAGTCAGCTACGCCAAGGCGCGCCGGCAGTTCAACCAGTTCGAACAGGTGTTCTGGTCCGGCCAGTCGCTGGAAGAGCTGTACCGCAGCCTTGCAGACCGCAACAACAGTGGCCTTGCTGCCATTTTTGTCGCCGCCATGCGCGAGTGGAAAAAGAGCTTTGAGCGCGGTGCGCGCTCGCCCATCGGCTTGCAGATGCGCATTGATCGCGCCATGGATGTGGCTATGTCCCGTGAGGCAGAAGGCTTTGAGGCGCGCCTCGGCTCTCTCGCCACCATCGGTTCTGCTGGCCCATTCATTGGTCTGTTCGGTACCGTTGTTGGTATCATGACCTCGTTTCAGGCCATTGCAGGTTCCAAGTCCACCAACCTCGCCGTTGTTGCCCCCGGTATTGCTGAAGCGCTTTTGGCAACGGCCATTGGTCTGGTGGCCGCTATTCCGGCGGTTATTGCCTACAACAGGTTTTCCGGCGATGCAGGCAAGCTGTCTTCGCGCATGGAAGGCTTTGCAGATGAGTTTTCCGGCATTCTTTCTCGCCAGATTGATGAAAAATTGCAGCCCCGTCAGGCCGCAGAATAACGGCCTGGCGAAGGGGGTAATCTCATGGGTATGTCAGCTGGAGCAAGTGGTGGCGGCGGTGGTGGTGGTCGTCGTGGATCAAGGCGTCGTGGTGGCAAGCGCGGTCTCAACAGCGAGATCAACGTAACACCATTGGTGGACGTTATGTTGGTGCTGCTGATCATCTTCATGGTCGCAGCCCCGATGATGACCGTCGGCGTGCCGATTGATCTGCCAGAAACCAAGGCCAGCGCCATGAACTCCGACACCCAGCCGATCACCATTTCGGTGAATTCGAAGGGTGAGGTGTTTTTGCAAGAGTCACCAATTGCGGTTGATGAAGTGGTTGCCAAGCTGCAAGCCATTGCCACAACCGGCTATAATGAACGCATCTATGTGCGCGGCGATACCGCTGCGGCCTATGGCACCGTGATGAAAGTCATGGCGCTGATTTCCACTGCTGGCTACAAGAATATCGGCCTTGTGACCTTGCAAGAACAAGACAAGTGATCTTTCGCGATGAAGGGCAGTATCGTCACATCCGCGATTATACACGCAATAGCGCTGGCCATGGCGCTGTTGACCTTGAGCGCACCTGCGCCTTTGCAAGTGGCCGATGTTGAGGCGCTGCCTGTCGATATCGTGCCGATTTCCGAGCTGACCCAGATTCAGCAAGGCGATAAAAAGGCCCCCAAGCGCGAAAAATCCGCGCCGACACCAACCAAAAAGCCCAACGTTGTTGAAAACGCCGAAAACCTCGGCGAAAACGATGTGGACATGAAAACGCCTCCGACGCCCAACAAACGGCCGTCGAAGGAAGAGGTTGCGGCGGCCCCGGAAAAGGTTGATCAGGTTAAGCCAACGCCAGATGACAAGACCAATGACGTGAAGGAAATTGCCAAGGAAGAGACCGCCGTTGCGCCTTCCAAGGACAGCGTGCCTGTACCGAAGGATGTTCCGATTCCGACAGCGGAACCAAACCCCGCCCCGAAGGCAGAAGTAAAGCCGGAGCCAAAACCAGAGGCCAAGCCCGAGCAGAAGCCGCAGGAAATGGCCAAGGCCGAGGATACACCTTTACCCTCCGCGGTCCCCCTCCCCGCTGTAAAGCCAAAGCCAGAGCCGCCGAAGCCTGAGGAAACCAAGGCACCCGAGGCAAAGCCGGAAACCAAGCCGAAGACCGAAGCTGCGAAAGCGCCGGACGTGAAGAAGGCCGACAAGAACCAGCAGGCAGCCAAGTCCAAGGCGTCAAAGGAAAGTGACTTCAACGCCGATGAAATCTCGGCGCTGCTGAACAAGACCGATGCTGCCGGTGGTGGTGCCAAGCGCTCCAAGGATCAGGCAGCCTTTGGTGGCAAGAAGACCACGGGCGGATCACAGCTCAGCCAGAGTGAAATGGACGCGCTGCAAGGCGTGATCCAGAACAATTGGTCAGTGATCGCTGGCATGTCCGACACACAAGGCATGGTGATTCGCGCCCATTTCAAGCTGGATCAATCCGGCAACCTGATTGGCGAGCCGGAGGTGACAGCCACTGGCGGTTCTCCGCAGTCACAACAAGTTATGATTAGCAGTGCACGACGTGCTATTTTAAAGTCCGCCCCGTTCAAGAACCTGCCCGCCGATAAATACGATGCCTGGTCTGAGGTTGTCGTGAATTTCGACCCGAGCCAATTCATGTAAGAGCTGAAAGGCTTTCCTCTATGAAAAAATTCCCACTCCTACGTATCCTGATGGTGCTGGCCGCTATGGTCTGCACCTTCTCGACACCGGCCATGGCCCTTGTTGAAATCAACATCAACAAAGGCAATGTGGCACCGATGCCCATCGCCATTCCGGATTTTAGCTCCAAGAATGGCATTGGCGCACAAATCTCGGCTGTAGTTGAGGCGGACCTCAAGCGCTCTGGCCTGTTCGCCCCGGTCAACCACGGTGCCTTTATCGACAAGAACATCAATCCTGACCAGGCTCCCAATATGGCCAACTGGACTGTGCTGAATGCGCAGGCTCTGGTGGTTGGCCGGATCAATCAGGAGGCCGATGGCCGTCTGCGGGCGGAATTCCGCCTGTGGGATACCTATGCAGGCCAGCAGATGAGCGGCCAGCAATTCTACACCCAGCCAGAAAACTGGCGGCGTGTGGCCCATATCATTGCTGACGCGATCTATGAGCGCATCACCGGTGAAAAGGGCTATTTCGACACCCGCATCGTGTTTGTGTCTGAAAGCGGCTCCAAGACGGATCGTAAGCACCAGCTGGCCATTATGGATCAGGACGGTGCCAATGTCCGCACCCTGACCAACACCGCCAATATTGTGCTGACACCGCGCTTCTCGCCAAACCGTCAGGAAATCACCTATATGTCGTTTGAGGGTGATCAGCCGCGCGTTTACATGTTGCAGCTGGAAACAGGGCAGCGTGAAGTGGTGGGCAACTTCCCCGGCATGACCTTTGCGCCGCGCTTTTCGCCCGATGGCCAGCGCGTAATCATGAGCCTTCAGGAAGGCGGCAATGCCAATATCTACACCATGGACCTGCGCTCGCGTACCACAACGCGCCTGACCAGCACCCCAGCCATCGACACATCGCCATCCTATTCCCCCGATGGAAAACGGATTGTGTTTGAAAGTGACCGTGGTGGCCGCCAACAACTTTACGTGATGAATTCGGATGGCTCTGGCCAGACCCGCATCTCGTTTGGCGAAGGCTCCTACTCCACCCCCGTCTGGTCTCCGCGTGGCGATCTGATTGCATTCACCAAGCAGGCAGGTGGCAAGTTCTCCATCGGCGTGATGAAGGTTGATGGCTCAGGCGAGCGCCTGCTGACCACCGGCTTCCACAACGAAGGACCGACATGGGCCCCCAATGGCCGTGTTATCATGTATTTCAGCGATGCCGCCGGTGCCGGTGGACCGCAACTGCACTCGATCGATCTGACCGGCTACAACGAACAGATCATCAAGACCCCCGGCTATGCCTCTGACCCGGCCTGGTCACCGCTTCTGGAATAGGGCACCATCAGCCGCCCGGTTTTTTAAGCCCGGCGGCTGCATTTCTTGCTTTTTTGGACTGGAATTGAGAAAAAATTAACCATAAGCGTTGTTCTAGGATTAACCACTCTTGGTTAGAGTTCGGCAACCTTAATTATCACGTAAGGAGATCGGCGATGAGCCGCACTTTGAACCCAACGATGAGCCGCATGCAGAAGCTCGCTAGCAACCCAGCCATTGTCGCTCTTGCCCTGACATTGGCACTGGCTGGCTGCGCATCCAAGAAGAACATGCCAAACAGCGCATCCGACCTCGGTTTGGGCGGCGCAGGCGCAGCAACCCCTGGCTCCAGCCAGGACTTCACGGTCAACGTTGGCGACCGCATCTTCTTCGACACCGACAGCTCGTCGGTTCGCGCCGATGCCCAGCAGACCCTCGATCGTCAGGCACAGTGGTTGCAGCGTTACTCGCAGTACCCAATTACGGTTGAAGGTCACTCGGACGAGCGCGGCACCCGCGAATATAACCTGGCTCTCGGCGCACGTCGTGCATCGGCTGCCAAGGCTTACCTCGTCTCCAAGGGCATTCCTGCCAACCGCATCAAGACCATTTCCTACGGTAAGGAACGTCCTGTTGCGACTTGCGATGACGCATCGTGCTGGAACCAGAACCGTCGCGCTGTTACGGTTCTCGGCGGCAAGTAATCGGCAAAAGCCCGAATATAATTTCTATAAAAGGGGCGGCCTTCGGGTCGCCCTTTTGTTTTCTCCACATTTTAGCCGAACTTCCGTTGCCTTTTACAATTCTATCGAAAGCTTCACTTGCAAAGACCCCGTGTTTTCACGCAAGAGTGCTTTGCAAAGCGACACTACAGCACTGTTCGCCATTTATGGCGCACAAAGGTCGCTGTAGAAGTTTAAATCTGCTGCATAATGTTCTCCTTAAATCGATGTCGATTTAAGGAATTATGCAGTGGGTTGCTTTCAAATGGGGGCGTCTAAGTTCATTTGAGCGACGGCGCAAAGGGCAACGCTAAACGGGAATTTGAAACATGAAGAGACTTGTCGTGGCCGGGGTGGTTGGAATGGCTGCACTGCTCGGCCCTCAAGCAAGCACAGGCGCAATGGCTTTCTCGCTCTTCGGCCATAGAACACCCACTGAGGCACCGGCCAATACTTTGCCGGTTCAGCAGGTGCAGCAGGCACAGGCCAATAACACGGTCCAGGTTCAGCAACTGGAAGATGAAATTCGTCAGCTCAATGGCCGCATTGAAGATATGAGCTATCAGCTGTTGCAAATGCAGGAAACCATCCGCAAGGCACAGCAGGATAACGAATTCCGATTCCAGGAGCTGGAAAAAAAAAGAAGTGACTCAAGTACCCCGGGCCAAAACAGCCCGGCCGTAGCCCAAAAACAGTCTCAAACGCCCTCTTCGGGCGATCAGGTCGGCGCAGTCATTGATGATTCCGCCGACTCTCCCCCTGTTGCCTCGCGCCAGAAGCAAACAGATGCTCCCGGCCCCACAACGTTGGGTGCCATTGCGCTTGATGCCAACGGCAACCCGATTGGCGCAACTTTAAGCGGTCAAACTGGCGATAACGCCGCAGGCCGCACCACCGACACCGCAAGCATCGGCGGCTCTGCAGCCAGCGAAAAAGACCTCTATCAGGTGGCCTACAGCCACGTTCTCGGCGGTGATTACAAATCAGCCGAAAGTGAGTTCAAGGATTTTATCAGCCACTATCCCAAGAGTGGCCGCGCAGCCGACGCCAGCTTCTGGCTTGGCGAGGCACAATATTCGCAAGAGCGGTATAAAGACGCCGCTGAAACCTTCCTGAAGGCCTATCAGGCCTATGGTAAATCGCCCAAAGCCCCGGAAATCCTGCTCAAGCTTGGCATGTCGCTCTCTGCCCTTGGCAATAAGGACACCGCCTGCGCTACCTTACGCGAAGTCAACAAGCGTTACCCGGACGCCTCCAAGGCAGTGCAGAACAAATCGGCCAGCGAGCAAAAACGCCTCGCCTGCGGATGATGGCCGCGCAGACACCCAAGCCATGTGACCTGCTAATCTCGACATTGCGCGGCTTTTTGCAGGCGTTGCCCACCCCCTCCCGCCTGCTTGTGGCCGTGTCTGGCGGCAGTGATTCCAAAGGCCTGCTGATTGCGCTGCATGAGCTTTTGCAAGACTCCTCACACCTTGCTGTCACGCTTGCAGCAGCCACCATTGACCACGGACTTCGCCCCGAATCGGCGCAGGAAGCCCGCGAAGTTAAAGGTCTTTGTACAAAACTTGGCATTGCCCATGTCACGAGCCGCTGGGACGAACCAAAGCCCAAAACCGGAATTTCTTCTGCTGCCCGCAACGCCCGCTACCGCTTGTTGAGCGAGGCTGCAACGAGCTTGAAGGCCGACATTATTGTGACCGGCCACACCGCCGATGATCAGGCCGAGACAATTGCCATGCGGCAAAGCCGCAATGCGGATGACGCGGCCCTTGGCCTCTCCGGCATGGCCGATCATATGCTTTATCGCAATCGCATCTGGATCTATCGCCCCCTGCTGACATGCCACCGCCAGATGATTCGTGATTTCCTCACCGCGCGGGGCATGGGCTGGGTTGATGACCCCAGCAACAGCAACCCCCATTATGAACGCGCGCGGGTCCGTCTTGAACTGACCGAAAGTGTACGCCCTGCCCTACCATCGCAACACGACCGCCTGACCTTATCAACACAAGCAGCAAGCCTGATTGAGCGTTACGCTCGCGTGCCTGCCTCCGGCGTTGTAGAATTGGATGCCGCCGTCTTCGACAGCCCACAACCCGTTTTGCGCCACGCCTCACAGGCTATGTTGGCCACGCTTGGCGGGCAAAGCCATGGACCAGCCGATCAGTCCCTGGCCCGCTTGCTGGCCTTGCTAGCGCAAGCCAATGGATCAAGAATAACACTGGGGCGTTGCCTCGTGCACCGCTCCCGCGCAGGCTTGTTTCTGGTGCGTGAGGCGCGTGGGCTAAAAACAATCACTCTGGCAGCCGGTGAAGCCGCCGTTTGGGATGGACGCTGGCACATTCACAATCCGAGCCTGGGCGCGTTGCAGGTCAGCCCAACCGGCACCACCGGGAAGGAAGCGTTAGAAGACACGTCTGCGGTGCCTGCGTCCCTCGCCGCATTGGGTCGCCACTCCATGCCACAGCTCCAGTATCCGCACCTGCAAATCAGCGCAGAGGTGCAATGCCATCGGCTGATTTCGCCCTATTGCACATTTTTACCGGGCTTCGATTGGCCTTTGGCCCATGCTTTGGCTCTCCTTTTTGGAGCAAAGCCATTTTTTCTGCCTTATTTTTAGAACTTATTGACGGAAAACGAGAGTTCGACTGCGCTTCTCCTTGGCAA
>DNPN01000138.1 GCA_003501385.1 Rhizobium sp. | reverse complement strand
CGACAATCTTTAGCTCTTATTTAGCCGCATGTACGTTATCGTTTTATTGAGGACAATATAACGCGACATACTTTAGAGTTTGTCAGGGCTGATCAATATGCGGCTTGTGGAACACGTCATCGGCGGGCGGAATGGCTTGGCGCTCAATCATCCGATGTACGTGGGGCGGTTTTGTGCCCTTGTGCAGGTCCATCAGACGGTCGGTGATTTCTGCGTCAGCCTTGGTGCGGCGGTGGTTGTGGCGCACATAATCTATCCATGTCGGGGTATGGTAGGTCTCGGTCCAGATGTCCGGGTTTTCAAGGTCGCGCATCAAGGCCCAGTTTTGCGCGCCATCGCGCAGGCGAATGCGGCGGCGTTCGACCATCACTTTCAGGAATTCCGGCACATCCTTGTCATCAATTTCAAAATCGATCTGGATGACAATCGGGCCGCTGCGCGGGCGGATTTCCAGCCGCAAGGGTGGTTCGTTAAAGCGATTGAGCGGGTTGAGATCCAGCGTGGCAAAGGCGGGCATGGGCAGAAGAAAACCAATGCCAACGCCCGCAATCATCACCACGGCAGAAGCCACCAGCGCTTGACCCGCGCCACCATTTTCGGCAATCACCCCCCAGATCCACGCTCCGCTCGCCATGCCGCCAAAGGTGGCGGTCTGGTAGAGTGACAATGCGCGACCCACCACCCAGCGCGGGGTTGAGAGCTGTACCACGGTGTTGAACAGCGACAGCGACAGCACCCAGCACGCGCCGGCGATAATCAGTGCCGGTGCCGTCAACCAAAAGGAATGGCTCACACCTGTCACCGCCGACGCCAGAGCAAAGCCTGCGAAGGAGCAGCGGACAATCTGTTCACTGCTCAGTTTTTCGCGGATATTGGCATTGGACATGGCACCCGAAATTGCGCCGATGCCGAATGCACCCAAAAGCCCGCCATAAACCAGAGGGCCGCCGTTCAGGCTATCCTTGGTGATCACCGGCAATAGCGAGAGTATGGCTGTGGCCGACAAGCCAAACAGAAAGCCGCGAAACAGCACTTTCATAAGATTGGGCGACATGGCCATATAGCGAAGCCCCGCCGCAATCGCATGGCCCAGATTTTCGCGCGGTAGCGGGTTCTTTGGGTAAACCGGCTTCCAGCGCAAAAGAGCATAGATCATCGACAGATAGCTGACGGCATTGATGGCAAAAGCCGTGGCAGCACCCGCGATGGCAACAATCAAACCACCAACGGCCGGGCCTACGCTGCGGGTAATGTTGAAACCCATGCTGTTGAGCGACACGGCCGAGGCCACGTCCTCGCGCGCGACAATATCGCCCACGGATGCTTGCCATGACGGACTGTTCAGGGCCACGCCAGATCCGATCAAAAAGGTAAACGCCAGCAGAGACCACGGCGTCAGCAGGCCAAACCAGGTGAAAATCGACAGAAGTGCTGAGACGATGAGCACAAAAATTTGCGAGGCCAACATCACCTTGCGTCGGTCAAATCCATCGGCAATGGCCCCCGCCACCAGCGAAAACAGCATGATGGGTGCGGTGTTGGAGGCTTGCACCAAGGCCACCATGCTCTCGGATTTGGAGATGGAGGTCATCATCCAGGCCGCACCCACATCCTGAATGAGGCTGCCGAAGTTCGAGGTAATGCTGGCAATCCAAATGGTCAGAAAGACCTTGTTTTTGAAAGGCGCTAAGGGAGATCGTCTGTCCGGCACGGGATTTTCCGCTGATGCGATTCGGTAAGGCTGGTCTCTACCATAGGCTATATCCGGTCGGTTTGCCTATGGTGAAACGACACACGCACCGATGTTTGATCACCCCCGCCGCGTGTGGCTGCTTAAACGAATGGCGCTGGCTCTGGTGTTAGGGTTTTGATTTTTTTGGCCAGATTGAGGATGATCGACTGGATCGGCTTTTCAATAAAGGCAAACACGGCCACCGAAACCGCCACGGTTGCCAGCGCGGTGATCGCCATCAGGACCGAGAACATCTGCAGGCTGACGGATTTCCCCAACAGCTTTATCGATGCCTGAATGAGGTAGGGATGCATCAGGTAAAGCCCGTAGGATGCATTGCCAAACAGCACCAGACTGGAAAGCACAATGTTTTGCACCCCCGGCTGCGGTGCCTTCCAAAACAGAAAACCGGCAACAACCATCACCGCAAACAAGCCTGGAGCTGTGACATTGAACTGCCCCATATAGGCATTGAGCGGCGGATAGATGATCAGTGCCAGTACAATCAGCCCAATGCTGGCTAGCTTTGAGCAGCGCCTGAACGCCTCCCAATGGATAAAAGCCTTGCACAGCAAAATGCCGAGCGCAAATTCAAACACAATCGGATTGGTATAAAACCGCCACAACACCGAGCCCTGCGGCGAGATGAAGTGGGCGGCCAGAATGGCCAGAAAGGCACCCACGCAGAGCATATCCGCTTTGTTTTTCCAAAGCAGGCAGAAGGCATAGATGACGTAGAAAAACATCTCGTAGCACAGGGTCCAGCCTAGAAACAGCAAGGGCTGCACAGCGCCTGAGCTTTTCTCATAGGGAATGAACAGCATGGATTTTATCACGGCCTCCATGGTCACCGTGGTTGAATTCAACAACGATGGTTTGATGGTGGCAATGGCTATGACAGCGAGGGTCAAAAGCCAATAGAGCGGCACCACGCGGGCAAAGCGCCGTATAGCGAAATAGCCGATGCCGCGCTGCGGATTGGCGGTGTAGCTGATGATAAAGCCACTGAGCACAAAGAAAATATCGACACCCAGCGTGCCAAAATCGAAGACATTGGTGCTCGAGCTAAATTCCACCGCCATGCCGCTGCCCAGATGAAATAACACGACGGAAAAGGCGGCAACAAAGCGCAGGACTTGTAAGGACGGTAGATTTTTCGATTGGACCGATGCCACCACATCATTCCTCAGGCTTTCGCTGCTCATGGTGCATTCCATCCCAGATCGTGTTGCAAGGTTTCGCTCAAAATATCTGCCATGGCGGCATGGGCGGCAACATTCGGGTGCCAATTGCAGCCGGTGCCTCCGGTTTGTTGGTTTTTCAGGCGTAAAGAGGCGAGGGCGTGATCGCCATCGGCCTGTCGGATTGTCACAGCTTGCTGAATTGCCTGTTCGGCTGCGTGAAAGTCCGCTTCAGCCAGCATCGGTCCAAGCGCCGCATAGATCATCGCGGTCGGCTGCTGTTGTCGCAGCTTTTTCAAAAGGGCGGTGTAGTCAGCAACAAAGCCTGCTGGTCTGGACCCTTGCGAAAAATCGTTGGTACCGAGATTGATAACAATAGCCTGATAAACCGGCGGTGCGCGAAGCTGATCCGGATTGGCCTTCGCACGATTGGGGCTTGGCCTGTCCATCATCTGAGGCATGGTTGGTGTGGCCTGCCCACCGAAATTGCGCGAAACACCAATGCCCGAAACGGCAATGGTGGTAACATCAGCATGGTTGCGGCGTCCGGCAATAGCGCCATAGGTCAGATATTGATTTTCCGTGTCAGCGCTGAACGGGCATTGGGCGTTCGCCCCCTCAATGCCGTAGCCCGCCGAAATCGAATCTCCGATGATCAGGAGGCGGCGTTGTGGCTCTGCTGCGGGGACAAATGCGCCATCTGTTGCCGCAGACACAAATTCCGTATCGCCGAAAAGCCCTTCCGTGCGCCGTGTGATGTCCACCACATGCGCACCCATCGGCAGGTTGGTGACAAGCTCGTAGGTGTGTGTGCCGGATTTTAAATTCAGCCTGAAAGAGCGTTCGCCATCGGACACGATCAGGCTGTTCTTCCCACTGTCTTTCAGCGACACCGAGAGTGACGAGCCGTTAAAAGACAGAGAAATTCCGCTGCCTGGCCATCCGAACGTCTTGTTTGTGGCGTCAACAACACCGATCCAGCGTGATGGATTCTGTATCTCTTCCGCAATCGATGCAGATCCGTAGAATAGCGTGATCACGTTTAAAATGAAGACAAAACAATATTTCATGCGATCCCCGTCAATTAGGATTACAATGAATAGAAATTAACTTCTAGTCAATTTCAATGGTTCGGCTAAATCGGTTTATAGTGGGACTATCTTTTGCCCGTGGAGGGTTGCCATTGTTTTTGTCCGCTTTGGATTTACGGCCACCGCCAGCCATGCCCGTGTTTATTGTTGCCAGATCGCATCCAATATCCAGCCTTGCTGAATGACTTGCATTCTTGAAGCACTCGGCGTATAGAGCGTCTAAATTCTTGATCGCCAGATGAAGAGTGGGCCCGCAAGGACCCGCTCTTTTTTGTTGGCGGTGACACTCCACGCGCCAATATCCGAGGAGGACAAGCTTGTCCGAACATGTGCCCACGACCGATTTGCTTGAACCACGCCTGATCACCGAAACCGGGTTGGATCGGCGCATTGCCGAGATTGTAGAGCCGGTTGCGGTTGATATGGGCTTCAAGCTCGTGCGCGTTCGGATGATGAACCAGAACGGCCTGACTTTGCAGATCATGGCAGAGCGTGCCGATGGCACTATGACGGTCACCGATTGTGAAGCGCTGTCTCAGGCGATTTCTCCCGTTTTGGATGTGGAAGATCCGGTTGATAAGGAGTATCATCTGGAAGTCTCGTCGCCGGGCATTGATCGTCCCATGGTGCGCGTTTCCGATTTTACCCGCTGGCAGGGCAATCTGTTGAAGTGCGAGACCTCTATTCTGGTTGATAACCGCAAGCGTTTTCGCGGCAAGATTACCGAAGTGACCCCGGAAGGCTTCGTTCTGGAGCGCGATCAGGCGGCTTACGGTGAAGAACCTCGGGTGACCATCCCGTTTACGGTGTTGGCTGAGGCGAAATTGATTCTGACGGATGAACTCATCCGTGATGCCCTTCGTGCTGATAAACTGGCAAAGGCGCAAGCTGCAAACCAGAATGAAGAAGCAGACGAAGCGGAATAACCGATAACACGCCTCAAGGGCTCATTGCCTGAGGCAGGAAGACGGAGACTTTAGACAATGGCAGTCAGTGCTAATCGGCTTGAGCTGTTGCAGATCGCAGATGCGGTTGCGCGCGAGAAGGTCATCGATCGTGAAATCGTGCTTGCTGCGATGGCAGATGCCATCCAGAAGGCAGCGCGTTCGCGTTACGGCTCCGAGACCAATATTCGTGCCGACATCAACTCCAAGACCGGCGAAATTCGTCTTCAGCGTCTTCTGGAAGTGGTTGAGACGGTTGAAGATTATGGCACGCAGATCGCTCTGCCGCTGGCGCGCGACCGTAACGTCGATGCCAAGCTGGGCGATTTCATTGCCGATCCGCTGCCGCCTATGGATTTTGGCCGTATTGCTGCCCAGTCTGCCAAGCAGGTTATTGTGCAGAAAGTGCGCGAAGCCGAACGTGACCGCCAGTATGACGAATTCAAAGATCGCGTTGGTGAAATCATCAACGGCACGGTCAAGCGTGTTGAATATGGCAATGTGATTGTCGATCTCGGTCGTGGCGAAGGCATTATCCGTCGTGACGAGATGATTCCACGCGAAGCCATGCGTTACGGTGATCGCGTTCGCGCCTTTGTTTATGACGTGCGCCGCGAACAGCGCGGTCCGCAGATTTTCTTATCAAGGACCCATCCGCAGTTCATGGTGAAGCTCTTCACTATGGAAGTGCCGGAAATCTACGATGGCATCATTCAGATCAAGTCCGTTGCCCGTGATCCGGGTTCGCGCGC
>DNPN01000163.1 GCA_003501385.1 Rhizobium sp. | reverse complement strand
AAAACGACTTGAGTCGTGTACTGTGCAGATTGAACCAGACAGACTCTAAACTTCTTTGTTTTCGTTTGTCTTTTCGGGAAAACCAGGTTCCACTTTTCCCTGACAAACTCTATAGGGCGAGGATCAAGCTGCGGGCAATGCGCTCGGCGCTCGTCATAAACCACGCATGCGCCTCTGGCGTCGGTGCGACCTCATCCAGCGTTTGCGAAAACAGCGCGAGCCACAGCGGAAAATGCGCAGGCGTCAAGTCATTTACGCCTTGATGGGCCTGAACCGGCTTTCCGCCGTAAGCGCCGGTTTTAAATGCAATGGCCGACCAGAAACTCTTCATTTTCAGCAGATGCGCATCCCAATGGCCGTCGAGCTTTTGCGCAAAGATCGGCCCGAGCGCCGGGTGGTTTCGAATATTGTTGTAAAATGTGTCAACCAGAAGGTTGATGAAGGCGGCATCAACACCCATTGCGGCCATCTCTTGCGCGGCGCGGGCCTGAATTTCAGCGTTTCGGGCGGCGCGGTCTTGCATGGTGTAATCCTGTCTCATGGTCTTTGCAGTGTAATGCAACACTATGACTTATCGTGCTCTGTACCAAATACGAAATTCAGTTTCCGCTGCGACGCACTGACAGGGCATGCCGGGTTGATATCAGTATGCATCTGCGCTAAGTTTAGAATAATTCTAAATTTGAGGACCCCTATCATGTTTCGCTCCCTGTTTTCCGTGCCCAAGCGGCGCTTGGACAGTCTTTCTGAGCAGGAGATCCTGGCGCTGGCGATTTCGTCGGAAGAAGATGATGCCCGGATTTATCTAGCCTATGCTGATCGCCTCAAGGCGCAATATCCCGATTCTGCCAAGGTGTTCGAGGACATGGCAGAGGTGGAGCATACCCATCGCAACATGCTGATTGATATGCACACACGCCGGTTTGGTGATCGCATCCCGCTGGTGCGGCGCGAGTATATTCATGGCTTTATGGCGCGAAAACCCGATTGGTTGCAGGCGCAATTGACCATTGATCAGGTGCGCGATGAGGCCGAGTCCATGGAGCGTTCGGCCTATAATTTCTATCTGGCGGCCCAAAAGCAGGTGTCCGATGCCGGAACCCGCAAATTGCTGGGCGATCTTGCCATGGCCGAGCAGGGCCATGAAGATATTGCCCATATGCTGGGCGAGAAACACCGCCCGGAAGATGTGCAGGCCCATGAAAAGGAAACCACCAAGCGGCAGTTCGTTCTCACCTATGTGCAGCCGGGTCTTGCGGGTTTGATGGATGGTTCGGTCTCCACCCTTGCCCCCATTTTTGCTGCTGCCTTTGCCACCGGCGATACCTGGCAGACCTTTCTGGTGGGTCTGTCGGCATCGGTTGGCGCTGGCATTTCCATGGGCTTTACCGAAGCCTCTCATGATGACGGTAAAATTTCTGGCCGTGGCTCTCCCATCAAGCGCGGCTTGGCTTGCGGCATCATGACAGCGCTCGGCGGTCTGGGTCACGCCCTGCCATACCTCATTCCGCATTTCTGGACAGCCACCATCACCGCAGGCATTGTGGTGTTCATCGAATTGTGGGCCATTGCCTTCATTCAGAACAAATATATGGAAACACCCTTCTGGCGCGCCGCTATGCAGGTGGTTGTTGGTGGTGCGCTGGTGCTGGCGGCTGGCATTCTGATTGGCAGTGGTTGAACCGAACCGTATGAATCAAAAAAGCCCGGATCGTCCGGGCTTTTTTAGTCTCTATCGAGTGGATTATTTCAACGCCGCAACCGGCACATCCTTGCCGCTCTCAATGGTTACCCAGCGGCCTGTATCAAACGTCGCCTGACGTTTGAGGTAGGTGTAAGGGGTTTCATTCCAGATCTTCACATCGTCCACGAGATTGTCGAGAATGTAATCGCCAACAGATGTGCGCACGGTGAGAACGGCATGGCCTTCACCATCGGGCTTGCGTACCACGGTGATCAACAGGTCGGATTCAGAAAAGCCGGCCTGCAACAGGTTACGGCGCTTCAGAAGCACAAAGTCTTCGCAATCGCCCGCATCAACCGGATATTCCCACCACTCCTCGCGGCCATAGACTTCCATGTCCGTCATTGGCGTGATGGTCTTGTTCACAGTCAGATTGACATCGCGAATGACATCCCAACCATGGGCTGTCACCTGGCGCGCTGGACCCGGCTTGCTGCGCACCTGACATTCGGCCTTGTAGCGTAAGCAAAATTCATAATGACCAATCGGCTGAGATGTGATTCCGCCTGTCACCATCGAAGGCGCACCAAATGATGCAGCCTGCGCAGCAACACTTGACAAAAACAACAAGGGCAGCACAACAAAGGCGGCCAGTCTGGTGATCCTGATAGTCATTATCCGATCCTTGAATTCTTAACAAATAGTTAAGATTACCCAAGGCTCAGAGTCAATCACTACCAGGATCGGGGGCGAATCAATCACCAAATATAGTTAAAATCCGTTAATGATTGGTGGGGTGAGAGCTCAGTGGCCCTTGTTCATCAGGTCCTCAATGGCGTTGCGCATGCGAAGAATATCCTCTGGTCGTGAGAGCCGATGGTCGCCATCGCGCACCAGCGTCAGCACCACATCGTCTGCGGGCAGATGTTCCATCAGGGTTAGGGCGTGCCGGTATGGCACATCCGGATCGGCCATGCCTTGCAGAATATGCACCGGGCAACCCGTCTCAATGATGCCCCTCAGCACGCTGTTGCGGCGGCCATCGTCTATGAGGGCTTTGGTGAAGATGTTCGGATCCGTGCTATATTCGGATGGTTCCTCGAAATAACCTTTTTCGGCCAGTTCCTTGTGCTGGGCATCCGTCAGATGTGGCTCGATCAGTGCGCTTGTGAAGTCAGGTGCGGGCGCAATCAGCACCATCCCATCCACTTTGGCACCATCCGTCTGCTTCATAAGCTCTTGCGCCAGCCTGAGTGCGATCCAGCCGCCCATGGATGAGCCAACAAGGATCATGCGCTGCGGCGTTAGGTGGGCAATGACGGCGAGTGCTTCCTCCAGCCAGCGCGAGATGGTGC
>DNPN01000115.1:20134-20546 GCA_003501385.1 Rhizobium sp. | reverse complement strand
AAGAAAAGCTGGCGCTGGATACGGCCCCGATCACGTGGCCGGTTGGACGCTCCAAGAGCTTCTGCGGTTCCTACAATCTGGTTGATAACACCTTCCGCGGTTCCGACAAGCAGGTGGAAGCACTGGCGGTCAACAGCCCGAAGAATGTGGCTGAAAATCTGCCGGAAAACGAGCGTCAGACCTTTATTGACGAGCTGGAACTGGCGCAGGAAGCTTGCCGTCCTTTTGACAAGCAAGCCTTCCTTGAAGGCCATATGACGCCGGTGTTCTTTGGCTCGGCGCTGCGCAATTTTGGTGTGCGCGACCTGATCAATGCCTTGGGCGAATTTGCGCCGCCGCCGCGCGATCAAGTGGCGGATATCCGCAAGGTTCATGCCTCGGAAGAGAAGATGACGGCCTTTGTCTTCAAGAT
>DNPN01000115.1:1047-19876 GCA_003501385.1 Rhizobium sp. | reverse complement strand
CAGGCCAATATGGACCCCAACCACCGCGACCGCATTGCCTTTGCCCGCATTTGCTCCGGCAAGCTGGAGCGCGGCATGAAGGCGCGGCTGGCCCGCACCGGCAAGCTGATGGGCCTGACGGCTCCGCAGTTCTTCTTTGCTTCGCAACGGCAATTGGCCGACACCGCCTTTGCGGGCGATGTGGTGGGCATTCCCAATCACGGAACCTTGCGCATTGGCGATACGCTGACCGAAGGCGAAGCGCTGGTGTTTCAGGGCGTCCCCAACTTCTCGCCGGAAATTCTGCGCCGCGTGCGGCTGGAAGATGCAATGAAGGCGAAAAAGCTGAAGGAAGCGCTTCAACAGATGGCGGAGGAGGGCGTGGTGCAGCTGTTTTCGCCAGAGGATGGCTCGCCAGCCATTGTTGGCGTGGTGGGTGCGTTGCAGCTCGACGTTCTTAAAGAGCGCCTGTCGGGGGAATATACCCTGCCGGTATCGTTTGAAATGTCGCGCTTTTCAATCTGCCGCTGGATTTCAGCCGATCAGCCAGCTGATCTGGAAAAATTCATGACTGTCAAGCGCGGCGACATTTGCCGCGATCTCGATGGCGATCCGGTGTTTCTGGCGCAGGATGCCTTCTCCTTGCGCTATGAGTCAGAACGGTATCCGGCTATCAAAATGGTTGCCATCAAGGAATATCACGTCGCCAAAGCGGCGTGATCTCCCTTTTGCGGCACGTGGGTGAGGTCATCCATAAAATTGTTGCACCACTCCGTCACGTCATGGACCAGCAAGTGGTCCATCATCTTTTGCCAGCGCTCCTTGCGCTCTTCCAATGGCATGGAGAGAGCACGGGCAATGGCATTGGCCACGCCTTCAATATCGTAAGGGTTTATCAGCAAAGCACTTTTCAGCTCACGCGCTGCACCTGCAAAGCGTGAGAGAATCAGCACGCCTGGATCTTCCGGGTCTTGAGCCGCCACATATTCCTTGGCCACAAGGTTCATGCCGTCACGCATGGGTGTGACCAATCCCACTTTGGCCAGCCGATACAATCCAGCCAGAATGGGCCGCGCCACAGAGCGGGTCATATAGCGGATCGGCACCCAGTCCACCGTGCCCAGCTCTCCGTTGACGCGCCCTGCCTGTTCGGCCAGTTGGCGCTGCATGGCTTCATATTCCGGCACTTCAGACCGGGATTTTGGGGTGACCTGCAGATAGGACACATTGCCCTGATAGGCGGGGTTGGCGAGGATAAAACGTTCATAAGCGTCAAGCCGCTGCGGCAGACCTTTTGAATAGTCCAGCCTGTCGACACCAATCACCAGATCATGGCCGACAATGCTGGTGGCGGCTTTTTTCACCATGGCATTGTTGACGGCTCTTTTGGCATAGTTTGCAAACGCGGCGGTCTCAATACTGATCGGATAAGCCCCGGTTTTAAAAATCCGGTTGTGGGATTTGAAATAACCATCCTCCAGCGCCTCGCCAATGCCTTCACGCACCAGCGCGCCAACAAAATTGGCCAGATCATAATCGGTCTGAAAGCCGACCAGATCATATTGCGCCAGGCCCTCAATGATCTTGTCATAGACCGGCATGGCCAAAAGCACATCGGCAGGTGGCAGTGGAATATGCAGGAAAAAGCCAATACGGTTTTTAACACCCATCTGCCGAAGCTCGTTGGCCAGCGGAATCAGATGATAATCCTGCACCCAGATGATGTCATCCGGCTCCAGCATGGGCGCAAGACGCTGGGCAAAGAAACGGTTGACGCGGAAATAGCCAGACATTTCCCGGCGGCCATAATCGGCCAGATCAATGCGGTAATGAAAGGTGGGCCACAAAACCCGGTTGGCAAAACCGTGGTAATATTCCTCAACATCGCGATCAGTGAGGTCAGTCAGCGCGTAGGTGATCTTGCCGTCTACAATGGTGGTGAGCTCTGAGGTTTCCTCATCCCCGCTGGATTTGCCCGACCAGCCCATCCAGATGCCGCCACGCTCTTTCAGCGCAGCCTGAAGGGCAACAGCCAGCCCGCCTGCGGGTGCAGCCTTGCCTTTTTCCGGCACGGGTACACGGTTCGAAACAACAATCAATCGGCTCATTATTGTGGTCCTCTTTATATCTTAAAGTCTGTGAAGAATGGCAGCGATCATGTCGCGCACGGCCTGCGGCTGGCTCAGTCTTTCCTTTGCATCTGTTGTGTTTGTTGGCTCACCGACCTGGATGGAGATGCCGCCCAAGGCATTGACTCGTGCGAACATGGCTTCATCGGTCACGTCATCGCCTAGGGCTATGGGAATGCGTTCGATGAAGCGCGGATCAGCCATATATGCCTCCAGCGCCCGGCCCTTGTCGGCGCTATTGGGGCGGATTTCCAAAACCATCTTGCCCTGTTGCAGCGCATAGCCGGAGCCTGCTTTTGCCAAGGCATCCTGCATGGCTTTTTCGACGGCCTCGCCGGCCATGGGCGCTTGCCGGAAGTGGGCGGCAATGGCACCGCCCTTATCCTCCACCAGCACACCGGGAAAAATGTCCTCAAGCGTTGCGAGATCCTGCTTGATGGACAGAAAGGCCGGTGTCGGTTCCGCACGAAGAATTGTGCCATCCAGCAGCCGTCGCTCGGTGCCATGCAGGCCCGCAATGGGGAAATGATGTGGGGCAAATAGCTGGTCGGCGTAGGACAAGGCACGACCCGTCACCAACGCCAACGCTCCATTGAGATGGCGAGAAAGGGCAGCGAGATTGCCAGCCAGATCATGGGGGATGAAAATGGCATCTGGCGTTTTGGCCAGATCAATCAAGGTTCCGTCAATATCAAAGAACAGCGCATATGCATCAGGCTTGGAACTTATGTCTGCGATCAAATGTGCAATCGTGCTCTCTGGTTCTGTTGCAGCGTTGTTGCGCACTTTTTCCATGTCACACCCTGTTTTTACAAAAACTGCCCTGTCTTTTCCGCTTGGACACACGGTGTCGCGAATGCCGAAGGCACAGAAAGCATCAGACAATGAACGAACGGGAACAACGATAGTTCCATCAAAGAAGCTCGATGAGGTGACACCCATCTGCAAAACTGGCATAGAAGCGTGATGACAGGGGCGTTTGTCTGCGAAGACGAGCTGAGAAGTACCCTTTGAACCTGAACCAGATCATGCTGGCGGAGGGAGTCGCACTGGGGCTATTGTGTGCCCGTTGGTCGATGTTCCTTTGCTGAAAAGGAGGCATCGTGTCCGACAGTACAATGGCAGCCAATCATCCCCCGCTTATCCGCAATGTTCTGTCGATTGCGGGTTCTGACCCCTCGGGCGGTGCCGGTATTCAGGTTGATTTGAAGGCGTTTTCAGCCAGAGGTGTCTACGGCATGGCTGCGATCACGGCGCTGACGGCGCAAAATACCCAAGGCGTCTCCGGTGTGCAGGTCGTGCCCGCTGATTTTGTGGCACAGCAGATCAAGGCCGTGTTTGCCGATGTCCGGGTGGATGCCGTGAAGATCGGCATGATTGCCAATGGCGAGATTGCGCAGGCTGTTGCCGATGTTTTGGCCGCTCACAAAGGCATTCCCATGGTGCTGGACCCGGTGATGATTGCCAAGGGTGGCGCGTCCTTGCTTGACACCTGCGCTATCTCCGTGATGATCCATCATCTCATGCCGCTGGCCACCTTGGTCACCCCCAACCTGCCCGAGGCAGCTGCTCTTTTGGGGCAGGCGGAGGCGCAAGATCGCGTGACCATGCAGGCGCAAGCCGAAAAGCTGCTGACGTTGGGCGCGCAGGCGGTGTTGCTCAAAGGCGGACATTTGCCCGGTGATGACAGCCCGGATGTGCTGGTGAGCACGACCGGAACACGCTGGTTTGAAGGCAGGCGGATCAACACCGCCAACACCCATGGCACCGGCTGCTCGCTCTCCAGCGCCCTTGCTGCCGAACTGGCCAAGGGCTTGAGCCTTCAGAATGCCGTTGCCACAGCCAGAACATGGCTGCGGGGTGCCGTTTCAAGTGCAGACCGGCTCATGGTTGGATCAGGCCATGGGCCGGTGCATCACTTTCATGCGCTTTGGGGTTCAGTTTAATGATCTGCCTTGATGAACGTGCCGTTTTGCAGCTCACGCATCGCCCGCATCAGCTCTTCGCGGGTGTTCATCACAATCGGCCCATGCCACGCCACCGGCTCCTTGATTGGCTTGCCCGTGACCAGCAGGAAGCGAATGCCTTTTTCGCCCGCTGTCACGGTGATCTCATCGCCGGTATCAAACACCACCAGCGTGCGATTGCCTGATAGATCCCGGATATTCAGTTCCTCGCCCATGAATTCCTTTTCAACCTTCACACCAAATGGCGTGGAGGCATCGCGGAACGAGCCGGAGCCTGCAAAGATATAGGCAAAGGCCGAGCGATAGGTATCCACCGGAAAGCGCTTGGTCTTGCCCGGTGGAACTGAAATGTCGAGATAGACCGGCTCGGCCGCAATGCCATCCACCGGGCCGCTCTTGCCCCAGAAGTCACCACAGATCACCCGAACAGCCGTGCCATCATCATCGATCACCACGGGAATATCGGCGGATTTGATGTCCTGATAGCGCGGCGCTGTCATTTTCAGCGAGGAGGGCAGGTTGGCCCAGAGCTGAAAGCCATGCATCTTGCCGGAAAAATCACCCTTGGGCATTTCCTGATGCATGATGCCGCTGCCTGCCGTCATCCATTGCAGATCGCCCGCGCCGAGAAGGCCCTGATTGCCAAGGCTGTCACCATGTTCCACCGTGCCTGCGAGCACATAGGTGATGGTTTCAATGCCGCGATGCGGGTGCCACGGAAAGCCACGGATATAATCGGATGGATCATCGCCGCGAAAATCATCCATCATCAAAAATGGATCGGTTGCGGAGGTGTCGCCGAAGCCGAAAACCCGGTGCAGCTTCACGCCAGCACCTTCCATGGTCGGGGTAGCACGGCTTTCATGTTTGACGGGGCGAATGGACATCGACCAGCTCCTTTGAGTATAATTTATTTGCTCTGAATATAGTGAAACCTGAGGTGGCGCGAAGGTGCGAATACAGAACGCAGTGTTCACAAAATAACGGTGATTTCTCCAAATCTACCGCAGTGCAAGATAATGTGATTGCGGATTCCGTCACGAATCTGCCATAAAAACTCAGTGGGTTTACGTTTCGTTATAAACCTTCCTTCACCATTGGTTTGCATAGGCTTTTAGAGCTGGCAAAGCTGGAGCAATTAGCATCATGTGTCGTTGGGCAGCTTACCGGGGAGAACCGCTCTTTATTGAAGAGCTGGTGTCGTCACCCGCCCATTCTTTGATTGAGCAATCCGTGTGCGCCACCCGCGCCAAAACCTCGACCAATGCCGATGGCTTTGGCCTTGCGTGGTATGGCAACCGGCCAGAGCCGGGGCGTTTTCGCGATGTGCTTCCGGCCTGGTCTGATTGCAATCTGAAAAGCATTGCCCGGCAGATCAGCACGCCGCTGTTTTTGGCTCATGTGCGCGCCGCCACCCATGGTGCCACCCGGCGCGACAATTGCCATCCGTTTGTCCACGGAACATGGTCTTTCATGCACAATGGGCAGGTCGATCATTTCGATCGCCTTCGGCGTTCACTGGAGCAATTGCTGGATGATGAGCATTTCAGCGCTCGAAGCGGCTGCACCGATTCCGAATTGCTGTTTCTGTTGGCTATGCAATACGGCATGCAGGAGCGCCCGCTGGAGGCCATGGCCGAAGTGATCGGCTATGTTGAAAAACTGAGCTATGACATGATTGGCTCGGCACGGGTACGCTTTACCGCTGCTTTTTCCGATGGCAAGTCGCTCTACGCCGTGCGCTATTCCACCGATGCCTTCGCCCCCACGCTCTATGCCGGACCGATGGGGCCGGATGGTGGCTATTGCCTCGTATCGGAACCATTGAACGATGATACCGAGTCCTGGGTAGAGATTCCGGCGGGCAGTGCGGTGATCCTAAGTGACGATGGGCTGAATGTGGCCAATTTCTCTCCCCTTCAATCACTGACGCAGGAACAGGTGCTGGAGATGGCGGGTTAATCCGCCATTTTCAACGGTTCTCCAGCCCTTTGGCTTGCCGCATTACCTCTTCAACAAAGACTGTCAATGGACCGCTTTTGTCCCCAGTGGGGTAGGCGAGATACAATGGTGCATCCAGCCCGGATCGCGGATTGAAACGGCGATAGGCAACGCCTGTGGTTTCCAGTTTTGCTATGGAGTGCGGCACAATGGAGAGGCCAAGACCCGCAGCAACAAGGCTGAGGGATGACACCACCTTTGGTGCTTCCTGTCCCACAATCGGGCTAAAACCCGCGCGCTGGCAAGCGGCAATGATACGATCATACAGGCCTTGGGCCGAGGGGCGGCGGTAGAGCACGAAGGTCTCGTTCTTCAAATCTCCTAGATCAATCAGCCGCTGCGGTGCTTTTGCCAAAGCATGGGTATCCGGCATGGCCAGAACCATGGTTTCGCGGTGCACCTGCACCACCTGAAAATCGGGGGCAGGTCCGGTGGGGGAGCGAATAAAGGCCGTATCCAGCCGCCCGGCCGCAAGCTCTGCCAGCAATTCCTGCGTTGAGCCTTCATCCAGCCGCAACACAAGATCAGGCGATGATAGCCGCAAGGCCCGCACCACGCTGGACACCAGCGGATGGAAGGCCGCCGATGTGGTAAAGCCAATGGCAAGGCGACCCGTTTCGCCGCGTGCGGCCCGCTGGGCGGCTTCCACGGCACCATCCACATCCAGAATAATCTGCCGCGCCCGCGCCACAAAGGCCTCGCCAGCATCGGTCAAGGTCATACCACGTGGTTGGCGTTGAAACAGGGACGTGCCCACCATGGCTTCCAACGCCTTGATCTGCTGACTCAACGGAGGCTGTTGCAAGCCGAGCTTCAGCGCCGCACGAGTCATGTGGCCTTCATCGGCAATGGCAATGGCGTAGCGAAGATGACGAAGTTCAATCATGACATATGCATAGCATATGAAGAATGCCACTTCCATATATTGGACATCATATTTCACCGGGCGTATGGAGATGTTGTATAGATGGAGATGATAGAATGGCAGAAGCAGGATTGGTGAATGTGGCGGAGGAACATCCCAATGTCTCAGACCTGTTCACCGGGTTTTTGAAGCTTGGCCTGATGGGCTTTGGCGGCGTACTGCCCATGGCGCGGCATATGATGGTGACACAGCGCGGCTGGCTCACAGAGGCCGAATTTGCCGATCTTCTGGGTCTCTGTCAGTTTTTGCCCGGGGGCAATATCATCAACATGTCGGTGGCGGTCGGGCTGAAATTTCAGGGCTGGCGTGGCGCTCTCGCGGCGATGTTTGGTCTGATTGTCGCGCCAACCATGATCGTGATTGGTCTTGGCGTGGTCTATGACCGGTTTCATGACAACCCGGTGGTCGAACATGTGTTTGCCGGTCTGGCTGCGGCGGCCTCCGGGCTTTTGATCTCACTCGGCTGGCGGATGCTCAAGCCCCTGTTCAAAAAGCCTTTGGCTCTGTCGGTGGCCATTGTCTGTTTTGTTGCCATTGCGCTGTTTCGCGCACCCTTGCTGGCGACCATGCTAATTCTGGCCCCCATCTCCATTCTGCTCCATTGGAGGCTGTCGAAATGAGCGCGACCCTTCTCTCTCTCGGCCTGATCTTTGTCGAACTTTCCCTGATTGCCTTTGGCGGCGGCAATGCGATTTTGCCGGAAATGCAGCGGCGCGTGGTTGAGGTGCAGCATTGGATGAGCGCCAGTGAGTTCAGCGCTCTCTTTGCCCTCGCACAGGCCGCTCCCGGCCCGAATATGATGATTGTGCCGCTGATCGGCTGGCATGTGGCCGGTCTTTCCGGGGTGCTGGTAACATCTGTTGCCAAATTCGGTCCATCCTCGCTGATCACTGCCTTTGTGTTTACGCTGTGGCAAAAATTCAAGGATCGCCCTTGGCGCAAGGTAGTGCAGGCGGGGCTTGTGCCGGTGACTGCGGGATTGGTCAGCGCCAGTGCCGCTGTGATCACCGTGGCCTCGGTGACCAATGCCCTTCTGATTGGCATTGCTGCGGCCTCAGCGCTGTTGAGTGCATTGACCAAGGTTCACCCCTTGGTGGTGCTGGGTGGTGGTGCGCTGATTGGCTTGTTTATTGCTATTTTATAATACGCCCAAAGAAAGTCAGCCTTTTAGCGGCAGCGTATAGATTGCGCAGATTCATAAAAAATATTATGGGTTGCGTTCTGGCTGCAAGCGACCTGGAGTTGTCGCCTTGATGGGAGGCCATGGTCGGCTGTCGTCAATCGAAATTTCATGCGGGTTAAAAAAATCGCTTGTTGGCCAGTTATTTGTCCCAACTTTAAGGAAAAGCGATATGCCGATAGAAACTGATTTCAAATACAAGGTTACGACCGAACAACGAACACTGCTGCGTGCAAATACGGGCGCTTCTCAAGACCTGTTGGGTCTGCTCAGAGGGTTTATCGGTGAACGTGATCAGCTTTCCTGGAAGGGGAGCGGGTTCAATATGATCTGGAGACCGAATTTCGGAAACACCTCTGGCGACAAGGTTTTTTTTCTGGAGTTGAACCTGACGGATGAAACTCTCGATTTTAAAGATGTCTCTGGCGAGACCGGCATCCCCAATCGCGGTTCGCTCCAGAGCGATATCTTTCTGGGCGGAATGACCTATCTGCAAACCGTCAATGACAGTTTCGACAATGGCGGTCTGCATATTGAGCCGGGTCTTTGGGTTCATGTGCCGAAAACAGAAAATCCAGACGAGCCAGCCACGATCGCGCGCATGGGCTCAATCCCGCATGGCACAACCATTAATTTGCAAGGCACCGCATTTTCGGCGCAATCCCCGGCATTTGATGCCGCAAGCATCACACCTTTCGTCATTGGAGATCCGGGCGAACTGGTGCATTTTGACGAGGAAATTCTTGCTATTCCCAGCACCTCCAGAACCGATCTGGCCCGCGTACCGGGCTTGACGCAAGAGCAGTTGACAAACCCCAATCTGTTTTTGTCGCAGGCGCTTGCTGGTGTGACGGTCAAGAGAACATCTGTGTTTCAGCTGACATCACAAGCCGATGCAAACACAGTGCCCGATGTCGGCGGTGGCACAGCCAATATTGCCTTTCTGGTCGGCAAAGGCACCCCTCCCACGGGTGGGTCAAATGCGGATGTGCCAACGGTCACAACAACCTTCTGGATCGAGGACTGTACCGATAAAGATGGCAACAACTTTGTGCAGTTGCAATATACGCAATTGGTGTTGCTGAATTTCGACGGCTTGAGTTGGCCCCACGTGACCGTTGGAACCTTGCGGCCTCAATAGCGTTTGCTAGAGTCTGTCAGGGAAAAGTGGAATCCGGTTTTCTTGAAAAAACAAGTAAAAACAAAAAGACCGAGAGTTTGTTGGGTTCAATTGCAATCTGCCAAACTCTCGGCACCTGCCATTTGCACGAGGTTTTTTACAGCGCGAGCGCCATGGCGCAGCGATGCTCGCGGGGCAGGCCATGGGTGGCATCATCATCAAGATGTTGCTTCAGGGCCTTATCCTCGGTCTCTTCAAAGCCCAGCTCCGCATAAAAGGGCGCATTCCACGGAAGGTGCCGGAACGTGGTCAGGGTCAACGCCCGCAGTCCGTGTTTGATCGCCAGCTCTTTGGCAACGTCAATCAGGGCGCGGCCAATGCCCAAGCGCTGCCAATCTGGCAGCACCGACACCTCAATAATGTGAAGCCGATCTTGTAAGGCATCGGCGCTTAGAAAGCCAATGGGCTGGCCTTTCCCATCGGTGGCGACCAGAACGGTGCCGTGCTCAATCAAGCGCTGTTGCAGTGTTGAAGGAAGAGGAGGCGCATCGGCCAGCCAGGACACATCGTCGGCGTTTCGAAAAAGAGAGGCTGCTGCTATTTCAATAGTACTCAGGGCATCACAATCGGATAATCGCGCCAGTCGAATAGTCCAAAGCCGTTCCGTCATAGGCTCTCCAGCATTTGAGCGATCTTGCCTGCCAATTGCTCGGCAACGCTATTTTTATCCATATCCGGCCAGTCTTCAATACTGTCTTTGGTGATCAGCTTCACGCGATTGCGCTCGCCGCCCATAATCCCGGTTTCCGGCGAAACATCATTGGCAACAATCAGATCAGCGCCCTTGCGGGCAAGCTTGGTGCGGCCGTTGTCTTCGACATTCTGGGTTTCTGCGGCAAATCCGATCACCAGTTTGGGACGGTTCGTATGATGGCCCACGGTTTTCAAAATGTCAGGGTTTTCGCTCAGCGACAGCGTGGGCGGGGCATCCCCCGGCTGTTTCTTGATTTTCTGATCAGCCGAGCTTGCCACCCGCCAATCGGCCACCGCAGCCACCATCACGGCAATGTCAGCGGGCAGATGAGACAGCACGGCATCGCGCATCTCATCCGCCCGCTCAACGTGAATGACTTTAATACCAACCGGATCGGCAATGCTCACCGGGCCAGACACAAGCGTGACATCCGCACCCAATCGGGCAAGGGCGGCTGCAATTGCATGACCCTGCTTGCCAGACGAGCGATTGGCAATATAGCGCACCGGATCAATCGGCTCATGGGTCGGGCCGGAGGTGACAATGGCGGTGCGGCCCTGCAAAGGCTTTGGCTGATCATCCAGCAAGGCTTCCACAGCGGCAACAATTTGCAACGGCTCGGCCATGCGGCCCACACCATTCTCGCCGCTCTCGGCCATTTCACCCGCCTTCGGGCCAATGAAATGGATGCCGTCCTGCTTCAGTGTCGCAACATTGCGGCCCGTGGCCGGATGTGCCCACATTTTCGGGTTCATCGCAGGCGCAATCAACACCGGGCGATCTGCCGCCAAAAGCACGGTCGAGGCTAGATCATCGGCCAAGCCTTGCGCCATTTTACCCATCAGATTGGCCGTGGCCGGGGCCACAAGGATCAGATCACAGTCGCGCGCCAACCGGATATGGCCGACATCCTGCTCGTCCTCGCGGGAAAACAGATCGAGATAGACATGGGATGCAGCCAAGGCCCCAACCGCCAATGGCGTGATGAACTCTTGCGCTGATGCCGTCATGATCGGTCGCACAGAGGCTCCGCGCTCTCTGAGGCGCCGGATCAGATCAAGGCTTTTGTAGGCGGCAATGCCGCCGCTGATAATCAAAAGAATCCGTTTTCCGGAAAGAGTCATAGGGCCATCCGTATCGTTTCTCTCGCTATCAGGCTTGGCAATGAAGCCTGTGTGACAATCGCTAGCTTATCCACCCATTGCAAAGTGAATGGCCATATACAGGCACGAAATGGCGATAATCCAAAGCGCAAAACGCCCGGAGCGGCTATGATGCGCCTCCGCCTTGCCAATCGCATCGGCTGTGGCTGCATCAAAGCGCAGGCCATGCTCGCTCATGTGCATGAGTTCACTGTGGAATTTCTCGGTCTTGGCGGCAATCTCCGGCAGGGCTTCAGCAACCCGCACGGCCGCCCTGAAGCCATCCTTGATATCGACAACAATCCGCTTTGGCCCAAGATTATCCTTGATCCATTGGCCAACCACGGGTTCGGACGCCTTCCACATGTTGAACTGTGGATTGAGCATGCGCGACACGCCTTCCACCACCACCATGGTTTTTTGCAGCATCACCAGTTCTGGCCGGGTTTCCATATCAAACAGCTCGGTGACTTCAAACAGCAGCGTCAAAAGCCGCGCCATGGAAATGGTCTCGGCTGGTTGCCCATGGATCGGCTCGCCAATGGCGCGGATGGCCTGAGCAAAGCTGGCAACATTGTGGTGCGACGGGACATAGCCGGCCTCAAAATGTACTTCAGCCACCCGCATGTAATCGCTGGTGATAAAGCCATAGAGAATTTCGGCCAAAAAGCGCCGTTCCTTTTTGCCAAGGCGCCCGCTAATGCCCATATCCACGGCCACAATAATGCCCGCCGGATCCACAAACAGATTGCCGGGGTGCATGTCGGCATGGAAAAAGCCATCGCGCAACGTGTGGCGCAGGAAAGACTGGATCAGCGTATCGGCCAACAGGTTGAGATCGTGGCCTGCCGCCTTTAGCGCCTCGACATCCGACATCTTGATGCCGTCAATCCATTCCATGGTGATGACGTCGCGGCCTGTGCGCTCCCAATCAACCTCAGGCACACGAAAACCGGGATCGTTTTTGGTGTTCTCCGCAAGCTCGGACAGGGCCGCCGCTTCCAGCCGCAAATCCATTTCCAGCCGGGTGGTTTGCTCCAGCGCCTTGGTCACTTCCACCGGGCGCAGACGGCGCATGTGCGGCAAAAGCCGCTCCTGCATATGCGCCACCAGATACATTACCTGCAAATCGGCAGCAAAACGTTGGCGCACACCGGGGCGAATGACCTTGACGGCCACTTTGCGCGGACCGTAAGCCGTCTGTACCTCGCAAGGGTGAACCTGCGCAATCGAGGCCGCAGCAATGGGTGCGCCAAAGCTGACATAAAGCTCGTCAATGGGACGCCCAAGGGAGTCCCGAATGGCGGTTTGGGCAGCCCCTGTGGGGAAAAACGCCATGCGGTCTTGCAGGCCTGCGAGGTCCGCCGCAAGTTCAGCGCCCACCACATCCGGGCGTGTGGCCAGAAACTGGCCAATCTTGACGTAAGACGGTCCTAGCCGTTCAACGGCCTGGGCAAGCCGGTCTGATCGCACACTGTTTAGTGCGCGCTTGCGCGCAAACACGGCGGCAACTTTCTTGACCACACCCACAATCGGCGGCAGGCCTTCAGAGGGCAGTGCTGCGACCACCCCTTCACGGACAAGAATCCAGCCCACGCGGGCCAGCCTGACATAGGCGCTGAACGTGCTCATTAAACCTCTTCAATCCGCAAGGGGGATTTGCGGTATTTCACTCGATGTGGCCGTAATCCGCTCAGATTTTCCAGCCGGAATGAAGCGCTACAATGCCGCCGTTGTAATTGGTAAAGCTGACCTTGGAGAAGCCTGCCTTTTCAATCATCAGCGCGAAATCTTTCTGGTTGGGAAATTTGCGAATGGATTCGACCAGATATTGGTAGGGCTCTGAATCGCCGGTGATCATCTTGCCAAATTGCGGAATGGCCTTGAACGACCATTGATCATAGACCCGATCCAGAAGCGGCATCTGCACTTCGGAAAATTCCAGCACCAGCAAGCGGCCACCACGCTTCAAAACCCGGAAGGCTTCACTCAAGGCCAAATCGATGCGCGGCACATTGCGAATGCCTAAAGCAATCGTATAGGCATCAAATGTATTGGCTTCAAACGGCAGTTCTTCGGCATTGGCTTCCACGAAGGTGAGATTGTCGCTCAATCCCTTCTTCTGCGCCCGCTCCTGACCAACGGCCAACATTGAGCCATTGATGTCCAGAACAGTCGAATGGGCCAGCCGCTTTGAGGCTTCAACAATGCGAAAGGCAATATCGCCCGTGCCGCCAGCAACGTCCAGCGTGCGATAATCGGGATCTTTGCGCGGGTTGAGCGCTGCGATCATCGCGTCTTTCCAGACACGGTGCATGCCGGCCGACATCACATCATTCATGATGTCGTAGCGCTTGGCCACTTTATGGAAGACGTCATTGACCAGACCCTGCTTTTCGCCTTCCGCCACATCGCGAAAGCCGTAAGAGGTTTCCATGCCGCCATCGGCGGAGGTGCGGTTTGCGACCATGGTTTCCACTCCATTTTCTAGATAGCCGTCTCGGGACCATGGCGAAGCGAGGTTCCTTGGGCTATGTCTTGCGTGAACATGGCAATGCCACGACAGGGAGTTCCCGTCCATAGGCCATCGTGTCTCAGGCGGAAACAAAACTTTGTCATTATAGAATTACATGGAGCCGTTGTGCCGGAATTACCAGAGGTCGAAACCGTAAAACGCGGATTGGCACCCCCCATGGAGGGAAAGATTGTCTCCAGACTGGAGCTGAGAAGGGCGGATTTGCGCTTTGCATTCCCGAGCGATTTTGCAGATCGGGTGGCAGGCCGCACCATTCTATCCCTGTCCCGACGGGCAAAATACCTGCTGATCGATCTGGATGACGGGTTTAGCATTGTCTCACATCTGGGCATGTCCGGCTCTTATCGCATCGAGCAGGCGGGCGGAGGCGAGGTGCCGGGACAATTTCATATGGAGCGCTCGCGCAATGAAACGCACGATCATGTGATCTTTCATCTGGTCGGGGGAAGCGGCGAAAACCTCCGGGTGATCTATAATGACCCGCGCCGGTTTGGCTTTATGGATATGGTCGAGCGCCGGGATCTTGATCTTCACCCCTCGTTCAAGGGCCTTGGGCCAGAACCAGTGGGCAATGCTTTAAGCTCTACCTATCTCGCCAGCCGTTTTCAGGGCAAGGCCCAGCCGTTGAAATCGACGCTGCTGGATCAGAAGGTCATTGCAGGCCTTGGTAATATCTATGTCTGCGAAGCGCTGTGGCGGGCGCATCTATCCCCGCAAAAGCCATCAGGTGCGCTGGTGACAGCCAAGGGCGCACCCACCAAGTCGTTGGAGCTTTTGACCGAGGCCATTGGCACGGTGATCCATGAGGCGATTGCGGCGGGTGGCTCATCCTTGCGTGATCATATTCAGGCCGATGGCTCGCTTGGCTATTTTCAGCACAGCTTCAATGTCTATGACCGGGAGGGCGAGCCTTGCCGCACACCCGGCTGCAACGGAACAATTGAACGGATCACCCAGGCCGGACGCTCGACATTCTATTGCCCAACCTGCCAGAGATGATGAATGCGCCACTGAAGGACGATATGATGGATTTTGAAACCCTGCTTGTAGACATGCGCGGCCCCGTGGCACTGATCAAGCTCAACCGGCCTCAGGCCATGAACGCCCTGAACTCGACGGTGATGAAGGAACTGATTGCGGCTCTCACTGCCTTCCAGAGCGATGATGCCGTGCGGGCCGTGGTGCTGACCGGATCCGACAAGGCCTTTGCTGCCGGTGCCGATGTCAAGGAAATGCAGGGCGTGCAATTTGCCGATGCCTATATGGGCGACTTTCTGGCGGGCTGGGGCGAGATTGCCGGGTTCCGAAAACCCATTATTGCCGCCGTCTCCGGCTTTGCACTAGGCGGCGGCTGTGAACTGGCCATGATGTGTGACTTTATCATTGCTGCCAGCACTGCACGGTTTGGCCAGCCGGAAATCACTCTTGGCATTATTCCCGGCATGGGCGGCACCCAGCGGCTGGTGCGCGCCATTGGCAAGGCCAAGGCCATGGACCTGTGCCTCACAGGTCGCATGATGGATGCAACGGAGGCGGAAGGTTCTGGCCTTGTGGCTCGTGTGGTGGCCCCTGAGCGGGTGCTGGAAGAGGCCTTGGCAGCAGCCCAGAAGATCGCGGGTTTTTCAGCGCTGTCCGTTGGCATGGCGAAAGAGGCCGTCAACCGCGCCTTTGAGCAGCCTTTGACTGAGGGCCTGCGGTTTGAGCGCAGGCTGTTTCATTCCTTGTTTGCCACGGAAGACCAGAAAGAAGGCATGGCGGCTTTTGTTGAGAAGCGCTCGGCTGTTTTCAAAGACCGCTAGGCGTATGCTGAATCGGGTCTGGAGTCGGAAAGCTTGCACGAAAGGTGAGAAAGCGCGTTGACGGGCGCGTTCTTTCCCGCTATATGCCCGCCCACAGTTAGGAAAGCTTTTGGCTTTTCCGCGATTGCTCCCGACGTGCTGGTCCAGAGACTCCTGTTGAACAGGCGTTAAGACCTTTGCGGTGAAGCGGAGTTTTGGTTCGTATTCGAGAGAGGCATCCATGGCCAATACAACTTCGGCGAAAAAGGCGACCCGCAAGATCGCTCGCCAGACAGCAGTGAACAAAAGCCGCCGTACACGCGTGCGCAATTTCGTCCGTAAGGTTGAAGAAGCCATCGCAAGCGGTGACATCGCAGTCGCAGCAGACGCTCTGAAGGCTGCACAGCCTGAGCTGCAGCGCGCTGTAACAAAGGGCGTGATGCACCGCAACACGGTATCGCGCAAGATCTCGCGTCTTGCCAGCCGCGTTAAGGCACTCGCTGCCTAATTTTTGCCCTAAATTTAAATTTTGATGAGCCTGGCTGCGAAGCTGGGCTTTTTCTCGTTCAAGTTGCCTTCATTTTTATCACTCTGAATATGTCGGTTTAATGTCGCGCGAGTGACATAAAAAATCATTTTAAAACAATAGCTTGCGCGAGGTTGCTCTGCGGTTGCACCCTTTCCTCTACGGGAGGGTTGTCCGATTTTGAGTCAAGTGATTTTTTTATTTTTCGGGATTCGCGTGGCTTGCAATTCGTGTTTTTGCCAAACTCCTTGATTCAAAAGCGATTCTTTTTTGGTGTTTTTACGCATTGAAATTTCCGGCAGGGAGTCAATGGCGACTTCAGAATTTTACGGAAAATTCACTGTTGATCTCAGCATTCGATCCTGCCTAAATGGCTTTCAAGAGAGGCCCTGACAAAGTCTTCGTTTTCCCAGACTGGCTCAAAAGAGTTAGCTCAAACGGTGACATTTTCGAAGTGCAATCTCCAAGCGATCCTTATGGGTTTCGTTTCTTCATACATTGGTTTTCAGGTAGGCCTGTTCTGTTTGGCAGAGAATGGGAATAGTATTTTTTTGCCTGGAGTGGACGTTGCGCCTCGCCAGCAGGGAGATCCGGAAGAGAAAATGAGAACGAACGACTGTATATTTGTTGAACCGGAAATAATCTCTGGTGAACAGGTGGCAGTGCATTTAAACTGAAACGGTGGTTTTGAGCGTTTGAGAAAATGCACAAAACGTTTGAGTGGCCCCGCAGGTGACACATGATCCTGTTAGGCTAAACGGTGGGTGACTTTTCATTTGCGAGGATGAAAGGACTTTGCCGGGACGTGCAGGCGCTCAATGTGAGCGTATATCGTATCGAGGCCATACTTGCGGTCTGGCTGTCGGTCTTTGTTGGGGCTTGCTCTGCAGGGGTGGACGGGGAGACGAGGGGTTTCGGAGCTTTGCTGTTGTTGAAGAACAATTGGGGGCTTCCAACTGTTGGTGTGGTCCAAGCATCAGTGTGGATGGAGAACCGAAATGATCGGCTTCTCCGCAACCGGCGATGCAAAAAATAATGGGCGTCGGCCAGAAATGGCAGTTGGCCGACACGAGTAGAAAATTGGAAGGCGGCGAGATGCAAATGAAGATGGTAACGGCGAGTGCGGCAGCCAGTGGGGACGAGGCGCGCGCGATAGAGAATGCCGTTTGCCCTGAAGCAATGGTGGAAGGTCTGGAAGCTCAACATGCGGCAGTGTTCGAGCGGTTCAGTGCACGGTTGCGGGCTCAAGTCGGACCGGATGTCTATGCAAGCTGGTTTGGGCGCTTGAAGCTTCATTCGGCCTCCAAGAGTGTCATGCGTCTCAGCGTGCCGACAACATTCCTGAAATCCTGGATTAACAATCGTTATCTGGATTTGATCACCATGATTTTGCAGGCGGAAGATCCAAATCTTCTCAAGGTTGAGATTTTGGTGCGCAGCGCAACGCGCAATACCCGCACCCCGGTGCTCGATGAGCGCGTGGTTGCCGCCGAGACGCCGTCCGCTGCGGCCAAGCGCGCAGCACCTCAGACCATTGGTAGCGTCGCCGCCAGCATGCCATCGATCATGGCGAATGCTCCAGCCGCTTCCCGTGCGTCTACCAATGGTCCGTTGTTCGGCTCGCCGCTGGATGCGCGATACACTTTTGATGGCTTTGTTGAGGGCGCATCCAACCGTGTCGCGGTTGCTGCCGCCAAAACCATTGCCGAAGCCGGAGCGGGAGCCGTTCGCTTCAATCCGCTGTTCATCCATTCTTCTGTTGGTCTTGGCAAAACCCATTTGCTTCAGGCGATTGCCAATGCGGCCATCAACAGCCCGCGCGCGCCGCGCGTGGTCTATCTGACCGCAGAATATTTCATGTGGCGTTTCGCCACAGCTATTCGGGATAATGATGCGCTGACGCTGAAAGATACGCTGCGCAACATTGACCTGCTGATCATTGATGACATGCAGTTCCTGCAGGGCAAAACTATTCAGCATGAGTTTTGTCACTTGCTGAACATGTTGCTTGATAGCGCCAAACAGGTGGTTGTTGCCGCCGACCGAGCGCCTTGGGAGCTGGAATCCCTCGATCAGCGCGTTCGGTCCCGCTTGCAGGGCGGCGTTGCTATCGAAATGGAAGCGCCCGATTACGACATGCGTCTTGATATGCTCAAGACCCGTCTGGCGGTGGCCAAGAAGGAAGATCCAAGTCTGGATATTCCCGCTGAAATCATTGCGCATGTTGCCCGCAATGTGGCCAGCAGCGGTCGCGATCTGGAAGGTGCCTTCAATCAACTGCTGTTCCGTCGCTCGTTTGAGAGCGACATGACGATCGAGCGCGTGGATGAGCTTTTGGCCCATCTGGTGGGCGCTGCTGAGCAAAAGCGTGTGCGTATTGAAGATATCCAGCGCGTTGTTGCCCGTCACTACAATGTATCGCGCCAGGAACTGGTGTCGAACCGCCGGACGCGGGTGATCGTCAAGCCACGCCAAATTGCCATGTATCTGGCGAAAACCCTGACGCCTCGCTCGTTTCCGGAGATTGGCCGCCGTTTCGGTGGACGTGATCACACCACGGTTCTTCATGCCGTGCGCAAGATTGAAGAACTGATTTCTGGCGATCAGAAATTGTCGCAGGAGTTGGAGCTGTTGCGTCGTCTGATCAACGAATAGGCTCATCCTGAGAGATTGATCGTTTGAGCGCGCCGTGAGAGATCACGGCGCGTTTCCTATTGCATATTTCTTCTCCTGTGCTGTCGCGAGAGCCGTACTTTTCGGGTGGATAAAGGCATTAGAGTTTGTCAGGGAAA
>DNPN01000115.1:0-718 GCA_003501385.1 Rhizobium sp. | reverse complement strand
TTCAATCTGAACCTGACAGAGACTAGCAATGGCAATATGGGTGCCGACCCAAACAGGAGCAAGGACGATATGGCGCAAATGCAGGCAGGCTTGAACAAGCAGATGGGTGCACAGGAATGGCTGTTGTTGGTTATTCTCTCCGTTTTGTGGGGAGGCTCCTTTCTTTTCATCAGCATTCTGGTCAAGGTCTGGCCGCCGCTGACCATTGTCACGGCGCGGGTGGGGTTGGCGGCCATGGCTTTGTGGATTGTGGTGAAGGTTTCCGGTGTGGCAATTCCCAAAAGCCCAAAGATGTGGCTGGCCTTTCTGGGCATGGGACTTTTGAACAATGTGATCCCCTTCTGCCTGATTGTCTGGGGCCAGACCCGCATTCCCGGCGGGCTTGCCGCCATCTTCAATGCGACCACGCCCCTGTTTGGTGTGATTGTGGCGCATTTTCTCACCGCAGATGAAAAGCTTACCGCCAATCGTCTGGTGGGCGTGCTGATTGGCTTGGCCGGCGTGGTGGTGATGATCGGCACCACGGTGTTCAACCGGCTTGGTGGCGATGTTATGGGCGAGCTGGCGGTGATGCTGGCAGCCGTCTCCTATGCCTTTGCGGGCATCTTTGGCCGCCGGTTTAAGGCCATGGGGCTGCCACCTTTGTTGCCTGCGGCGGGACAGGGCGCGGCATCAACACCTGTTCTCCTTCCGCGCATGCTGACGCCGGGTCAGCCCG
>DNPN01000011.1 GCA_003501385.1 Rhizobium sp. | reverse complement strand
TATGTCAGTCCGCTTCTTTTCTGCGCGGCGCGGCGTGCTGCGCTCTTTGTCTTTGCTGCTGGGATGCCTGCTGGTACCGGTCGCTATCGCGGCAACACCGACAGCACCGGTGCAGGTCATTCGTATTGCCTCGCCGGATCTGAGTGCTGGTCCCAAGCCATTTTCTGGCACCAACACGGTATCGCTGGTCCATATCCGCGGAGCGCTGGAAAAAGAATTTGCCAAGGATGGCATCAAGATCGAGTGGTCCTTTTTCAAGGGGGCAGGTCCGGCAGTCAACGAAGCCTTCGCCAATCGTCAGATTGACTTTGCCTATCTGGGCGACCTGGCGTCCATCATCGGCCGTGCCGGTGGTATTTCCAGCCGGTTTTTGTTTGCGGTGCGGGGTGCCAATACGTATCTGGGCGTGCCACCAGACTCCAGCATCACCAGCCTCAAGGATCTCAAGGGCAAGCGTGTGGCGCTGTTTCGCGGTACCGCCGACCAGCTGGCCTTTGGCCGTTCCCTGGCCGAGGCCGGTCTGAGTGAGCGTGACGTGCAGATCATCAATCTCGACTGGACCGCAGCGCGCGCTGCACTGGCTTCACATCAGGTAGATGCAGCCTGGCAGGGGGCGGCGCTGCTGATCCTGCGTGACCGTGGCCAGATCAAGGTACCGCTCTCGACCAAGCAGGCCAGGAACCGTCAGGTCACGACGCAGGCAGGACTGGTCGGCAGTGATGCCTTCATCAACGCCCATCCGGAGTTGACCCAGCGCCTGATCAATGTTCTGGTAGCGCAGGCACAATGGGCCTCGGAGCCGGCGCACCGCGACGAATTCCTGAAGCTGCTGGCCGAACAGGGCAGCTTGCCGCTGGCACTGGTGCAGGGTGAGTTCGATGGCGACGACTTGCGCTTCCGTTTTGATCCCCGACTCGATGACTTCATCGCTGCCAGTTACACCGACAGCGTCGCCACCGCCAAGTCCATTGGCCTGATCCGCCGCAGCTATGATGTGCGAGCCTGGCTGGAGCCGCGTTTTGTCGAACAGGCGATTGCTGCGCAAGGCAGCCAGCGCTACTGGCCTTCGTATGATGCAGCAGGTGCTGTGGGCAAGCATTGAGTCGCTTCCCATGCATTTGCCGATGATTCCATCATGTCCCTGAACTCTCTGGTAGCAGCCGACCCAGGGGCGGTTGCAGTATTGCGCAAGCCGCGGCCGTCGGTCTTGCGCCGCCTTAACAGGTTCCTGGTGGCTGCGCAGGCCTGGCTGCTGCCACTGTTCTTGCTGTTCCTGTGGTGGTTCGCTGCGGCCCATGCCTGGATGGCGCCACAAATCCTGCCGGAACCTTCGCTGGTGTTCGATACCGCCATGGAGATGGCGCGCAACGATCTTGGCAGTCATATCCTGACCAGCCTGAGCCGCCTGCTGCTGGGGCTGGTGCCGGGCGTCTGCCTGGGGCTGGCGCTGGCCTTGCTGCTGGCCCTGAACCAGCGTGCCGGGCAACTGTTCACGCCTCTTTTTGCGCTCTGGTCGCAGGTGCCCAATCTGGTACTGATTCCGGTGCTCATGGTGTTTCTGGGTATTGGCGACAACCTCAAGGTCGTGGTCATTCTCAATGCCGCACTGATTCCGATGCTGGTGCATGCCCAGGCCGGTCTGCGCGATGTGCCGCTGTCCTTGCGTGAGGCCGCCCGGGTACTGCGACTGTCGTTCCGGCAGCGCTTGACCCGGCTGTATTTGCCGGCGGCGCTGCCAGCCATCATGACCGGACTGCGCCTGTCGCTGTCAGCCGCCTGGACTTTGCTGGTCGTGGTGGAACTGCTGGCTTCCTCGCAGGGCATCGGCTATCTGATGGTCTGGGGCCGTCAGATGTTTCAGCTCGACATGGTGTTTGTCTGCATTGCGGTGATTGGTGCATTGGGCCTGGGTATGGAACTGGCTCTGCAATGGCTGGACCAGCGCGTGGTGCGCTGGCCGCGTCCGGTGCTCACGCGCCATACGCTGCGTACGCCGCTCAACGGCGCATGGCCCTGGGTATTGCCGGTGCTGTTGCTGCTGCTATGGTGGCTGGCTACCCGGCTGGCCTGGGTCGATCTGCATACGGTGCCGAGCCCGCTGGCGGTATGGCAGGCGTTACAGCATGGCGTGGCCGATGCCAGCCTGAGCGCTGCCATGCTGCATAGTCTGGCGCGCTATGCGCAAGGGCTGGCCTGGGGTATAGCCGCCGGTCTGGGGCTGGGGTTGTGCTGTGCGCTGTCAGCCACGCTGGGACGACTGTTTTCACCAACGCTGGGCGTGCTGCGGCATATCGTCATTTTTGCCTGGTTGCCCTTGCTCACTGCCTGGGCCGGTACCGGCGAAGCGGCGCGTATCCTGTTTATCGCCATCGCCAGTTTTTTTCCGGTGTTTGTGGCGACGTTGCGCGGCGTGCTCAATGTGTCGCCGCAATTGCTGGAAGCGGCACAGGTCATGCGTCTGGGCAGTTTCAAAAAACTGCGCTGGCTGCTGCTGCCGGGCGCTGCCAGCAGCATCTTCGCCGGTCTGCGCCTGGCGCTGATGTATGGCTGGCTGGCCACTATCGGTGCCGAATATTTCATGGCATCGAGCATCGGCATTGGCAGCCTGATGATCAATGCCCAGCAACTGATGAGTGTCGATATCATTTTTGCCGGCATGCTGCTGGTCAGTCTCACCGGCGCAGCACTCAATCTGTTCGGTCAATACCTGGAACACCGGCTGCAAGGCTGGCGACACATATGACATTCAGCGCTACATCCACTGCCGCAGAAGCGGTGGTCGTCTTCAATCAGGTCAGCAAACGGTTTGCCGTCAACGGTCAGGACTTTACTGCCTTGCAAGACATTTCTCTCAAGCTGCGGGAAGGCGAGTTTACCGCCATCGTCGGTGCCAGCGGCTGCGGCAAGTCGACGCTGCTGCGTCTGCTGGTGGGGCTTGATCGCGAGTTCGACGGCAGCATCACGGTTGATGGCCGTCCTCTGGCCGGCATTGGTGCGGATCGCGGTATCGTGTTCCAGGAGCATCGCTTGTTTCCCTGGCTGAGCGTGCAGCAAAACATTGCCTTGGGTCTGGCCAATGACAACGGCTCCGCCGCCACGCACGCCAGGCTGGTACAGGAACATATCGAACTGGTCGGGCTGAAGGGCTTCGAGCAGGCCTTGCCGCACCAGCTTTCCGGCGGCATGGCGCAGCGTGTGGCTTTCGCGGCAGCGCGTGCAGGCGGTGCCCGTATCGTGATTGCCGACGAGCCGACCAAGGGGCTGGATATTGCCCGCCGCGACGAGGTGATAGACCTTCTGATGCGGGAAGTGCGCGCAGGCGGCACGGTGTTGACCATTACCCACGATCTGGAACTGGCGCGCCGGATGGGCGGTGATCTTGCGGTGATGCTGGAGGGCCGCATTATCGAAACGGGCGCGGCAGAGGATGTTCTCTCCAACCCCGCCCATGGCTATACGAAGCGGCTGATTGCCGCCGATCCGACCCATTGGGCAGATCCGGCACAACCTCTTTCCGCGTCTTCATCGGCATCGAAGCCTGTGCTGGTGGCCAGCGGACTTGGCAAGACACGCGGCGGTAAGCCTCTGTTTTCCCATATTGATCTGAGCGTTCAACCGGGAGAGATCGTGGGCGTGACGGGGCCGAGCGGCTCGGGAAAAAGCTCGCTGGGCGATATTCTGCTGGGCCTGCTTGCGCCAGACGCGGGACGTGTGAGCCGCGCTGAAGGCGTTTCCCGCCACCGCTACCAGAAGATCTATCAGGACCCGCCTTCCGCCTTTCCGCCGCGCGCCACCATCCGCCGTACGTTGGTGGATCTGGTCGCTCTGCACGGGTTGAAGGCGAGCGCTATTCTACCTCTGATGCACCGGCTGCGGCTGAACCCTTCGCTTCTCGACCGCCGCCCCGGCGAAGTCTCCGGCGGGGAATTGCAGCGTTTTGCGCTTTTGCGGGTGCTGCTGCTCGATCCCGTCTTCCTGTTTGCTGATGAGCCGACCTCTCGACTGGACCCTATCACCCAGCAGGAGACCATCGCGCTTCTGGTGGAACTGGCGCGAGAAAAGGGCTGCGCGCTGTTGATCGTCAGCCACGATACCGCACTGATCGAGAAGACCTGCGACCGCACCATAGCCATCGGTACGCAAACCCTGACAGAAGCGGCCTGATGCGGGTGAGGACTTGGGTCATCATGTTGAAATGGTGTGGCGTCAGGAGATGGAGGACAAGCGGGCGATGTCGGCGATGTCGATCTGCTCGCCGCGTTCTTGATGGTTAGAATGAATTCTGGAATAAGTTACGAGAAGAGGTATGAGTGGCCAAAATCATATAAAGGGACATCATACCTGGATAATATTGAGGTCAGGCAATTTTACATACAAAACGGATTTTCGGACATGTCACCAACGGCTTTAAGCAAAGTAAACACCATTTCCACCTGGTATATTGATGCTGACGCAGAGGATGCCATGGCTGATGGCCATGCGCCAATATGGCGGCATCTGATTGACCTCATTCCCGAGCGTGACCTGAGCGCCAAGGCAGTGCTGGATTTCGGCTGCAATCAAGGCGGATTTCTGCGGCATTTGCATGCGTTTCGACCCTTTCACAAGGCTCTGGGTATTGATATTGCCGAACAATCCATTGCGAAGGCAAATGCGCTGAAGGGAAATCTTCCCGTGCAATATGAGGCAACCTCGACACTGGAGGGATGGCGCGAGGAATTCCACATCGCGTTCAGCCACGAAGTCATTTATCTGGTCGAGCACATTGCTCAACATGCGTCCGAGGTTTTTAATGCGTTGAAACCGGGCGGCATTTATTACGCCATCACTGGCTGCCACACAGATAATCCGCTGTGGCCGAAATGGCGCAAGCTTGTTGCCGAGCGCACCAACACAGTGGTTCAGGATCGCTCCATTACCGACTATGCGCAGGTGTTTCAGCAAGCTGGTTTTAAGGTTTCAGCGCGCAAATTGCAGTATGACGGGTTCATCCCCTACTCCACCAACACATGGACACCCGATTTTAGTGATGCGCTGGACTATTACACCCAAACGAAAGTGGTTTTCCGTCTGATGAAGCCGTAAACTCGATGCTGTGTTAAAATGCGTGATGGGCGTTTCGATGCGCCAATTCAACGTCAAAATGCGGTGGTGCGTCATGGGCGATTTCAACAAATCGCCCTTTGACGCGAAACACCTCTTCAATCAAGCCACTCTCAGCCAGCGCGCGCGGCGCGCCGTCAAACATCAGTTCGCCCTTGCTCAGCAATGAGATCTGGTCGCAGATCGACATGGCCTGATTGAGATCGTGGATCGCCATAACAATACTCACGCCCCGGTCGCGGCTCAGTTGATGAACAAGATTCAAGATCTCGATTTGATAGCCAATATCGAGAAATGAGGTCGGCTCATCCAACAGCAAAATTTGGGCCTCCTGCGCTATTGCAGCTGATATCCATGCTCGCTGGCGCTCTCCGCCGGACAGCTCCTTGAGGCTTCGGTTTGCCAGATCACTCAGGCCGGTGCTGTCCAGCGCCCACTGAATAGCATCCTCATCGCGTTGGCTATAGCTTCTGAGCAGGCCAACATGGGCAAAGCGCCCTTGCCGAACCAATTGCGCGACTGTCATTTCGTCCGGCGCGGTTGGTTGCTGGGGCAAAAACGCCAGTTTTTTGGCCAATTGCCGCCTTGGCATTGTATTCACAGGGGTTCCATCAATGGCCGCACTGCCTTCCTGTGGCACAATCAGCCCGGCCAATGCCTGAAGTGCTGTGCTTTTGCCAGAACCGTTCGGGCCGATCAGCGCCCGGATTTCGCCTGGCTTGATGGACAGGGTCAGACGGTTGAGTGCTTTACGCCGGGCATAATGGACGGACAGCTCCGAACAGGACAGCAGCATGGGTTCCTCACGGTGTTTTTCGGATCAGAGTAATCAGCACAGGAACCCCGAAAACGGCGGTGATAACGCCAATCGGAATTTCCTCTGCCTGTCCAAGAAGCCTGCCAATCAGGTCTCCCAATGTAACAATAATAGCGCCACAGGCGATGGTCATGGGCATGACCAAGGCTGCCCTTTTGCCTGCGAATTTACGGGCTAGATGCGGGACCACCAGACCAACAAAAACAATTGGCCCGACGGTTGCGACAGCGCTTGACGCCAGCAAACAGGACAGCAGCAAGGCCAAGGAGAACTGAAGGCGGTAGGATAGGCCAAAGGAGCGTGCGACAGGCGCGTCAAACCGCAAAAGCTCAAGAGGACGTCGCAAAAATGGCAGTGCGAGCAGCCCAACCACCGTGTAGGGAAAGAGAAATTTTACGTGCTCCCAGCTGCGCGCATAAAGGCTGCCTGACAACCAGTCGAGCAGAACTTCAAGCCTGTTGGAGCCCCAACCGGCAATCAAGCCAATGGCCAATGCCTGCAACACGGCACCAACCGCGATGCCGCACAGCGTGATCCGCAACGGGCCGAGGTCGTAGCGAAAGGCCAAAAGATAGATCAGTCCGCCAGCAAGCATACCTCCCAGCGTACCGACCGTCGGCAACCACTCCAATGGCAGTTCAGGCAACACTGTTGTGCCCGTGTAGTGGATGTACACGGATAAGAATAAAAACAAACTGACCGCCAGTGTGGCACCCTGCGAAATACCCATTATCGATGGATCTGCGAGGGGGTTGCGGGTGATATTTTGCAACAACAGCCCCGCCACGGCCAGATGAATACCCGCCAGCATTCCGGTGACTATGCGTGGAAAACGGATGTCCCAGATAATTGACCGCGCCTCGTGAGTGCCGCCGCCCGTTAAAACGGCAAGGACATCGGCGGGCGGTATATCGACCACGCCAAGCAAAACAGCAACAATCGGTGCCAGCACCATCAGGGCAAGAACAATCACCCAGATCCAAAAGAGAATTTCGGTGTTTCGAGTGGGAACAGCCGTGTTCATCCTAGCCTCCGACCGCAATTTGGCGGCGCTGCACCAGATAGATGAAGAGAGGCCCGCCAAGCAGTGCGGTGATGATGCTCACCGGAAGTTCACGCGGGGGTGCAATACTGCGCGCAATGACATCACCGGACACGACCATAAAGCCACCGATGACGGCGGTTAAAATAATGTTCCAGACGGGTCCTTTTGCTTTGAGCAATCGAGCGATGTGCGGCGATGCCACACCAACAAAGGCCACAGGTCCAGCCACGGGTACCACACCCGCCACCGGGATAACGGCTAGAAACAATAGCAGAGGCTTCCATAGCCGTAAATTCAGCCCCATGCCGGCAGCCGCCTGTTCACTCAAAGCCAGCATGGCAAGAACGCGATGGCAGGCCAGCGCGCCGGCCACACCAATGCAAACCCATGGCAACATGAAGACCAGTTGAGGCCATGACCGGCCTTGAAAACCACCAGAGAGCCAAAACAACAGCGATGGCACCTGCGGCCCACTGGACAGAATGACCCATGTGGTGATGGCGCTGAGAAAAATAGAAATACTGATGCCACCCAGTGCAAGGTGCAAAGGACGCCCAACGCCGCCGCGTGCAATCCACAATGTCACCAGTGCTGCCGAAATGCCGCCCAGCATTCCAATCAGGGGATAATAGACGGAAGACAGCCAAGGCAAGAAAACGAAACACATCACAATGGGCGCGATGGCCCCGGACGTTACACCCGTTAACCCCGGTCCCGCCAATGGATTGCGCGTTAAGGTTTGCAACAGATAGCCTGCCACCCCCAGTCCCGCGCCAGCGACAAAAGCCGCAAGGCTACGCGGCAGGCGCAACGTCCAGACAAGAATGGAGTCAAGCTTGCCGTCGGGTGTGAAGAGCACATGCAAAAGCGCCTCAGGTCGAATTGGCAATGTGCCCAGCATCAAGCCCGCAACAATCATCAGGGCGCTGGCGACCAAAAACAGGGTCGCCAGCGTCACCGGGCGCAGGTTGGGGTGTGGCCTTACTGCGATCACGACAAGTTTTACTTCTGCACGCTGGCAGGGATCAGCTTTGCAGCTTCCGCCTTCACATCAACCACGGGGAATGTATCGGGATACAGGATGTGAGCGGCTTCACGCAGCACCATTTGCCGAGCAATCGGGCCATTGGTTTCGACCCACTCATCACCAACATAATAGACCCGACCATTTTTAACTGCGGACAGCATCTTCCAGATTGGATTGTTTTCCTGCGGGCGATCTGGACCACTGTCATACACGAAGATGACCTGAGGGTCTTTTTCCAGCATGGTTTCGAGGCTGACCTCCATGCCGAACTTACCGTCTTTTTGGGTTGGACCAATGATATTGTCGCCACCCAGCGCGGCTACAATCGATGCCGCAGTGTTTTCGGTGTGGAACGAAAATGGCGTATCACCGCCCCACATAATCTGAAAGCGTGGATGAACGCCCTTGGGGGCCTTCGCAGCATAATCTGCCACGTCACGTTTGAAATCGGCGTTGAGCTTTTCGCCTTCCTGCGGCTTCCCCAGGAGTTTTGAAAGGTCAGCAACCTCTTGGTAGCTCTGGCTTAAAAGCTCCATATTATAGGCAATATAAGGCGCGATCTTTTCATATTGCGCTGCGTTGCCAACCGTATAGCGGCGCATAGCGACGATAACATCAGGCTTAGTCTCCGACAAAATCTCAAGGTTTGGCTTTGCGCGCTGGCCGATTTGAACCATGTTTTTCGTTAGGCCCAGTAAATAATCCGGGTTCCGCTTTGGCATCATATAGGTGGTCGCGACAGGTTTGATGCCAAGTGCCAAGGCCACGTCTACACCAACGTAGGAAATGGCGGCCACGCGCTGTGGATTGACCTTAACGTCAACAGACACACCGCGATCATCCTTGATGGTGATCTTAGCGGCCTCATCGGCCATGGCAGAGGTAGATGCCAATGCCACAAGCAACCCAACCATGGGGCTTAAGCGCAAGCCTTTGACTTTCATAATGCACTCTCCAAACTCAAGCGAATGAATAAAATAGATGTGGCGGTGATCAGCGTTTTTGATTGCGGCATACACTGGAAACGCTGATATTTTTGGTGATGGTTTGCTCAAAAAACCACTAGCAACAATTTATGACTATCACAATCATGTTTTTATCTTGATCACCCAATTCGTCTGATTGAGCTTACGTTTCTTCAAAGCCTTTAACTGGTCGCCACGCTTGCTTTCGGCGTAACAAGGCCGCCCTTTCTGCGCGCCAACCGCAAATCAGCGATAAAACGCCACCAAAGCTGGATACTTGTCGTGGCAAAGCCAAGGCATAGCCCAAACCATATGCCGAGACTGCCCCAACCAAACCAAAATCCGCTGACGAACATGGCAGGAATACCGACCAGCCAATAGCCAATCAACGTGCTGATCAGGCCCGATTTCGTATTGCCCAATCCGCGCAACAAGCCGATGCAAATGTTCTGAGACCCCTTGAAGAACTGATGGGCGATCGCAAACCAAAGCAATGTTGCTGCGAGCGAAGCCAGGGCCGGATCTATGGGCTCTGCAAGAAAAGGATGCAGCACAGATTGCGGTGCCAGAACATAAACCAAAGCAATGACGCTCATGGTGCCAAAACTAATCGTAAACGTTCGTCGTGCGATGGCTCCAACGTCATCCAGACGGCCTTTGCCAGCGGTTCGACTGACAAGAATGGACGATCCCTGTGAGAGGCCAATGTTCAACTGATAGACAATATAGGCAAGCTGATTGACGATGTTGGATGCCGCCAGCGCAACCGGGCCAAACGTTCCCATCAAAACAGTGGCAAACGAGGTAATGGCCGCTTCCGATCCATAGGTCAGCGAGATCGGGGTGCCCATTTTTGCGATCTTTTTAACGGTAACGGTTTGCGCGTTCCAGCCGTCCAGCACAAGCAGGTCGTTGAGCTTTTCATCGCGTTTGACCGCCCTGAAGTAAACGAAGAATGTCCAAAATTGCACAATTGTGGTGGAAAGGCCGATGCCTGCCAATCCCAAATTCGGCAATCCAAACCAGCCAAAAATAAACAGGGCATTGAGTGCTGCATTAATGATGATGGATGCGATTGTCACAACCAGAAGAGACCCTGCCCTGCGCATCCCGACGGCAAATTGCCGCAGCACATTCAGCCACAGCATCGGAAGCAAACCCGGTGCCAAGGCAAACATGATGGGCTGCGCAGCCGCAACAACCGCAGGGCTTTGCCCCAAATAGCTCAACGAGCAAGCAATGAGTACCAAAAGCCCACCAGCAGCAAAAGCAACAAGAGTAGCCAGCAGCATCGCCGCCCTCAAAATATCGCGCACATCGTTGCGCGCAATATCATCTATCAAGGATTTACCAGTACGCTTTTCGCTTTGGCCCACCGAGGCTGCAATCATGTTGCCAACACCTGTAACCATACCAACGCACATGGTGCGGAGCTGATTGTAAAGCAATATCGCAAGCCCGCCTGCGGCAACCGCCTGCACGCCCAAAAATGCCATCATGAACAGATCAGTGCTGGTCAGGGCGACTTGTGCAAATTGAATGCCGACAATGGGGGCAGCAAGGGATAAAATATCGCGATATTGGCGAAATTCAAAAGCCATGAGGGTACTATGCTCCCATTGAGAACGCCGGAGCGTTCACCAAACGCATGGATTCTTGATAGGCATCGAAAAGCCCATGGACACTCATGTGCTTGGCTCCATCCAAAAGATGGCGCTCAATCAGCCAATCATCGTCATAAACACTATCAAGGTATTTCTCGCCAGCGTCACAAACGAGAACAACCATTGTGCTATTGGGCTCAACGAGCGCCAGTCGTTTCATGGCAACATGAATGGCCGCACCTGCGGTGCCACCGATCAGCAATCCTGTGCGGCGGGCAATCACACGGGCAGCACTAAAGGCATCAACATCATCCACTGTCAGGCCTTCATCAATGAAGGCATGGTCTACGTTCGGACCAACGGTAAATCCGCCCGGTGCACCAGCCCCCGTCTGCCAGTATTTTCCGGCGGGACCACCAAAAATAATCGATCCCGTGGGTTCGACACCGATGCTGGTGACGTTGGAGCCAAGCATACGCAGCGCCTTGACTGTGCCGCACAGGGTTCCACCCGTGCCAACGGCACCCACGAGATAATCAATGTCGGCCTCGACATCCCGCAGCAGTTCTTCCGCAAGCCCAATGTAGCCCAAATTATTATTGGGATTATAGTGCTGATCAGGCCAGAAGGCCCCGGTTGCGGCCACGATTTCTTCGGCCATGCGTCGGCGCTGTACTGTGCTGGGGCCTTCACCATTGCCTTCCACAAAAACCAGATTGGCTCCCATCGCTTTCATGGCCCGCAGCTTGTCGCGTGACGCATGATGATCCACCACCGCCGTAAACCGATAACCTCGCTCAAGGGCCACGAGCGCAAGCCCTGTGCCAGTATTGCCCGAGGTTGGTTCCACAATATGCCCGTCGGGCTTCAGCTTGCCCTCGCGCTCGGCAGCGAGGATCATCGCGCGCGCCATGCGCACCTTGCACGATCCTGTCGGATTGAACTGCTCCAATTTCAACAACAGTCGGCTTCCCGTGCCCGTTCTTGCAAGCTCGAGCATTGGCGTATCACCAATCAATTCTGATGCTTTCGCCTTGACGCAATCAAAAGAATGACGATTGAGAATATTCATTGATCTATCCTCCAGGTGAAATCTTCACCTTGTTGAGACACAATAATTTTTGGAGGGAGCGGGAGCTGGTGAAACTCGCTCTCATTTTTGTCCATCTGATAGCCAGCCGTATTGGGATAGACGATCAGGTCGCCATGACGTGGCGTTGCGGGGAAAAAAATTTTTCGCCAGGTCAAAACGTCATATTCCATGCAACTTGAGCCACCAATGGCAGCCCGAACTGGTATCTGCACACGCGCTGCCCCGCGCTGAATGAGAGAGGGCGTGGGCAAAAATTCACTGTTCTTCCATTGCTCGGACAGGCTCATGCTCAGCCCTGTAACGGTAACAATGCCGTGGTCATCATTCTGTTTAAATCCCTGAACCGGGAACACCGTCATGCCCGCACCATCCAGCAGCGCCCTTCCCGGCTCGAGATAGAGCTGGATCTTGGCGGCGTTGAGCTGTGCTGCCAAGGTCGCATTTCCTGCGGGTGATTGCAGAATTGCATCCAACATATCGGCACCTGTAGGTGCTTGATAATTGGGATAAAATTGGCTGAAACTCTTACCTGCATGAAAGTGGCTGGGGTCGAGATTGGCGTTAAAGTCAAGCCAATCCTGCTCATCAACATACCGGCAGGCAAAACCACCGCCAATCGAGATAGCATTGCAGGGAAATCCGCGCTCTCGCGCCTCTTTGCACCGTTCAATCAGTGCAGATGCCAGCTCCGCGCGTGGCGCAACGGCATATCCATCGAGATGGAAGGAGAATCCGTCCATCACAAGAGAGTCCCGAACTTCGGCGCAACGCTGCAAAGCTGTAGCGAGGTCACGTGGATTGAGCCCAAAGCGACTGTTTGGTGCCTTGGGTGGCAGAATACGCAACAAAATCCGCAATGATTCTGTTTCAGATGCGATCATGATCGCCCGCTCAAGTTCGTCCAATGCATCAATCGCAACAATTGCGCGGTGTCGGGCTGACAGCCAAAGAAGCTCATTGCTTTTGGCGGCCCCTGTTACGCCAATGCTTTCGCCACGGATGCCATTGGCAAGTGCATGATGGAGCTCAGGGACACTGGCGACATCCACCGAACCATTATGCATGGCCACCTCGCGAAGCCATGCCGCCGCCTTGTTGGCCTTTTTGCCATAATAGACATGCCCGTCCACGTTTCGATGGCGCAAAGCCGCCTGAAACGCCAGCAAGTTATCGGCAAAGCTCTGCGGATGAATAAGGTGAAATGGGCCGTTGGCGACGTGTGCAATCTGATCCAGAATTTTGACATCACGCTTGATGTTGATTGCCCACGGTCGCTCAATCGCCTGCATCATATTGGGTGCTATTTCCATAGCTCGACCCTCGTACCCCTGCCCGCCGAAATTGCACGCATTGCAAAGGCGTGGGCAACGGGAATATCTGTGATGATCATGCCACTGCTGAAGGCAAAAACCCGATCATCCTTTGAACGGCGGCCAGGCTTTCGACCCGCAACAATCTCCGGCAGTTCGGCGTCAATGCTGGCAACCTGCCCTTCACCTGCCAGCCTTTTTCCGGTCACGCCCATCTGGCCTTCGTTTGTGGCAATTGCGTAATCGGCTTGGTGCAGCGCACCAGCCTCAACCCCTTTGCTGGCAACTGAAATCAACAATCCGCCGGCGGGCAACCAATTGGTCTGGATCTTTGGATGAGCTGCGCGCCCCGAGGCGGCGACAACGATGTCCGATTGAGAAACAGCCTCGGGCACATCATCCACCAATTCAATGGTGCGATCAGGAAAATATTTCACGAATGTCGAAAGGCTCAGTGCTATCCCATCTGGGTGCGTGCCGAAGAGGCGAAACGTCTTCAGTGATGGCAACGCCGTTAACAGATACGCCAGTGTATTGACGCCCTGCGCTCCGGTTCCCACCATCAAAACAGACTCCGGGTTTTCCTTGGCGCAATATTTTGCAATGATAGCTGTTGTTGCGGGCGTGCGAGAGCCGCCGATGCGTTGGCAATCCATAAGCGCAAAAGGCAAGCCGGTTGTGTCATCATAAAGGCTGATCGTCGTATAATATTTCTCAGCATTATCATTGCCTTGACGATAGGATGTCTTGAAGCCCAGCTGTTCCAGAGCGCCATCATATCCCAGCATGGAATAGGACACGGCATCGCGCTCTTCCTTCGGAAGAGGCATCATCAATTTCGTTGGGCAACGGGACGCACCATTGGCGTAATATCGATAGGCATCTTCAACCAACCGAATAACCTCGGCCGGGGGCAACTCAATGTCCGATATGTCCGTGCGGGTCAAAATATGCAAGGCTGGTGTATGCAGGTATGACTTAGTCATGAACTGTCCTTTATGGAGAAAATGGGTTTTGGGCGTGCGAAAGCGCAAGGGATTCTCAAAAGAAGCCCCCGCATTTTCTAAGAATTGACCACAGCAAGGCGCGACTTACAAAATGCGCAAAGCACTCTGTAACGCTTTAAATTTCCTGCATAATGCCTTCCCGAACCGATGTCGGGTTGAGACGTTACGCAATGGTGGCAGATGTGATGAGGCGACGTCTATTGCGACGTCATCATAAACCCTGCACCATCGAAAGGTGCGGGTGTGTAGCTCTTGCTACGGGGGAATTTGAGATCATCTAGTGGAACCGCACACTCCGGCTTAGGCCCCTTGAAGATATGGCGGGTTGTCTTGACGGGGAATTTTTTGCCGCTGCGCGCCATTTCGAAAATGCTGTGTGGCGTAATGATCTCACCTTGCCGCCAACTGCTGACTTCAACAGTGTCATAGTCCCTGAACAAGACAGGTATAGCTTCCAACTGAAGTCGCTTGGCAACCGTGAGTCGATGGTGGCCATCCATCACAAAAAGTGCATTTGTATGGACACAAATGGGATCGGTCCAAACCCCGTGCTGCACGATCTTCTGTTCGAGCCCAACGACATGAATGTCGTCAACCTCTTCGGTTGGTGTAAGTTTCTTTGGATCTATTAAGAAATATGTTGGAATGCCCGTATTCATTGACGTCTCCCTAGACGTTCGGATTGACGAGACTTTTATATAAATTTTTTATGCCCTGACCTTAGCGCGATTAGCCGTGTTGTCAATTAAAATATGATTATTTTTATCATGTTTAATTTTACACGCAAAAGCAGAAAAAAGTTGACCGTGGCCTTCCCCAATTTTATCCAGTGTTGTGTTCGCTCCGACGGTTGTTTTAACGGTTTCTCCCGCCCTGTACTCCATGCGCGTTGACGCTTTGGTGGCCTTTTTGAAAACGCTGGACGGACAAAGGCTACGAATATCTCTTTCCGTGAATTGTCTGCGCCGTTCAGTGCGCGCACGCAGCGACATCAATGAGCATTCACTTCAGCGGGCCATAATCAACCTAAAAATCACGTTGGAACTATAATTTTCTGTCCTGGGAGCATTGAAATGGAGCAAAACATGAAAGCGTTATTTTTTTCATTAACATTGGAATTTCTGTCGATAACAGGACAAGCCAATGCTGAAGTCATTGTCAATGATGTGCTTGATCACCAAGTTCGCCTCGAAAAACCTGCGGAGCGTGTTGTGCTTGGTTTTTACTACGAGGATTTTCTGGCGGTTGTTGGCCCCAATGCGCTCGATAAGGTTATCGCTCTTTCGCTTGCTCCTTGGAAGGACTGGCGACCAAACCAGTATGCTTTATATGAAGCGGCGTTGCCCAAACTGCATTCTATTTCCGATGTTGGCGCGACAGATAACGGAGACTTTTCCGTTGAAAAAGTGGTTGCGGCAAGGCCAGACCTTGTGATTTTGCCTGCCTGGGCAAACAAGGCGCTTGGCACCAGTGTGAAGCAAATCGAGGATGCCGGAATACCAGTCGTGACCATCGACTATAATGCTCAAACATTGGAGAAACACATTCAATCCACCGAGGTTCTGGGCAAAGTAATGGGCGCAGAAACGAGGGCGCATCAGCTGATTGAAAATTACAAGGCAGCGATGGCCGATATCGACGCTCGGGTGAAACGCGCCACGCCGACGCAAAAGAAAGTCTATATTGAAGTTGGCTCAAAGGGCGCATCATCTATCGGGAATTCATACAGCGGTGATATGTGGGGCGGGCTCGTCAATCGTCTTGGCGGCCAAAACATCGCCAAAGGTGAACTCAAGGGCCTTGGTCCACTGAATCCGGAATTTGTTTTGGCGCAGAAGCCAGACGTGATCCTGATTGCTGGCTCAGAATGGCAGAAAAAGCCCGAAGCCATGACCATGGGTTTCAGCATTGATGAAAGCATGGCGCGGCAAAGACTGGCTCCCTATATGGCGAGAGCTGGCTGGTCAGAACTGCCTGCCGTCAAAAATGGCGATGTTTACGCGATCTATCACGGCGGTGCGCGCACATTATCGGATTATGTTTATGCGCAATATATCGCAAAACAGCTTTATCCTGAGGAATTCAAAGATCTAGACCCTGCACAGGAGCTTCGTGATTATTACGCAAAATGGTTGCCAATCAAGGCCGATGGCCTGTTTATGATGCGTTACGGCAAATCAACTCAATAAAGTGTTTGAACCGCCCCGGGTTTGCCGGAGGCTCCAACTTCTGAGAGACTGGAGCCATCATGCGCAAGACAACGAACAAATTTTCACCTGAAGTTCGCAACCGTGCGATCCGTATGGTGCTGGATCACGAAGCAGAACATCCGTCGCGGTGGGCTGCTGTTTCATGTATCGCTGCGAAGATCGGCTGCTCGCCTGTGACGCTGCATGAATGGGTCAAGAAGACCGAGGTCGATAGCGGCAAGAGAGCTGGGCTGCCGAGCGATGTGGCCGAGAGTGAGGAGCGGTCCCGAAGGGAGCAATCGATCCAGTGAATCGATTGCAGTAACGAACGAAGGCTCTTGAACGGGAGAACCGCGGGCTTCGTCAGGCCAACGAGATATTGCGCAAGGCGTCTGCATATTTCGCGATGGCGGAGCTCGACCGCCCATTGAAGCGATGATTTCGACCTTGTTGCATCGATCAGATTCAGGTCGAGATAACCCTATAGCGTCGTACGATTAATCTGGTGCATATCCTG
>DNPN01000152.1:17672-23266 GCA_003501385.1 Rhizobium sp. | reverse complement strand
TCCGAAACCGATGGAATCATGAAAGCCATAAAAATCAAAATGATAACGATTCACGTTTTGTGAACGATGCTATATTGTGTTGATTTTCGCTTTGAAATGAGCCGTATTTTCACTTGAGCTTGACCCACAGTCCGCTATCAGTAATGATCTGAAAAATTGATCAATTCAATGTAAATCCTGGATCATTACGTAACGGCAAACGTGATTAAATGGACACGGAAATTAACACATTGTCATACGTGACTCAAAATTTGATTGAACTAAGTTAGACATTCCATCAAAAGTCGCCGCAGCTATTATATTTTTAAATCATAATAAATAAAGAAAATCAGCGTTTATAGGCGTTTTGCTCGTGCTTTAACCTGGTTCACGCCTCTTGGTTGCGCGACGATTTTGTGTATATTGCCACCAATGCCGGGGGGTGGTGAGCTTGCGACGTATAGCCTTTATTTTGATGACGTTTGGATCGCTGTTGTATCCTGTCGCGTCCGATGCTTTTTCGCAGAGCCGAACTCCCCGGGACGTTCAGCAGGCTTTGGCTGATCGAGGCTACAATGTCGGTGTCGTGGATGGGGTGTGGGGACGCCGCTCTATAACAGCTCTGAAGTCATTCCAAGCCAGTGCGGGCTTGCCTCCCACCGGGGTTATCGATGAAGCAACACTGGAACGGCTAATTCCACGCGCTTCAATTCCGCCATCTGGCACAATTTCCACCCCCGTCGCTTCTTCACCTTCTGTGAGTGAACAGTCTGTTGATGTCGCCCCCGCTGCTGATGCTGCGCTGAAGGCACCGGACGAGACGGCTCCAATGAAGGTTCCGGCGGCCGAAATTAAGGTGCCTCAAAACATCCAGCCAACGCCCGATTTGGTCGAAAAACAATCGTCATCTGGCAACGACAGCGCATCTTCTGTTTTATGGAAGATCGTCTTCTGGGGAGCTGTCTTATTCCTCGGGAGGGCTTGGTGGCGTGGTCGTTCAATCCGAAAAGCCGGAGCTGTAGCTTGTCATCCAGTCGCGGCTCAAGCTTCAGTTGCGCTTACCACACCCCCTAGGCACTCCTTTTCGACAAAACCTATTCCAGCGGCCGTCGCCAGCGCTGATAATGACACATTGGTGGAAATTATTGCTCCAACCCCTGCGTCACCGAGTGCGAACAGTGAAATCAAAAATTCTTCGTTGCTGAATTTTCACAACAATCGAGCCGCGCCCAATAAAAACAGCAGTGAAGAGAAATACAGTCAGCAGTCGGCAAAGCCTCAGGTAACGGGCAGTTCACTGTGGGTGTCCCCCTCAACGCCAGTCACTGTCGGGCCTTTTACAATCACAAAGGGCTTGATCTATGTCGGCCCGTCGCTCTCAAAGCAGGGTCGTTTGGGGGATGATGAGAATTGCCTTATCAATCCACGGTATAGCATTGCAAAGTCCGGCGATCCAAATGGCGAAACGATGGGCTATTGGCCTTCCTACGCCCAGCTCGCGCCTTCAGCCAGATATTCCTACCTTCAGTGGCTGGCGGGAGACAGGTCAGACCCCATCACATATATTGGATATGTTTTCCTCTATTTCTACGGCCTGGAGCGCCGCTTGATGCTGGAGCCGTCTGCGCCGGGCAATGACGCTGTCATCAATGAAGTTCAACGATTACTGGATGTCTACGGCCATAACGGTTCATTCAATCGCTACGCCACTGATCTGTTGTCGGCGGTCCAATTGGGCAGTGGAGAGCCATCAGAGGCGTTCATCGCCAATCTGCAACCAAACGGCTTTGAGATTCCCACAGCTATCAAAATCGCAATCGGCGTTCGGGTTCGTGATCAGAGGCCGATTGAGCCAGAGTTGCTATTACGTTTCGCCATGACTCACCCTGAAACCCGAGTGCGCACGCCAGCCAAACGAGCACCGGAGATGCTGCGGGAACTTTTCATCACTGCGGCGACCGAACGGTATCCTAAGGGTTACGTGATGAAACCCGGTAGAGTGAAAGCGCTGAAAAAGCGCTATCGCGCGTGCAGCGGAACGTTTGAAGTCGATGTCGAAATATCCGGTGGAATGATCCCCGATGTTACAGACCGTGCTGAACCTATCAATACGGTGCGTAATTTATTCAATCAGTGTACTGACGCGCTTGATGATTATAGCCGCGCGGTCGGGCGATTGCCGGGGCTGAAGCCGAACCTTTCGGCAATAGCAAAACTTCCCTCTTCTTTGCGGCGCAGTGCGGCTGAGACAATTGAGACCGCCCCCTTAGCGGCGTTGGAAACGTTGGCAAGCCAACAAACGACAGTCACTGTTGCTCAGATTGCGACTATCACCGGGATTGATCTTGGCGATGCGCCAACAAAATCGAAACTTCGAGACATCAGCCAACTCTGTGCAGCATTTAACCTCGGTGTCACTTGTGACCCAGCCTATGCGATTAAGGTGTCAGGTGCCGGCGACGATGTCATTGTGTTCCCGTTACAACCCAGTCAATCTGCGGAAGCAACGCCGTATTTTCGTGAGCTTCAGCTCAGTCTCATGCTCGGCATGATCGTGGGACATGCTGACGGCCATTTCCATGAAAGCGAGCGAAACGCTATTCTTGAGAGAATACAGCAAGCACCAGATCTGACTGAAAATGACCGTCTGCGTTTGATAGCCGAGGTGCGGCTGAATGAAGCAAGGCCCGAACGACTCGATGATTGGATGAAACGTCTCAAAGATATTCCGCCTGATGCGCGCGAGGCGGTTGCTACCGAATTGATCAGTATGGCTGTCGCCGACGGTGAACTTCATGCAGACGAAATTCGCAAGCTCGAGTTGATCTTCAAGCGGATGGGGCTGGCGGTAAACGGTCTTTATGACAGGCTTCATAGTGCTCACGCGACCCGGGAAGATCCCTCTGTTGCTGTCAGGTCTCGCCCCGCACCCGTTGGTACCAAGAGCCCGGCAATCGATATTACGCGTTTACAAAGCATCCGTTCAGAAACCCGCATAACATCCAGCGTTCTTGCCGATATTTTTACGGATGAAGAGGAGGCGGCTCCCATCTCTATAGAGCCAGTTCCAGACGACGTGACATCAGACGGCGAACGTTTTGATGGTTTGGAACAGCGATACGGATCGCTTCTAATGGAGCTTATCGCTCGCCAGTCCTGGTCAGCCGCTGACTTCGAGCGTTTGGTGCGCGAAGGCGGGTTGATGCCCGGTGCCGCAAAGGAAGTAATCAACGAATGGGCGCTTGATCGTTTCGATGATCTCCTTCTTGAAGGAGACGATCCAGTTGACGTCAACGTTCATCTTCTCCCATCCATTCCTGCAACAAAATCTGACGACGTTATGGAAAGCGTATCCGCATGACAGTTAAACAGCCAGCCATGAAGCCGCGCGACCGCGACACGATCATTAATGCCTTACGGGCAGGTGTCGTGCCACGTCTTGGACTACAGCACATCCAGGTCGGACGGCAGCGTGAAATCGATGCCATGATTCGCGATATTAATCGCGTAGGGCAGGGTGGGGCGAGTATCCGATTTGTTATTGGGGCCTATGGTGCCGGGAAAACTTTCTTTCTTTTCCTTGTTCGACAGATTGCTCTGCAAAGCAGACTTGCGGTCTGTCAGGCCGACCTTTCACCGGATCGTCGTATCCATGCAACGAATGGTCAGGCGCGCTCGCTCTATGCGGAGTTGGCGCGCAGCCTTTCAACCCGCACAGCACCAGATGGTGGTGCTTTAAGAAATATCCTCGAGAGCTATATCCAGAAAGTCACCGAACGCGCAGTCGCTTCGGGCGTTCCCGTCGAGGCCGCTGTCAAGGAGGGTCTTGGTGACATTCGAGAAATGGTCGCTGGATACGACTTTGCCACTGTCGTGGCCACTTATGCTAGGGGATATGAAGAAGGCAACACGGCTCTACAAGATAATGCCCTGCGCTGGCTGAGAGGTGAATACACAACGAAAACAGAGGCTCGGACCGATCTTGGTGTGCGGACCATCATTGATGACGCATCGTTCTACGATGGGCTTCGTCTCCTTGCGCGGTTCGTGCGGATAGCAGGCTTTGGTGGCCTGCTTGTGTCTTTGGACGAGTTGGTCAACCTGTACAAGTTGCAGAATGTGCAGGCCCGAAAACAAAACTATGAGCAGATATTGCGCATCCTCAACGACGTTTTGCAGGGTACCACGGAGGGGATTGGCTTCATTCTCGGCGGAACACCAGAGTTTCTGCTGGATCCACGTCGTGGCCTTTACTCATATGAAGCTCTCCAGAGCAGGCTTGCCGAAAATAGCTTTGCCGTTGGCGGGCTGACGGACTACTCAGGCCCTGTCATCAATCTGCCTAGCCTGACCCCAGAAGAGTTATTCCATCTGCTGGAGCGTCTGCGGGACGTATTTGCTGGTGGTGATCCGGATAAATATCTGGTGCCGGACGAAGCCTTGATTGCTTTTATGGACCACTGCTCAAACACCATCGGTGATGCCTATTTCCGCACCCCACGCAACACCGTTAAGGCATTTGTGGATTTGCTGGCCGTTCTCGATCAAAATCCGGACGTGCAATGGAATGACATTTTGACCAAGGTCGAGGTGACCGTGGATCACCAAGGCTCGTCTGACTTTGATGTCATCGAGGATAACGACGACATTGGTGATGAACTTGCCACCCTCCGCCTTTGATCGCCTCAGCCCTGAAGTTCAGCGGTGGGTTTGGCAACAGAAATGGCAACGCCTGCGCGATGTGCAGGAAAAAGCCATACCTGCCGTCCTGCGGGGTGGTGACGTTGTCATATCCGCCAAGACCGCTGCTGGTAAAACAGAAGCGGCAATGTTGCCATTGCTTACGCGTGTTCTCGCTAAGGACAACAGAGACGGGTTTTCCGTGTTGTACGTGAGCCCTCTCAAAGCGCTGATCAACGATCAATTCCGGCGGTTGGAAAGCCTGTGTGAAGCGTGCGATATCCAGCTTCATAAGTGGCACGGCGACGTGTCTTCAGACGCCAAGGCGAGGGCACGAAAGCGACCAAGCGGCATTGTTTTGATCACGCCTGAGTCCCTTGAAGCTCTGCTTGTCCGACGAGGTCGGGAGGTTCGTTTCCTGTTTTCGTCGCTTGATGCCGTTGTCATTGATGAGTTGCACGCTTTCATCGGCAGTGAACGCGGCATGCAATTGCAGTCCATCCTGAAGCGCATTGAGATTGCTTGTGGTCGAGACCGCATCGATCGGATTGGTTTATCGGCCACGCTTGGCGACATGAACCTCGCAGCCGATGCACTCAGGCCCGCTGAGGGCGCGCTGGTCACGCAAATCCATGGTGAAGACGAGAGTAACGGAGTCAAACTTCAAATACGGGGTTACTATACCAGAGAACCGAAATCTGGTGCCGTTGCGCGCGAGAGCGATGACGATCTGGACGATTCTGAGACGGAAAACGACGATGCCGAAGTCCACGGTATCCCTGATCGATTAGCAAGTGATGTCTTTCGGCTTCTGCGAGGCAAGCGGAATTTAATGTTTGGCGGATCGCGCCAGCGCGTCGAGCTGTTTGCTGATCGGCTTCGCCGAATGTGTGAGGAACATCGCGTTCCCAACGAGTTCTTTCCCCATCACGGCA
>DNPN01000152.1:0-17430 GCA_003501385.1 Rhizobium sp. | reverse complement strand
AGTTCTTTCCCCATCACGGCAGCCTTTCGAAAGCGGAGAGAGAGGATGTCGAAGTCAGGCTGCGAGATGATCCCAGACCAACAACGGCGGTTGCAACAACAACACTCGAGCTGGGCATCGACATAGGCGATGTGGAGAGTGTTGCACAGATTGGGCCGGGCTTCTCTGTCTCTTCCGTTCGGCAGCGTCTTGGGCGGTCGGGTCGGCGTGCCGGAAATCCGGCTATCATGCGTCTCTTTGTTATCGAGCCGCCCCCCGATCGCGGAGGTCATCCTCTCGACAGATTAAACCTCAGTCTCGTGCAGTCCATTGCGATGATTGAGTGTTTAAAGGCGGGCTGGTGCGAGCCGCCGGTGCCTGCTGGCCTTCATCTTTCAACATTGCTGCATCAGGTGCTGGCCTTGATTGTCCAAACAGGTGGTTTGCAGCCAACCACCGCTTGGCGGATGCTCTGTGAACGAGGACCCTTCAAGGCCGTTGACCGGGCATTGTTTGTTGACCTGCTGAAATGTATGGGGTCAGAGGATAACAGGCTGATCGAGCAATCCCCTGATGGGTTGCTAATGATCGGTGAAAATGGCGAAAAGATCACAGAATCCTACGAGTTTTATCCAGTTTTCGCGATTGAACGCGAATACCGGATATTGCATGACAACCGCGTGCTTGGCACTTACCCCCTCGATTCGGCTTTGAAGGCTGGTGAAACCTTGATCTTTGCCGGGAGACGGTGGCAGGTTATCACTGTAGACGACGCCAGCCGAGCGATCACGGTGAAGGCTGCGAAGGGCGGGAAGCCGCCCAGATTCAGCGGAGCAAGCGGTATTATCCATGACCATGTTGTTCAGCAGATGCGGAACGTTCTTGGTGGTACGGAGCGTTTCCCCTACATCGACAGTGTCGCTCAAGAGTTGTTGGATGGTGCGCGGGAAACGTACAAAGAGCTTGGTCTCGAAAACAGGTCCATCATTCCGTTTGGTAATGGCGTTCTTTTGCTGCCCTGGATTGGAACCCGAAAACTCGCAACACTGTCTCTAGCCCTACAGAGCGCGAATTTTCAGGCCGCGCAACTGCGCTTTGCCATAGAACTCATGGAATGCACCGCAGAGGGCGTGGAGGAATGTCTGCGTACATTTGCTGCGGGCGACGTGCCTTCTATTGCCTCTTTGATGAGCGGCGTATCCAAGCCACATGTTGCGAAATTTGATCACTTTCTCACTCTGGACCTCATGACTGCGGTAACAATTAAGGAACGGCTAGATTTGGACGATTTACCTCAGGCTGCATCCGGCATGAAAGCTTATTCCGACTGATAGACTTACCTTCGACATAGGGAGCTGAATTGTTGATTTTCGCTTTGAAATGAGCAGTATTTTCAGTTGAGCCTGATCCTGTCCAATATCAGTAGTGATCTGAAAAAAATGATTAATTCAATGTAAGTCCTGGATCATTACGTAACAGAAAACGTGATTAAATGGGTGCGGAAATCAACAAAGCGCCATTATGTAGCAGTTGCCACCAAACTTTTTCTTGACAGGTGGTCGCAGGAAATGCGGCGGTATTTTACCGTGAGCTCTGTCGTCTCCAGGCAGAGATTGAACTTGCGGTATCGATATTTGATGGCCCTTGCGCCCACCTCGTCCAAAAATCAACAGTCGCACTGTTCGGCCAGAAGCGTGGTTCAGCCACTCGCACACGGCTTGGCAGAAGACTGGCGTCTCCAACCACAAGCGCCTCGCCGATATCAAGCACCGGGAGTAGGTCACCGAAACCACCAAGACTGTCGGGAAGCAACCGCCGGATAACCGCTTGGTCATCACCATTGGTCAATCGCATCGCAATGACGTTATTGCACTGGCTTAGGACCGTTCTGTTCACCTCGGCAGGGCGTTGGCTGATCACAACCAATCCAACCCCATACTTTCGGCCTTCCTTGGCAATTCGCTCGAATATCCCAACCGAAATGTCATCGACGGAATCCCGTTTCGAATGTTCGGGGATATAAAGATGAGCTTCATCACAGAACAGTGCGACTGGATGCCGCCTATCGGTAGGTGTCCATTGCGCGATATTGAAAATCAACCGGGCAAGGAGGCTGACCATCAATGGCAAAATATCCGATGGTACCTCTGAGAAATCAATAATCTTGATTCCCCCACGACCATCCGCTTGATCTGTTCGACCGCCCACTAAGCAATGAGCCATCTGCACAAGCCAGCCCATATCCATGCATTCGGCATGCGGCTGGAAGAGAAAGCCCAGACGACGATCCGCACGTTTTGCTTCAAATCTGGCGATCAGGCGGCTGAGCTTTCCATTGAAGTCTCCAGCTTTATCCGTGCCAGCTTTTGCTCCCGGGACTCTCTCGGTATCCAGACGCACTAAGTCATTTAGGACGCTGTCGATGTCGAACGGCACAGGGCTATCGACCGTGAAGTTAGCAAGAATATCCGCATGTGCGCCTGCTTCGAGAAATGCTCTTTTCGAAGCCGTGATGCAACTCGACATGACCATCGCTTGGTTAGGGGCATTCTGATCCGTCCGATCGACGAACAAAGAGACCATGGCCTCATATCCCAGTAACCAGTAGGGCAGATAAAGAACGCCGTCCGCCAATCCTCGCCCTTGGTCGAGATCGGCTGGTCCGGCTATGCGTAGATGGCGAAATTCATCTCCTAGCAGTGTGCCGTACTCACCATGGATATCAAAAAGAATGGCATTCGCGAGTGGCAAGGCTGCGATTTGATCAAGGAGGCGAGCTGTCGTGACTGACTTGCCCGACCCCGTACTTCCTACCACTACAGCATGGCGCTGGAACAGCCTGTTCCCATTCAGATAAGCGGCGGCTCCTTCATCAAGTGTGTAGGATCCAAGTTCCAGACGAGGGCCGTCAGCATCAACGTTGGAAACAACTTGCATAAAGGAGGTTAGTCGCGGCCCCTCGAGGGCAAAACAATTGGCATCGATTTCGGGAACGGTTTCCAGTGTGCGTCTAAAGACGTTTTCGTGTGTACCGTCACGGTCAAGCAAGGTGCCAATTAAGTTTACCCGAACAAGATTGTTCTCAGGCAGATCAAAAGGATCTTCATCTTCATCCACGATATTCGGGATATCCGGAGCTTTTCGCGTAATCCGCGCAACCACACCTACCAAGTGCTGTCCCGGCCGACTGCTTTGCAGAACAGCCAGTCTGTTCACTTGTATCCTCTTGAGGCGTTCCAAGTCGTCAACTCGTACAACGACATTGCTGGAATCGACTGAAATAATCCTGCCAAGCGCTTCGCCGTCGGCATAGTCGAAAATTGCCATCCTCTTTCCCCTTTAGAAGACCAACCGATTGAATCCATCGAAAGACCACGTGTCCCCATCGAGGTCAGCTCCGTCCGGATGCTCTGGTGAAAACACGCGTGTGTTCCCCTCGTGCATCTGCATGGCAAGCCACGAACGCCCACCGCTCTTATTCAGAAATTCATGGGCTTCCGGGGTTAAGGTTCGCGCGAGCACAATGATGGGTACGTTGCCGCCACGGCAACGTTCAATGATTTTTGGCTGAATGTGTCTGTCTCGAAATCCGTATCCAACGCAGAGAATAGCATTTGCGCCACCGATCGCGGCATCCGCACCCCGGATAGCCGAACGAAATGGTTCATCGTGCGTACGTTCGTATTTGCTTGTCCCAGGGGTTACAATCAATGGGCTGAAACCTTCAGGGACAGTTGGTGTCAGAGGGAGACATATCGGCACATCCTCTTTGTCTGAAAACCAGTCGAGCGAGCCATGAACCTTCCAAATTCGGACTCTGCGTATCTCCTGATTGCCAAGAAAGGGGACAAAAGCACTTTGCTGGCGAGAACGTATCAACCCCGGTGAAAAACCTGTCTCATGCATGTAGCCAGCAAGATCGACTGAATATTCTGCCACGCGGTCATAATTCGTCGTGACAATCGAGATGACCTTCTGCGTGCTACGAAATAGGCCTTGTAGCAATCTCGACAAGGCAAATTCAGTTTCTCGACGGCTTGCTCTGTACAACAAGTTCAAATCGTCGGCGGCAATCGCTTCCCATGTACGGTTTATGATCTTCGCCAAGAGGGACGCGGGTACCGAGTTATTCAGCAACGCTTCTTCAAGACCTTCGTCTTGAGAAAGTGCTGTTCGCACAAGGAGCCATGCGTCTTCCTCCTCACCAATAGACGCGTCGACAGTATCGATGAGGTGCTTGGCCAATGGACCCATTCCACGCAGGCCGTAGGATGCGGATGCTCCGCTTCCAAGGACAATCACGGGATTCTGCTGAACGCAGTTTTGGGCTGTCTTGGCGATCTGTTCGATGAGTTTCGTTGCCATGTCTTCGATCAGGAAAGAGATGATATGAGCCAGTTCAATTCCGTACGGGCGGCGGAAATAAGAGCCTCGTAGGACTTGATGACTATGGATTCGTTCATGTGCTGCGTGTTCAACGTCGTCGCTCGGCCTTTGTCAACCATGAGTATTTCCATATGACTGCTCGACGACAGCTTTGGATAAAGGTCATCCCGATACTGCTCAGCCTGTGCGATATCTTTTCGAGAAATCGGATGAGAAGGGCGTTTGAATTCAATAAGCAGAAAGCTGTCGCGGTAGTCCTGCGACAACAACAGATCTGGGCGCTTCGCGGATCTGACCCAGCTTTCCCATCCATTGAGCCATTAGCCTGCGGTCAAGTTCGACCTTGTCGCGGGCGTAAATCGCTTCCTGCCGGTAGAGTGGTAGCCCATCGGCATATTTGGACACGGCGATCTGAGCCAGAAGCGCTTCTGTTGGAATGCCCGCCTCAATGATATGTGTCGGGGCCGCAGCCTGGATCACGCCGTCTTCGTTCTTAAAAGCGTATTTGGGACGGCGCGTGACAATGACACGGAACTTCGCTGCAACGACATCCAATCGTTCGGATATGTCTTCTCCGATCAGAATTTTTGTCTTGCCCACATGCTCCGGCAAGTCTTCCGGCTCGATCACCACCTCGATACGCTCCAGATGCGGCGCAAAGCCCTTGCGTGGCCTCGGTGGACGTTTGCCATCTTTGTTGATGCCACTCGTAACCTTGGCCCTGATCGCCGCAATGCCGGTCTCGATCTCCTCAAAGACAAAAGTATGCTGCTCGTCATCGACACTGGCCGCTGCAAGTTTCTCTGAACGCCGCCCGAAGCGCGCGCGGTCAAAAGCTTCAGGATCTGTGTCAGCCGCTCGATGCGCTCATCGGCATCCGCATTTCGGGCCTCGAGATCGTCGACCTGCTTTTCCAAAGCCTCGACGCGAGCGGCCTTCTCAGTCATGGCAAGAACCATGGCCTTGAGTGCCTCTACATCATCCGGGAACTCTATCTCGGGTCGCGTCATGCGTATGATCAGAGCATATTTTGCCGTGATCCGCCCGTAGTTTTAAAGCATGTCGCGTTTTATTGTCCTCAATAAAACGATAACGTACATGCGGCTAAATAAGAGATAAAGCCTGTCGCAGTGAATCCTATTCACTGCGACAGGCTTTAGGTGCATGATTCAATTCGTCGCAGGGGCTTTACCCAACAATCTCGGGTGGCTTGATCGGTGTTGATCGAACGCGTTTCCAGTCCATTCCATCCACCAAAGCCAGAAGCTGGGCATTGTTGAGCTGGACCCGGTTGTGACCAATGCGCGGCCAGCAAAATTGCGCCTTTTCCAACCGCTTTGCATAAAGGCAAACGCCTGAGCCATCCCACCAGACAATCTTGATCCGGTCTGCTCGTTTCGCCCGGAAGACATAGAGCGCTCCGTTAAACGGATCGCTGCCAGCATCGCGCACTAACGACAGCAAGCTATCAGGCCCCTTACGAAAGTCGATTGGATGGCTCGCGAGGAAGACTTTGACGCCTGACGGGATCATGCTGAAAGTACCGCCCGGATCACCCGTTGCAGGTGCGCTGCGTCAACATCGGGTCCGGCCCGGATAACCACATCGCCGATGACAACATCAATCACTGAATGTGAGCCGCCAGAACCGGCTTGCGTGCAAACAGCGGCTCCGGACGACGCGGATTGCTGTCGCTCCCGAGCATCGCGACGCCAGCCAAATAGCTGCGATGGATGAATTCCAATGCGATGTGCGATCGCTGAAACACTGGCACCCGGTTCCATCGCCTCTGCAACAGCATGTTCTTTGAATTCATCCGACCAACGTCGGCGGAACTGCCTTGGAGCGCCTTCCAAGCGCTCAGGGACAGCCTCGATCATATGGAAGTTTCTGGTTCCAGAGCTAGGCGCAGACATAGAAGCTCACAGTTTGTGAATCGTCTATCTGCAATACAGGCGCACGCTCTAACTACGCCAGATGGGGTCAGCTTGCCGCTTACGATGCACCGCTTGGTGATCGCATTCGAATCCTTGCGGCTTTGGAAGAAATGGGAACATTGACGCTTGCAGAATGCCTTTCGGTTGCCCTGCTGGAATTACTCGACGGCTCCGATGCCCGCGATGGTGTCATTGTGATTGTGGCCTCGAACTATCCGGATCATCTTGATCCAGCCTTGCGCAGGCCGGGGCGTTTGGATTGCCATATCGAAATCGGTCTTCCGGACAGCTCGGCGCGTGCCCAGATGTTGCTGATGCACCTTAATCTCGAGCCCCTGGTTCGATTGAAAGCCTTCAAGACGCAGTTAGGGCTACGAGCGGCTATTCCGGTGCGGCTATCGCCCAAGTCGCTAAGAATGCGCGGCGGATTGCACGTCGTCACGGCAGAGAGGTTGTCGTTTCCGACGTGCTGGCTCTAGAGTCTGTCAGGTTTAGTTTGAACCATACCCAGCATGGCTGAGATAGTTTGAGCATTCTTGTGGTGTGAATGCCGTGAGGAGTTGGCCAATGCGTCTCCATGTTGTTTCGACGGTTCGTTCTTCGGCTTTTCTGACAAGGAGCTTGAGTTTTGCAAACATCATTTCAATAGGATTGAGATCAGGACTGTAGGGTGGCAGGAAGAAGAGGTGAGCCCCGACATCGCGAATGGCATCGCGCACAGGCTTGCCTTTGTGGCTTCCCAGATTGTCGAGAATGACGATATCACGAGGCTTGAGGGTTGGAACGAGGGATTGCTGGACCCATGCCGTAAAGGCAATGCTGTTGATGGGACCATCGAGAACACACGGTGCAACAATGCTGTCGCGGCGCAGGCCAGCCAGAAAGGTCAGTGTTTTCCAGTGGCCATGCGGCACCTTTGCGATGAGAGGCTCTCCGCGCTGGCTCCAGCCGCAGGTGCGCGTCATATTGGTCTTAACCCAGGTTTCATCAATGAAGACAAGACGATCGGGATCAAGTCGATGCTGATGGGTCTTCCAGCGTGCTCGGAACCGGGCCACCTTCGGCCTGTCCTGTTCGCTTGCCACCAGTGTTTTTTTTAAAGGTTTTGCCTTCGCTGCGCAGGAAGCGCCAAATCGTGTCGTGAGAGACGCTGATCCCCGCAGCTTTCAAATCCGCAGACAGCGCACGCACCGTCCAGTCGGATTTGGCCACAAGCCGTTGACGCACCGCATCTGCTGCGTCGCCCCTCAGGATCGGCTTGACGTAGCCGCCTATCTTCGCAGGCATCAAGCCTTTGCCCGAACGGGCACGCTGCCCTATCCGAACTGCCGTGGCCGTCGATACTCCAAATCGCACCGCAGCTGCACGAACAGTCATACCGTCACTCAAAGCTGCTGCAATACGCATGCGCAAATCAAGAGAAAGAGGATGCACCATCATTGCTGGCCTCCAATCCAGCAATGAGTTTGAATCACAAATTCAACCAAAAGGGAATCCGAACACGATTCAATTTAGCGCTGACAGACTCTAAGTTTACAGTGCCGATGGGTCAGTTCCGAACCAAATTTAACAAAGAGACGGTCAATCCCTTCCTAAACTGGATCCATTGTTTTCACGGTGCATTTTCCGCGGGCAGCGCGGCTTTTTATTTTCAGTTCGTGCATCATCACTAACGGCCATTGACAGACGGGGATGTTTCGATACTCTTTAGTTATGATCTATATAACGCAATTATAGAATAATAAAAGGGGAACATCATGAAATGCAAATTGGGATTGCTGGCAACGCTGGCATTTGCACTTTTACCAGGGCTTGCGCTTTTACCGGGTCACGGTTTGGCAAGGGACAAAGGCGGAATCATCAACGTTGCCACCATTGGGGAACCGCCAACACTGGACCCAATGGCCTCCACGGCTGATCTGGTAGGCATGACCACACAGCATATGTTTGAAACGCTGTTTACCTTCGATGATAAATGGAATGTCATTCCGCTGCTGGCGGAGACCATGCCCACGATTACCGATGAGGGCAAAACCTACGACATCACCTTGCGCGCTGGCGTGAAATTTCATGATGGCTCGGTGATGACCTCCACTGATGTGGTGGCCTCGATTGAGCGTTGGCTTGCAACGGCATCACGCGGCAAACAGGTTGTGGCCTATATCGACAAGGTAACAGCGCAGGGCGACAATGCCATTCGCATCACGCTGAAAAAGCCCTATGCGCCGCTGTTGTCGCTGCTGGCGTTCAACAATTCCGCAGCCGTGATCATTCCAAAATCCACCATTGCCGATCCTTTGACGAAATTCATCGGCACCGGTCCCTATATGCTGAAAGAGCGTAAGCCAGACCAATATATCCAACTGGTGCGGTTTGATGGCTATGTATCGAGAACCGATGCCGCGAACGGCTTTGGTGGTGCGCGCAAAGCCATTCTGGATGAAATCCGCTTTATTCCTGTGCCAGATGCCAACACTCGGCTTGAAGGGGCTGTCTCCGGTCAGTTTGACTACACAGACTCGCTGGCACCCGAGAGCTATGATCGCTTGAAAGGCTCGAAAGCCTCTGATCCTGTGGTGTTGAAGCCCTATGGTGCGCCTGTGTTTGTGATGAACACCAAGCAGGGCATCATGACCAGCAAGACCCTGCGCCATGCCGTTCAGGTGGCATTGAACCCGCAGGACATGTTGCTGGCCGCCTTTGGCAACCCGGAATTCTTTGCCGTCGATGGTGCGCTTTATCCTGAGGGCTATGCTTGGCACACCAAGGAAGGTATTGCCCGTTACGGCAGTGGCGACCCTGAGGCCGCCGCCAAGTTGATGAAAGAGGCGGGCTATGATGGCAAGCCAGTGCGCATTCTCACCAGCCGCCAGTATGAGTTTCACTACAAAATGGCGCAGGTGGCAGCCGAGTATCTGAAAGCCGCAGGCTTCAAGGTTGATCTGCAAATCTATGACTGGGCAACCCTGACAACACGGCGTGCTGATCCTGCCCTTTGGGATATTTTCATCACCCACGGCCCGTTTCCGCCAGAGCCTGTGCTGAATGGCTGGATGTCGGATAGCTATCCCGGCTGGTGGTCAACGCCGGAAAAGACCAAGGCGATTGAGCCATTCATTGCCGAATCTGATCCAGCCAAGCGCCAGAAGCTTTTCGCGGAGATTCAGAAGACCTTCTATGAGGATGCGCCGGTGTTCAAGGTGGGTGATTTCAATGCGCTTTCGGCCAAGGCCAAGACGCTTGAGGGCTTTCATCCATCGCCATGGCCTTACTTCTGGAATGTCAGCTCCAAGAAATAAGCGGGTTCTTACCCTTCAGAGTGAAGTAACATATCATGTCGAGATCCTTTCCTCCTGATTTTCTCTGGGGCGTGGCGGCCTCTGCCTTTCAAACGGAAGGTGCTGTTCATGCCGACGGTCGCGGCCAAAGTGTGTGGGATGTTTACAGCCACACACCGGGCCGCACCACCAATGGCGATACTGCCGATATCGCCTGCGACCATTACCACCGCTACCCGGAAGACATTGCGCTGATGCGCGGGCTTGGGGTGAAGGCCTATCGGCTTTCCACCGCATGGCCACGCATTTTCCCAACCGGCAGCGGGCAGGTGAACCAGCGGGGATTGGATTTCTACGACCGGGTGATCGATCTTGCCTTGCATGAGGGGATTGAACCGTGGATTTGCCTGCATCATTGGGACATGCCTGTCGCCGTTGAGGACAATGGCGGCTGGCGCAATCGCGATACGGCGAAGATTTTTGCCGATTACTCCGCCGTTGTCGCTCGGCATTTTGGTGATAGGATCAAACGCTTTGCACCGATCAATGAGCCAAATGTGATTCCGTGGGTGGCCTACAATGTCGGGCGTCATGCGCCCGGCAAGCAGGATTATCCTTCCAGCCTTCAGGCCATTCACACACTCAACCTTGCCCATGGTTATTCCGTATCATCAGTGCGGGCAGAAGCACCAACAGCCGAGGTGGGCAATATTGTTTCCCTTGGTCCGGTACGTCCACACTATGACGATGCCGCCCACGAAGAAGCGCGGATTCTCGGCGATTGCCTCTGGCGTAGGGTCACGGTTGATCCGCTCTGGCTTGGCACCTACCCAGAGCCGATTGCGGATGCCATGCAGCCGTTCATTCAACCGGGTGATATGGCTGCCATTTCGCAAAAAATGGATTTCTTCGGCCTCAATCACTATAATCCGGTGTTTGTCGGGCCGAATAAAAACACCACCTTTGGCGTATCCGAAACCGCACCGCCCACAGGCATGGGACCACTCACCGATGTCAACTGGGTAGTCGATCCGGCGGCCTTTCTGGAACAGATCCGCGACACCAGCGCCCGCTATGGCAAGCCAACCATTTACATCACTGAAAACGGCGCCTCCTACCCGGATGCCCTTGGCCCAGACCGTAAGGTGATCGACAATGACCGCATCACCTATTTCAACGGCTATCTGAATGCACTGCTGGATGCGCTGGATGAGGGCCATGATATTCGCGGCTATTTCGCCTGGTCGCTGATGGATAATTTCGAATGGGGCCGTGGCTATTCCAAGCGGTTTGGCTTGGTTTACGTCGATTATCCCACCCTGCAACGCATTCCCAAACAATCCTATCATTGGCTCAGCAATGTGATTGCCGCCAATGCCCTATAAATCCAAGCGACGAGAGGGCAGATCATGATCAGCTATATCGTCAAGCGCCTGCTTGGCATGATTGTGGTGATGTTTCTGGTGGTGACCATTGTGTTCATCATCGTGCGCGTCACCCCCGGTGATCCCGCAGCCGTCATGCTGGGGCCGGATGCATCAGCGCAAGATGTTGCCGATTTGCGCACCAAGCTGGGGCTGGATCAATCGCTGATCTCCCAATACGTGTTTTACATCGGGGCCTTGTTGACGGGTGATCTGGGCCGCTCGATCTTTCTGGATATGCCCGTGGGTGCAGCCCTGTTGCAACGGGCAGAACCTACCTTTTTCCTCACGCTGTTTGCGCTGCTGATTGCCTGCGTGCTGGCGCTTCCCATTGGCATTTATGCCGCCTATCGGCGCGGCTCATGGCTCGATCAAGCGGTGACGGCCATTGCCATGCTGGCGGCCAGCATTCCCAGCTTCTGGCTTGGGTTGATCCTCATGCAGTTCTTTGCGGTGAAGCTGCAACTCTTTCCCGTCTCCGGTTATGGCGGACCGGGAACAAGTTTTCTGGAACGAATGTATCATCTGGCCTTGCCAGCCATTGCGCTGGGTCTGGTCTCATCATCCCTGATCCTGCGCTTTACCCGTGCCTCCATGCTGGATGTGCTGGGCGATGATTTTGTGCGCACCGCCCGCGCCAAAGGCCTTCAAGAGCGGCATGTGGTACTGCGCCATGCGTTGAAAAATGCCCTGATCCCCATCCTCACCGTGGTGGGGCTGACGGCGGCGGTGCTGATTTCGGGAGCCGTTGTCACCGAGACAGTGTTTGGCCTGCCCGGCATTGGTAGCCTCGTGGTCTCTGCCGTTTTGCGCCGCGATTATCCGGTTATTCAAGGGGCCTTGTTGGTGATTGCCGGGCTCTATGTGCTGGTAAATTTCGCCATTGATATGCTCTATCTTCTGATTGATCCGAGGGTGCGTTACTGATGACCCAACCCATATCCTTAGAGAGCACGCCCCCACCGCAATCAGAAATCTTGCGTTTTCTGCGCCGCCTTTTGCGCCGCAAGACGGTAGCGATTGGCCTGTGCATTCTCGCCATCTTCGTGCTTCTGGCGGTGTTGGCACCATGGATCGCCCCTTATTCTCCCTACAAACTTTCGATCATGAACCGGCTAAAACCGCCGAGCGGAATCTACTGGTTTGGCACGGATGAGTTTGGACGCGATGTGTTTTCGCGCACGATTTATGCGGGGCGGCTCTCTCTGCTGGTCGGGGCCTCAGTGGTGGTACTGTCATCGCTGATTGGCGTCACGCTTGGGCTGCTCGCAGGCTTTTTTCACCGTCTGGATACACCAATTGCCCGGCTGATTGACGCGATGATGGCATTTCCCGATATTCTGCTGGCCATTGCATTGGTCGCAGCGCTTGGACCATCGCTCACCACGGTGATCATTGCACTTTCAGTGGTTTATGCACCCCGCTTGGCCCGCATTGTGCGAGCTTCCACGCTGGTAATCCGTGAGCTACCCTATATCGAAGCGGCCCGTGCGCTTGGTATTTCCACCACACACATCATGGTGCGGCATGTGCTGCGCAATCTGATGTCGCCCATTCTGGTGCAGGCTACATTTCTGTTCGCCAGCGCCATGCTGGCCGAGGCTGGCCTGTCGTTTCTGGGTGTTGGCGTTAGTCCGGAAATCCCCACCTGGGGCACCATGATTGCGGCTGGTCGGCAATATGTTGATCAGGCCGACTGGATGACGCTGTTTCCCGGCTTTGCCATCGTTCTCTCTGTGATGTCGCTTCAGATCGTCGGAGACGGTTTGCGCGACATGCTCGACCCAAGACTGCAAAAGGATATTTGACCATGCTGCCTCAGGAACAAGGCTTGGGCCTCCTGCTGTTGAAAAACCTCCGCCCTTTGGCCTTTGGCGAGGCAACACCCACGCAGGCCATCGATATTTTGATTGGTGCTGATGGCAAGATTATCAAGGTCGGACAAGATATCGCCCTGACACAAGATGCAGAAGTGATCGATGGCAAAGGCGCATGGATCTCGCCCGGCTGGGTCGATCTGCATGTGCATATCTGGCATGGCGGCACGGATATTTCCATTCGCCCATCGGAATGCGGAGCAGAACGCGGCGTGACCACGCTGGTGGATGCAGGCTCCGCTGGAGAGGCCAATTTCCACGGCTTTCGCGAATATATCATCGAGCCATCGCGAGAGCGGATCAAGGCTTTCTTGAACCTCGGCTCCATTGGTCTGGTGGCCTGCAACCGCGTGCCGGAACTGCGCGACATCAAGGATATTGATCTCGACCGTATTCTGGAATGCTATGCCGAGAACAGCGAGCATATTGTTGGCCTGAAAGTGCGTGCCAGCCATGTTATTACTGGATCATGGGGTGTAACGCCGGTTAAACTCGGCAAGAAAATCGCCAAAATCCTGAAAATTCCGATGATGGTGCATGTTGGCGAACCGCCAGCACTTTACGATGAAGTGCTGGAAATCCTCGGCCCCGGCGATGTCATCACCCATTGCTTTAACGGCAAGGCCGGGTCCAGCATTATGGAAGACGAGGACCTTTATAACCTCGCCGAGCGCTGCGCTGGCGAAGGTATCCGGCTGGATATCGGCCATGGTGGTGCCTCCTTCTCGTTCAAGGTGGCGGAAGCGGCAATCAAACGGGGGCTTTTGCCCTTTTCCATCTCCACCGATCTGCATGGACATTCGATGAATTTCCCGGTCTGGGATCTGGCCACAACCATGTCCAAACTGCTCTCAGTGGGCATGCCGTTTGAGAAGGTGGTGGAGGCGGTCACCCATGCGCCAGCCTCCGTTATTCGCCTGTCGATGCAGGATCGGCTGGCACCGGGAGCGCGGGCCGATTTCACCATTTTCGATCTGGTTGATGCCGATCTCGAAGCCACCGATTCCAATGGCGATGTTGCACACCTGACCCAACTGTTTGAGCCACGCCATGCCGTGATTGGCCGCGAGGCCATTGCCGCCAGCCGCTACATTCCACGTGCCCGCAAGCTGGTGCGCCACAGCCATGGGTATTCGTGGCGCTGAAATGCTTTTGATAATTCTACAGTCTGTCTGGTTCAGATTGAACCAGACAGACTGTAGATTCTTTTGTTGTCGTTTGTCTTTTCGGGAAAACCGGATTCCACTTTTCCCTGACAAACTCTAGAACTGGAAACCGCGTGAGCATGATGCCAACCTCCACCGATGCCGGATTGCCAACACCCTATGAGCGCCTTGCCGCTCTGGGCATTGCGCTGCCGCCATCTCCGCCGCCAATCGCCAATTTCGTCACCCATGTGCGGGAAGGCAATCTGCTGTTCCTCTCCGGTCAAGGCCCACGCGAAGCGAACGGCTTTCTCTATTCCGGCAAGGTCGGGGATGATGTGCTGCTTGAAGATGCCTATCGCCACGCCCGCCTCACTGGCATTAACCTGATTGCCGTGATGCACGATGCCTTGGGCGATCTCGCCCGCGTGCGCAAAATTGTCAAAATGCTCGGCATGGTCAATGCCGCGCCAGATTTTCGCGATCATCCGCAAGTGATCAATGGCTGTTCAGACCTGTTCATGGAGGTGTTTGGGCAGGCCGGTCAGCACGCTCGCTCGGCGGTTGGTTTTGGCTCGCTGCCGGGCAATATCACCGTGGAAATCGAAGTGATTGTGGCATTGCACGAATGAGAAAGGCTCTCTCAGTGACCCCGCCAACCCATGCGTTTTTCAATGCGCTCTGCCGAGGCCTGAACATGGCCAACATAGGGATTGCCTTCAGAAAACGCCTTTTGCTCTGGCAAGACGATGGAGATGGTGGCCACACAGACACCATCCCGATCACAAATCGGCGAGGCAATACAAGCCACCGCATAGTCCGATTCGCCTGCCTGAATCGACAGGCGCTGTTGAAAGGCCCGTACCGCTGCATCCGACAAGGTCCGCGCATCCACCTCAGCCCGTCCAGTTGGCGACGAGCGGGCGCAATGGGCAAACAGCTCTATGCGCTCTTTCTCCGGCAAATGGCCAACGAGGAGGCGGCCAGAGGCCGTCCAGTTCAGCGGCACACGGGTGCCAACCCGCGAGGCGACCTGAAAATGGCTTGGCCCTTCGGCCATGGCCAGCACCAGCATATGGTCATTGTCACGCCCGCACACTTGCACGGTTTCACCCGCTTCGCGGCACAGATCATGCATTTCCTGCGTGGCAATGCCGATGAAATCCAGCGAACGGGAATAGGCAAGGCCGTAATGATAAAGCCGTGGGCCGAGCCAGATGGCCCCGTCACCACTGCGGGTCAGCATGTTCTTGTCCACCAGATCATCAATGATGGTGTAAATGGAGGACAGCGGCGCACCAACCGCCTTGGCAATGGCGTAAGGGCCAACGGGCTCGCCCGTTTCATACAGATGATCCAGCACCTGCAAAGCGCGGTCCATGCCGCTGACGCGCGAACGCCGCTCTGCCGTGGCCTCAACCGGCTGGCTGTCTGCGGCAACCGATACCCTGCGTGCCTTGCTATCCATCATGCGATCCTTACCTGAATGATCGGCTATTACATTATAACGGCATAGCTGTCGATTGTAGAAATGACGGGCCTTTGCCCACAAGAAGTGGAAAAGCTTATGACCAACGATATTCGCACCCAGCTTGGCCTTCGCCCGGTGATCAATGTTTCGGGCACCATGACCAGCCTTGGCGCATCCATTGTGGTGCCAGAGGCCATTGCCGCCATGACGGCTATTCTGCCGCAATTTGTGGAAATCAGTGATCTTCAGCGCAAAGCCAGCGCCGTGATCGCCCGGCTGACCGGGGCTGAAGCGGGTTTTATCACCGCCTCATGCTCGGCAGGTATCAGCCTTGCCGTGGCAGGCACCATTACCGGGCCCGATCTGCTGGCTATTGAAAAACTGCCCGATGCCAGCACAACAAAGAATGAGGTCCTGGTGCAGATGGGTCATCTGGTCAGCTATGGCGCGCCTGTTGATCAAACCATCCGTCTGGGCGGCGGCAAGGTGGTGCTGGTGGGGCAGGCAACGTCAGCGCATCGCTATCATATGGAAAATGCCATTACCGAAAACACCGCCGCCGCCGTCTATGTCGTTTCTCACCATGTCGTGCATTATGGCCTTCTGCACTTGAAGGAATTTGTCGAAATTGCCCATGCGCGCGGCGTGCCCGTGATTGTCGATGCCGCATCGGAATATGACCTGCGGACCTTCCTCGATCAAGGCGCGGATATTGCACTCTATTCCGGCCATAAATTCCTCGGCGGCCCCACATCGGGCATTGTTGCCGGGCGCAAAGAGTTGGTGCGCAATGCCTATCTGCAAAACATGGGCATTGGCCGTGGCATGAAAGTGGGAAAGGAAAGCGTCTTTGGCGTCATGGCGGCGCTGGAAGCGTGGGAAAAGCGAGACCACGCGAGCGTGCGCGGCCGTGAAGCCGACTATCTGCATCTGTGGAAAGAAGCACTGGAAGGCCGCCCCGGTGTGACGGCTTTGATTGAACCAGACCCAACCCACAATCCGCTGGATCGCCTGCGGGTGATCCTCTCACCGCAAGAAGCGCATATCAGCGCCTATGATCTGGCAGGCGCGCTGGCCCGTGGCAATCCACCGATCATCGTTCGCGACCATGAGGCAGAACATCACTATTTCTATCTTGATCCTTGCAATCTGCATCCGGGGCAAGAGATCATTGTGCGTGATCGTCTGGTGGAAGAACTTGATAAGGCGAGAGGGTCCAATGAAGTGATCAACACGCCGCATGAAGAATGGGGCCGCCATCGGTTTGATTCCATGCTGCGCTGGCCGGATTAATCCCCTTGTTTTATATACTTGGTTGATTGTTCAACGCTTGAAAAGCGATGTTCCGAATCCGAAAAAGCCACGGACTTAAAGGTAAGCCATCAGATACATTCGAGCATCGCGACATACTGGAGAGCATGAGGAGTTGTTTGGCAGGGGCCGTGTTGCAGGGATCAGATTCCGGGCGACCAAGTTCCGTCATCCGGTTGAGAACTCGGACGCCAATCTTTGCTTCTGTCTTCTGATTATCGAAGGTCCGTGATTTGAGTTTAGGTGCGATGACGGTCTTCCATCGACCCATCTGGATCTCGATCCGGCTGCGTTGATTGTAGCCGGTGGATTTCTGCCAGGCCATCCGGCCACTGGTCGAGATTTCCGCGATATGTCGGTCTCGCGCAGATGGATTGAGCGCCGATTGCTGGTGAGCAACGGCAGTCTTGGGAGACGGAAGGATGACTTCGACAGCCTCACCAAGACGTGTCGCCAGAAGGTCTCGGGTTGGCGATCCGGCATAGGCACCGTCAGCGATAACCTTGGCAACCGGGCCGTCAATCTGGCCAAGAAGACCAGACAAGGCTGTGGGATCGCCGACATCATCTGTGGTCAGTTCGGAACAAATGATTTCTCCGCTAGAGTTTGTCAGGGAAAAGTG
>DNPN01000296.1 GCA_003501385.1 Rhizobium sp. | reverse complement strand
CGCAATTCCGGACGCAAAACCGCGATACACTTTTGCTGGAAATGCTTTAACAGACTAGAAAGGAAATATGCTCGCGACAAGCGCAAAATCACATCATGCTGCATTGCGGCACGTCATTGAAAATCAAAGGCGCTCAAACCGGCTGTCATTTCATCCAATCCCAATGGTCGCGTCATTGGTGCCTCAGCGCGGGAAAGGCAGCCTTGCCGCTCGCAAAGGCGGCAGGCCGGGCCTATCTCAACGGGTTTGGCGAGCGCCTCCCCGTAGACAATCTCACCCGCCTGCGCCAGATCGCACCCCAACAGCATGGCCGTGCGCCGCAACCGCTCCTGAAAGGCCCCTTGCGGCCCTTCCAGCGTGCGGGCCAGCGTCAGAAAAGATGCACCATTGGGCATCACAACCGGCTCCACCAGAATTTGCCCCGGCTGGGCAAAGGTGGCGTGAATATTCAACCGTGGACATTGACCGCCAAAGCTGGATTTGGGAAAACCTTGTGCACCAGCCCGGCGAATAATATTGCCCGCGTGGTCAATCTCCATCAGGAAAAAGCCGAGGCCCATGGCATTGGGCCGCTGCAATGTCACCAACCGTGCCGCCGCCTGCTCAAATGAGACGCGAAAGCGAGAGCGCAGCACATCCACATCATAGCGTGCCCGCTGGGCTGCCGCCAGAAAGGCCGCATAGGGCATCATCAGCGCATGTGCCGCATAACGTGCCAGCTCAAACCGGGCAATGCGGCGGGCTTCGCTGGATGTCAGCGGCAAAGCCTCCAGTTCGAGACGAATCTCATCGGCAAAAGCCAGCAAGCAGGTTTCCATCGCCACTTCCCGCAGCAGATCAAACGGCGACAGACGCTCGGACAAAAACAGCCGCATGGAATGGCGATCATAGCGCCTGCGCAAATTGGGCATGACATGCACCGGCAGCGCCCGCACCACAATGCCATGCTGCTTGCGCAGCCATGCTTTCAAGGCTCCTTCCAGATCATCACCTACATCCAGCGATGCATGAAACGCTTCTGCCGCCGCCTCGATGGTGGGAAAGTGAAAGCTTCTCCCCTCCAGCACATCGCGCACCTCATCCATTGGCAGGCGCGCGCCAGACAGCGCGGTTTGGTGGCCTTCGCGCGCCAAAAGTTCGGCCAGTTCCGACAGGCGCTTGGCCTGCTCGCGGTAGGCGCGGTAGAGTTTCACCACGCCGCTGGCGGCATTGGGGGCGGCTTGGGCCAGCTCAATCAATTCCTGATCGCCGGGAATTTCACCCGCCAGCAGCGGATCGGCAAACACCTCGCGCAAAGGCCCAGCCCCCATGCCATCGGCCTGCAATTCCTCCAGATCAACCTTGTAGACTGAGGAGAGTTTCAGCAGTAATTGCACGGTCAGCGGGCGCTGATTGCGCTCGATCAGATTGAGATAAGACGGCGAAATGCCCAACGCCTCCGCCATGGAGGTCTGGGTCAGCGCCAGACCATTGCGAATGCGCCGCACTTTGGGACCTGCGAAAATCTTGTGCTCAACCATCACTGTCCCCGACAGATTTTGACAAAACGCGACATCACTCTGCGTTTTACAATTTTTACAAATTTACATCAGCAGTTTGTGAAAGACAAGACACCCTAACCTCTTTCAAAGCATGAATTTGTGCAATTTACTTGGGGTTTACCGCGTTGCGATGTAAAACAAGTCACAGGATAAGACGGCAAATCGCAACCGATACCGTCGGAGATAAACGCAGGAGGAGCCTACTATGACCGATTTTTACAATATCATCCCCACCGCCCCCGAGGGCCGTTTTGATGGCATTGAGCGCAACTACACAGTCGAGGATGTGAAGCGGCTGCGCGGCTCTGTGGAAATTCGCTATACGCTGGCCGAAATGGGGGCCAACCGCCTGTGGCAGCTGATCAATGAGGATGGCTTTGTCAACGCACTTGGCGCTTTGTCGGGCAATCAGGCCATGCAGATGGTGCGTGCGGGCCTCAAGGCCATCTATCTTTCCGGCTGGCAGGTGGCTGCCGATGCCAACACGGCATCGTCGATGTATCCCGATCAATCGCTTTATCCGGCCAATGCTGCACCGGAGCTGGCAAAGCGCATCAACAAGACCCTGCAACGGGCCGATCAGATCGAAACACAAGAGGGCAAGGGCCTCTCCGTTGACACCTGGTTTGCGCCAATTGTGGCCGACGCAGAAGCCGGCTTTGGCGGACCCTTGAACGCTTTCGAGATCATGAAGGCCTTCATTGAAGCCGGCGCTGCGGGCGTGCATTATGAAGACCAGCTGGCGTCTGAGAAAAAATGCGGCCATCTGGGCGGCAAGGTGCTGATCCCAACGGCAGCCCACATTCGCAACCTCACTGCCGCACGGCTTGCTGCCGACGTGATGGGCACATCGACGCTGATCATTGCCCGTACCGATGCTGAAGCCGCGAAGCTTTTGACCTCTGACATTGATGAGCGCGACCAGCCGTTTGTGGATTACGATGCAGGCCGCACCACAGAAGGTTTTTATCAGGTCAAGAACGGCATTGATCCGTGCATTGCCCGCGCCATTTCTTACGCGCCCTATTGCGACATGATCTGGATGGAAACCTCCAAGCCCGATCTCGGCCAGGCCAAGAAGTTCGCCGAAGCCGTGCACAAG
>DNPN01000174.1 GCA_003501385.1 Rhizobium sp. | reverse complement strand
GACATCAACACCGAAGGCCTGCTGTTGCTGACCAATGATGGTGGTTTGGCCCGCGTGCTGGAATTGCCAACCACCGGTTGGCTGCGCCGCTACCGCGTCCGCGCCTATGGCGAAGTGGATCAGGCCAAGCTGGATACGCTGAAAGAAGGCATTGCCGTCGATGGCGTGCTCTATGGCGCAATTGATGCCACGCTGGACCGCAGCCAAGGCCACAATGTGTGGATCACCATGGGTCTGCGCGAAGGCAAGAACCGCGAAATCAAGAACGTGCTCGGCGCACTTGGTCTTGAGGTTAACCGTCTGATCCGTATTTCCTACGGTCCGTTCCAGCTCGGTGATCTGGGTGAAGGCCGGGTGCAGGAAGTGCGTGGCCGCATGCTGCGCGATCAGCTTGGTCCGCGTTTGATTGAAGAATCCCGCGCCAATTTCGATGCGCCAATCTACACCGTTGGTGCAGGCGATGAAGATGAGGATGCGCCAGTAGCCGCAAAGCCAAAAGCCGATAAGGGCGATTGGGGCCGGGGCGAAAAGCCTCAGCGGCGCGGCGGCAACAGCAGCCGTGATGATGCCCGTGAAAAGGCGCTTGGCCGTCTGGATACCCGCCGCGATGCCCCTAAGGGCAAGTGGGATGATGCCAAGCCGCGTGGTCCAAAGCGCGATGGCAGTCGTGAAGAAGCTGGCGGCTTTGATAAACCCAAGCGTCCACCAATGGGCCAGAGCCGCACCGCCAATGTGTGGATGGCTCCGGGCGCACGGCCTGTGAGTGAAAAGGGTGCGGTGGTTGATCAGACCAAGAAAACTGCCCCGCTTGGCCGCTCGGGCGATGCCCCGCAGAGCAAGCGTTATGGCCGCACCAAGGATGGCGCGCCAACCCGCTCGCTGACCAAGCATAACCCGGATCGTGGCAATTCCTACCGCTCAGACGAGGGCGCGCCGCGTGTGCAGGTGACCCGTGCGCGTGATGCGGATGGCGAATGGATTCGCGCCGAAGGCGTTGAGGAAAAGCCAAAGGGCCGTGGCGGTCGTGATGGTCAGGGCTTTGGCGCAAAGCGTGATTTTGCGGATCGTGGTGATAGACCAGCCCGCAGCGAACGTCCGTCGCAGGGTGATCGCCCGTCACGCGGCCAGTGGCCAGACCGTGGCGAGCGTGCAGATCGTCCACCGCGTGGTGATAAGCCGAGCTATGATGCCCGCGCAGATCGTGGTCCGCGCGCGCCTCGTGAAGACAAACCTGCTTATGGCCCCAAGCCAGCCTATGGCGCCAAGTCTTCCTATGGGGATCGCACGGATCGTGGAGATCGTCCAGCACGCGGCGACAAGCCCGCGTTTGGTGGCAAGCCAGCCTATGGCCAGCGCTCCGACCGTGGGGATCGTGCTCCACGTGATGAGCAGGCTCCGCGCAGCGATCGGCCTTACTCGGGTCGTCCTGCCGGTGATCGTCCAGCGGGTGACAAGCCTTACAGCGGTCGTCCCAGCACGGGTAAGCCATTTGGTGGCAAACCGGGTGGTGGCAAAAGCTTTGGCGGCAAGCCTTCGGGTGGAAAGCCAACAGGCGGTCGTCCATCGGGCAGTCGCGGTCCATCCTCCGGTGGCAAGCCATCGGGTGGTTCGTTCAAGGGCAAGAGGTAAGCCGGGATGCGGATCGTCGGTGGTGAGTTTCGCGGGCGCAGTCTTGCTGCGCCCAAGAGCAATGACATTCGCCCGACCATTGATCGGACCCGTGAAAGCCTGTTCAATATCCTGAGCCACGCCCATCCAGAAGCACTGGATGGGACGCGCGTACTGGATCTGTTTGCAGGAACGGGTGCCGTTGGGCTGGAAGCGGTCTCACGCGGCTGTCGGGCGGCGATGTTTGTCGAAAACAGCGTCGAGGGCCGTGGCCTTTTATGGGAAAATATCGAAAGCCTTGGCCTGCATGGCCGGGCCAAGATTTTGCGCCGGGATGCCACCCAGCTCGGCTCAGTCAGCAATATGGAGCCGTTTCATCTGCTGTTTGCCGATCCGCCTTATGGCAAGGGCCTTGGTGAAAAAGCCTTTATGGCGGCCCATCAGGGTGGCTGGCTTGTGCCGGGCGCTCTGGCCATTCTGGAAGAGCGCAGCGATGTGCTTGTCACCGTTGCTGCACCTTTTGAACTGCTGGAAGATCGGGTGTTTGGCGATACGAAAATGTATTTCTACGCCTATCGTCCATAACGGATATCTTGTTCATTCCATCGTTCGGTAAACGGCACAAAAGAAAGACCCCTCCCCAACCCTCCCCACAAGGGGAGGGAGCACCTTGAATGCTTTGCCACTGCTGTGTTTTAAAATGATTTATGATTAAAAATCATTCGCTTGCACAGAATGCAACAGACTCCCTCCCCCTTGTGGGGAGGGTTTGGGAGGGGTTTTATCACGGATAAAACGCTTGCGTCATGTGCCGCGCAGGTCCCAGTCGCGCAAATGTGTGTGGCGGCTGTGCGCGAAATCAGTAAAGACACGGTCTTGAAAGCATAACCTGGACGTGTCTGCGATTTTCAAAAAGTTTGAGGCGACAACCAAAAATTATTGCTTCCGATGCAATATCACTGCCGAAGATCAGAACACGATAATGGTTTATCGCTCTCTTGATCTGGCGTCATCGTTGCTTATGTTTCGCCATGAAACATCACATGGGTCCGATGCCCAAATAAGGTCCAGCTCTGTCCATGTCTATTGATTTTTCCAGTTCCATGCCGGTTGTTCCGCAGCACGCGCCATCGACGCCCACGGTGGCCGTGGCCTTTGGTGCGGGCGGTGCGCGTGGATTTGCCCATATTCTGGTGCTGGAAGCGCTGGAAGAACTCGGCATTGAGCCAGTGGCCATTGCCGGATCATCCATCGGTGCCATCATTGGTGCGGGCAAGGCGGCGGGCATGACGGCGGCCGAAATGCGTGATCATGCCTTGGAAACGGTGGGCAATCGCAAGGCCGTGGTCAATCGCATATGGGCTTTGCGTCCGCCGTCCGTGCGCCATGCCATCGGCGGATTTCGTCTGGGGCAATTCAATCTGGAGCGGATTTTGCGGGCTTTCCTGCCCTCCCAAATACCGGATGATTTTTCCAGCCTGAACATTCCTCTGAAGGTGATTGCCACCGATTACTATGCCCATTGCGAAAAACTGTGCGAGACGGGCGATCTTTATCAGGCGCTTGCGGCTTCTGCTGCCATTCCCGCCCTGTTCATGCCGGTCAATCTCGATGGTCGGCTGATGATTGATGGTGGCATTTTCAATCCGGTGCCCTATGAGCACCTCACGGGCCTGGCTGATATCATCATCGGTGTGGACATTGTGGGTGGGCCAATCGGGGCCGTGGATGCGCTGGATGAGGTGCCAAACCGCATTGATAGCCTGTTTGGTGCTTCTCAACTGATGATGCAATCCCATCTCGCCCTGAAATTGAGATTGGGGCCTCCATCGATTTTCCTACGGCCCCCGGTCAATGAATTCGGCGTGATGGATTTTCTGAAAGCCAAGCAGATTTTTGAGACATCCGAACCGCTCAAGGATGAGCTGAAACGGGCGCTTGAGGCAGAGTTTGCCCGGTGTGAACGTTTTCGCGCTGTCATCTGAGCCGCTTTGCCTGCGAAGCGTTATTGACCATGCGGCATATTGTTATACTGCCGCGAGAGATAGCGCAGCGTAGCCATGGCATCGACGGGCTTGCCAAAATAATAGCCCTGACCCATCACACAGCCCAGTCCGAGTAGCAACTCCACTTCGGCTTCGGTTTCAATGCCCTCCGCCACCACTTCCAGATCCAGTCCCTGACACATGGTGATGATGGCCCGCACGATATGCTCGCTGGTATGGTCTGTCGTGATCGCCGAAATGAACGCGCGGTCAATTTTGACCTTGTCGAAGGTAAAGTCGCGCAGACGTCCCAAGCTGGATTGGCCGGTGCCAAAATCGTCCAGCGAAATGCGCACCCCGGCACGACGCAGCTCTTCAATGATATTATTGGCCGTTGATGCCGAGCGCATAACAGCGGTTTCGGTGATTTCCAGATCCAGCCGAGAGGGATCCAGCCCGACATTGCTGAGAATGGCCAGCGTGCGTGATGCCGTTGCCGGATCAGTCATCTGCACTGATGACAGGTTGAAAGAGAGAAACAGCTCGCGCGGCCATGTCAATGCCGCCTCTGCCGCCTTGTGCAGCAAGGTTTCGGACAGGGTGTCAATAAAGCCGCGTTCTTCGGCCAGTGGTACAAAAATCGCAGGTGAGACAAAGCCCATATCGGCATCAATCCAGCGGGCCAGCGCCTCAAACCCCAAGGTTCTGCCATCGTGGAGCGAAACGATGGGCTGAAAATGCACATCGACCGAGTCATTGATGATGGCATTGCGAAGGGCCTGCTCCAATTGGGTGGAGCGGCGCATTTCCTGGGCGATTTCGGAGGAATAGACGGTGATCTGCCCACGTCCCCGTCGTTTTGAGCGATAAAGCGCGGTCTCGGCGCTTTTCATCAAAGTGTCAAAATCCTCACCGGCAAAGGGATGAACCGCAAAACCAAGCGAGGCCGAAAGGCGCACATTGCGGTCGCCCAGATCGTAAGGCGCAGACAAAACATCCTTGATCAGATGGCCGACGCGCTCAGCGCCCACGGCTTCAAAGATCAGTGGCAGAACGATGGCAAATTCATCGCCGTCATCGCGGGTGACGGTGGCCCCGCCGGGAATGCAGGCTTGAAGTCGATGGGCGACCTGACAGAGGATTTCATCACCGGCTTGCGAGCCAAACAAGTCGTTGATGGGTTTGAAACCATCCAGATTGACCAGGGCAACAGTAAACGGTGCAGGATCAGCCGCACGCTCCTGCGACAGGATACGGATTTTATCGCGCAAACGGTAACGATTGCCGAGACCTGTTAAAGGATCGGTATAGGCACTGATCTCGCCTTCAATCTGACCGTTATCTGACCTTTTGGTCTCGGCGGCACCCATTCATTATCCCAGCAAATAATCCAGTTACGCCTAGCACAATGGGCGGGATAAATTAATAAAATTATAGCGAATGGACTGTTTCGACTATGGATTTTTACCCGTGATTTAGTAGGTTGACAGCGCAAAGCCGGGAATTTCCGCGATGCTCCTGAAAGCTCTGAAAGGAGCGTAAACTCAGTTTTGTGCGTCAAAATGTTTCTTCCTGCTGTTCAGCACCACGTTTGGGCTTGATCAACGGCTCTGGTTGTACTGGCCTGTTGTACAGCATGTGCTGGCCTGCGGTTGGTCCATCGACGGCTTGAAGCTGCAAGCGCTCTTCATCGCGGCGGCGAATATCGGCCTCAATCTCTTCGGCTGTTTGCTGCTCAACCCCGAGCGCCTCAATGGCGCTACGTCCGAATTTGAGCCCGGATTCCAGTGTTTCGCGCAATTCATATTCCACATTGCGGGCGCGCAGGGACAGGCTGTGGATGCGATCATAGGAGCGCACAAACAGCCGGCATTGCGGAAATTCAGAGCTGATCAGATCGACAATCTTGTCGGTCACCTCACGTTTTTGCGTGCAGACAGCCACGATTTTGGCCTTTTCGATGCCTGCGGCGCGCAGCATGTCCAGCCGGGTGCCATCGCCAAAATAGATGCGGAAGCCAAATTGTGAAGCCTGACGGATGCGGTCGGCAGAATCATCGATGATGGTCACATCCCTTCCACTGGCCAGCAGGATTTGCGCGGCAATCTGGCCAAAACGTGAAAAGCCAATCATCAGAACGTCTGAGCCAGCGCCGTCAAAGTCCTCTTCGATTTCCTCGCGGGCTTCTCCCTTGATCAAACGGTTGGACAGGGCGGCCACCACTGGCGTCAGGGCCATGGTCAGAGTGACGATGGAAATCAAAAGGGATGCCGTGGCGCTTGGAAACACACCTGCCGACACCGCCGTGGTAAACAGCACAAAGCCAAATTCACCGCCCTGCGGCAAAAGGGTGGCAATGCGAATGGCATCATTATGGGCTGATCCCGCCAGACGGCAAAGGCCGTAAATGCTGATGGCCTTGATGACCATGATGGCAGGCACCGCCAGAACCAGCGTCCAGATATTGTCGAAAATCACATCAAACTGCACCGACAGCCCGACGGCCATGAAAAACAACGCCTGAAGAATGCCGCGAAAGGGTTCGATATCGGCTTCCAGCTCGTGGCGGTAGGAGGATTCAGCCAGCATGACACCGGCGAGAAAGGCCCCCATCGCCATGGAGAGCCCAACCGCCTGCATCAGCATGGCCGATCCCAGCACAACAAACAGGGCTGCCGCAATCATCACCTCGCGGGCACCGGTGCGGGCAATCACCTGAAACAGCGGTGTCAGCACATAGCGCCCTGCCAAGATCATCGCCAAGGTTGCGGCCACGGCCTTGGCAATGTCGAGCCAGAGGTTGGCCCCCTGGGAGTCTGCCTGATTTCCCAGAATGGAAATCATCGCCAGCAGCGGAACAATGGCCAGATCCTGAAACAGCAAAATGGAAAAAGTGCGTTGACCATAACCGCTGTTCATATCACTGCGATCATTGAGAATTTGCAGCGCGAATGCAGTCGAGGACAGGGAAAGTCCAAACCCGGCCACCACGGCGGCGCGCCAGTCGAGCAGATGAAACAGCACGGCAGCCATGGTGAGCAAACCGCCCCCCAGCACGACCTGGGCCGTGCCAAGGCCAAAGATATCAGCGCGCATTCGCCACAGGGTGGATGGCTTCAACTCCAGACCAATGACGAACAACAAAAACACCACGCCAAGCTCTGCCACGGACAGAATCTCTTCGGCTCCGGTGATCACATGGGCAATTGGCCCAATCACCGCCCCTGCGGCGAGATAGCCCAGCACGGTGCCCAGCCCGAGTTTGCGGAAAATCGGAGCTGCCACCACCGCACCACCCAGCAACACGAGCGCCTCGGAAAAGATCAATGTAGGGGGTACGCTCATGATTGGCCTTCCAATGTTCGGTGATGCTCGTTGTTTGCGTCTGCGCTCTGCCCGATGGAAAATCGGTATCCACGTTTCCCGGACATGCTCTCATTCGGCAGAATCAGCGACATGCCCTTGATGCAATCAGCAATGCACAATAAATGGATGGATAACGAAAGGCCAAGCCATGTCATCTGAAAATCAAGCCGACCATCTGCTTTCTCGCGCCAATCAGCTTGTCGAGCTGGCCCGCAAGGCCGGAGCCGACAAAGCTGATGCCGTTGTTGTGCGTTCAAGGGCCAAAAGCGTCAGTGTGCGTCTGGGCAAAGTTGAATCCACCGAATCGTCCGAGAGCGATGATTTTTCGCTGCGGGTGTTTGTTGGCAATCAGGTTGCCTCGGTCTCGGCCAATCCCGGCTTTGATCTGAATGCGCTGGCCGAGCGCGCTGTCGCCATGGCAAAAGTCTCGCCGGAAGATCCGTTTACGGGATTGGCCGATGAGGCGGATCTCGCCCGCAGCATTCCGGATCTTGAGCTGTATGATCCCACCGAAGTCTCGAGCGATGCCTTGCGAGAAGCTGCGCTGGCAACAGAGGATGCTGCGCGCTCAGTTGCAGGTGTGAGCAACTCGCTGGGGGGCGGGGCCTCGGCTGGCATGGGTGGTCTGGTGCTTGTCACCTCCCACGGCTTTGCCGGCACCTATCAGGCGTCTCGGTTTTCGCGCTCCGTTGGTGTGATTGCGGGTGAGGGCACCTTGATGGAGCGCGATCATGATTTTGACAGCCGCCTCTATTATGCCGATCTGGATAGCCCGCAAGAGATTGGTCGCCGTGCTGGCGAGCGCACCGTGCGCAAGATCAATCCGCGTAAGGTCGAGACCGCCAAAAACGTCACGGTGGTGTTTGATCCGCGCGTGGCGCGTGGCTTTGTCGGGCATATTGCGGCGGCGATCAATGGGGCATCGGTTGCCCGAAAAACCTCGTTTCTGCGCGATCGCATGGGCCAACAAGTGTTGAAGGCCGGGCTGAACGTCACCGACAATCCCATTCGGGTGCGCGGTTCATCCTCGCGCCCCTTTGATGGGGAAGGAGTCATGGGCCAGCCGATGACCATGATCGAAGATGGCGTGCTGCGCCATTGGTTCTTGTCGACATCCACGGCGCGGGAGTTGGGCTTGCACACCAATGGTCGTGGGTCACGCGGTGGCACCATGGTTTCGCCGTCCTCGACCAATCTGGCATTGGAGCCGGGCGATATCTCGGCGCAGGATCTGATCGCCAGCATTGGAAATGGCTTTTACATTACTGACATGATCGGTCATGGTGTTGATATGGTGACCGGCGACTATAGCCGGGGCGCATCCGGTTTCTGGATTGAGAATGGCGAACTGACCTATCCGGTGTCAGAGGTAACGATTGCTTCCAACCTCAAGGATATGTTCATGGCGATGACGCCTGCCAATGATATTGACCGGAAATTCGGCACGGCAGCGCCCACCATTGCTATTGAAGGCATGACGATTGCGGGAAAATAAGAGTGCTGGAAAACAAGGGGCAGATTCGTTGAGCAGTGACAGCGACCAGACGCATGCAGACACACCACGGGATTGGCAAGAGGATCTTGCGCTGATTACCGAGGTGGCAAAACAGGCAGGCGAACTGGCGCTGAGCTATTTTGGCACCGATCCGGAAGTGTGGTGGAAAAGCGAGGGGCGCTCACCCGTGAGCGCTGCGGACTATGCCGTGAATGCACTTTTGCTGGAAAAGCTGCGCGGTGCAAGGCCGGATTATGGCTGGCTCTCGGAAGAAACCGATGATGATGACAGCCGCCTGAGCTGTGATACCGTGTTTGTGATTGATCCAATTGATGGCACTCGCGCCTTTCTGGCCAGCCAGAAAACCTGGTGCGTGTCGGTGGCTGTTGTTCACAAAGGCCGTCCGGTGGCCGGTGTGCTGGTGGCTCCGGCGCTGAATGAAGTGTTCATGGCGACAGAATCCGGGCCTGCAATCCTGAACGGCGTGCCGATTTCGGTCGCCACGCGTGCGCCGCAGGAGAGTTTGCGTGTGGCCGCACCTGCGGAATTGCTCAATGCCTTTCATGGGGATTTGCGGCGACGGCTTGAGCGCGTCGCCCATGTTCCATCGCTTGCCTATCGGCTGGCGCTTGTGGCGGCTGGGCGCATTGATGCCACGCTGGTGTTGAAAAACGCCCACGATTGGGATCTGGCGGCTGCCGATCTGATTTTGCAGCAAGCCGGTGGCGGTTTGAATGATGTCGCGGGCCAACCGCTTTTGTATAACCGTCCATATGTGGGACATGGCCATCTGCTTGCGGGGCCCAACGATGTTTTACCTGCTCTGGTTTCGGCTTTTGCACCGGGTAGACAGGCGGCACAACAACAATAGCAGCCCTGCAGGTTGACCTCTGCCGTAAAATCGAGCAGATGACAGGTGGGCGGAGAATGAAGGACAAAGACGACATGAGCGACACAGGCGAAAAAAAGCAACTTCTCCATCTGGTTTTTGGCGGCGAACTCAGCAACCTCGCAGATGTTCAGTTCCGTGATCTCAATGCTCTGGATATCGTCGGCATTTTCCCCGATTATGCCTCGGCGCTGACAGCATGGAAATCCAAGGCACAGCTGACGGTGGACAATGCCCATATGCGGTATTTCATCGTTCACATGCACCGTCTGCTCAACCCGGCAGAATAAGCACGCACGGGTGTCTTGATGTTTTGGCACTCGTCAAGCTACACAATACTTGTCGAAATACAACCATAGGTTGAGTTTTAGCCACTGTGTTGGTTTAAGCTCCTGCCTTGACGTTATATTTATGAGGGCAAGCGGCTGTCTTGTCGAATTCGTCGTTGAAATGCCTTGTTTTTTAATGAAGTATTCGTGACAAGCGTAAGCATATTACAGTTATATCCTATTACGAACGGCAATGCTGTTGTGCAGGGGATCCTGTAATGTTCGATTTTGTTCAAACCCATCTCGGGGTGGCGCATCCAGTGGCTGCGTCTGGCCCTGTCGCGAAGGTTAGAGACGCATGAGCGCATTGGCCCGCATAGCACTGACTGCCTATCGATGGGCAGGTGTTGTGGCCTTTCCATGCGCAGGCCTGCTGTTGGCAATGCGCGCCTCCAAGGGCAAGGAAGACCGCTCGCGGCGTGGTGAACGTCTTGGCTTTGCCGCGGCAAATCGTCCGCGAGGGCCGCTGATTTGGGTGCATGCCGCAAGCGTCGGTGAAATGGTGGCCGTGACCACCTTGATGCGCGAGTTTCGTCGCTGCGGCATTCACGTGCTGCTCACCACCGGCACGGTGACATCGGCGGAGATTGCCGCCAATCGCCTGCGCGATGATGTGATCCATCAATATGTGCCGATTGATGCCTTGCCTGCCGTGCGCCGTTTTCTGGATTACTGGCAACCGGATCTGGCCATTGGTGTGGAATCCGAGATCTGGCCTGCGACATTGCAGACCTTGCATGATCGGCGCATTCCGCAAATTCTCGTCAATGCCCGCATGTCTGACCGTTCCTTTGCAAGGTGGCAAAAGCACCCCGATGTTGCGTCGTCGCTGTTTTCCAAGCTGGCCATGGTGGTGGCGCAGTCGGATCTGGATGGCGAGCGGTTTCGCGATCTCGGTGGCTGGCCGGTGACTGTGTCCGGCAATATCAAGGTCGATACCGATGCGCCGCCAGTGGACGTGGAGCTGTTGGGAACCTATCAGCGGCAAATTGGCCACCGTAAAACCTGGGCAGCGACTTCCACCGCCGATGGCGAGGAAAAAGTGGCGGCCATGGTCCATCGCGCCTTGAAGGCGCATATGGGGCAGCTCTCCATCGTTGTGCCGCGTCATCCAGAACGGGCCGATGAGATTGAGGCTATGATGGTGCAACAAGGGCTGGTGGTTGCAAGGCGTAGCCGTAACGATGTCATCACCCCTGAAACCGATATTTTCCTCGGCGACAGCATTGGCGAAATGGGCCTGTATTTGCGCTTGACGGAAATTGCTTTTGTTGGTCGTTCGCTGGTGATGGGTGGCGGGGGCGGCAATCCGCTGGAACCCGCTGTTCTGGGCTGTGCTGTTCTCTGTGGCCCGCATGTGGAGAATTTCCGCGATAGCTATCAGCGGCTGGTGCGCCATGGGGCCGCCCGCGTGGTGCGCGATGCCGAAACACTGGCAAAATCTGTGCATTTCCTGATGAACAATCCGCTGGCGCTGCATAAAATGAGCGATTCCGCCGTGGCCGCCGTGCAGGATATGCGCGGTGCGCTGACCCTGACCGTCAAAGCGCTGGAGCCTTACATCAACCCCTTGACCGTCAAGGCAAGGCTAGAGCCCAAGGCAGCTGCAGGCGAATGATGGCGGACATCAGCACGGAGAACCAGCCCGTTATTCGGGGCATTTTGTTCGACAAGGATGGAACACTTCTGGATTATGATGCCAGTTGGGAGCCTGTAAACCGGGAGCTGGCGCTGCTTGCGGCAAAGGGCGATCAGGCTTTGGCCGATAGGCTGCTTCTCGCCTGTGGCATGGACCCGATCACGGGCGTGGTCGTTGCCGATAGCCTGCTGGCTGCGGGCAATTCCCACCAGATTGCCCAAGGGCTGGTGGATGCCGGAGCGGCCTATGACGTAACCGAGTTGACGGTTGAGCTTGATCGCATTTTTGCGGCTGCCGCTGATTTTTCGGTGCCGGTCACCGATCTCGCCGCCCTGTTTGCGCAACTGAAGCAGCGGGGCCTGAAGCTCGGCATTGCCTCGTCCGACAATGAACGCTCGATCCGCGCCATTGTTGCGCGGTTTGGCTTGAATGACCATGTTGATTTCGTCGCGGGCTATGATAGCGGCCATGGCTGCAAGCCTGACGCTGGCATGGTTCTTGGTTTTTGTGTGGCCACCGGGCTTTCCGTGGACCAGGTGGCGGTGGTGGGCGATAACAATCACGATCTGCACATGGGCCGCAATGCGGGCGCAGGTCTTGCCATTGCGGTGCTGACCGGCACGGGCTCACGCGAGACATTGAGCGCCAACAGCGATTTTTGCCTGAACGATATTACCGAGCTTGAAACCATCTTGAGTTGAGCAATAGGGGGGCCGGGCAATGTCCTTGCAAGCGCCGTCCTTTTGGTGGCACAAATCCGGCTGGCAGGCTTTGGCACTCTGGCCATTGTCTTACGTCTATGGCCGCGTTGCTGCGCGCCGCATGGTAAAAGCCCGGCGTTATACCCCGTCTGTTGCGGTGATCTGCATCGGCAATTTCACCCTCGGCGGTGCGGGCAAAACCCCGACGGCGCTTGCCTTGGCCAAGGCCGCAAAGGCCTTGGGCTTCACCCCGGGTTTTCTCAGCCGTGGCTATGGCGGCTCCACCAGCAGTCTGCTTATCGTCGATCCTGCCCATCACCGCGCTGATGCGGTGGGGGATGAGCCATTGCTGTTGGCAGCACAGGCGCTCACGGTGATTTCGCGTAACAGAAAAGATGGGGCCATGGCGCTGGAGCGTCAGGGCGTGGACCTCATCATTATGGATGACGGCTTTCAAAGCGCGAAACTGTCGATTGATCTGGCGCTGCTGGTGGTGGATAGCCGACGGGGCATTGGTAATGGCCTTGTCTTTCCCGCCGGTCCGCTCCGCGCCCCTTTGGGTGCGCAAATCGCACAGATGCACACACTGCTGAAAGTTGGAACAGACGACAAGGCCACCGCTTTGGTGCGCCATGCGGCGCGGGCAGGCCGTCCGGTTTTGACGGCCACCATTCAGCCCGTGGCGGTTGATCCCGCAATCAAGGGTCGTGTTCTGGCCTATGCCGGGATTGCCGATCCTGAGAAATTCTATGCCAGCCTGCGCGGTGTTGGCGCAGAGATTGTCATTGCCAAAAGCTTTGGCGATCACCAGCCGCTTGATGCCGCCGCTATTGCTGATCTGCTCGACACAGCACAATCAAATGGCCTGCAATTGGTGACAACCGCCAAGGATATTGCTCGCCTGCAAGGCTCAGCGGAACTGCGCAGCCGGGACCTTGTGCGCATGTCTCTGGTGCTTAGCATTGACATGGCTTTTGATGATCCGGGTGCACCAGCTATGCTGATCCATCAGGCGATGGATGCGTGCCGGGCGCGCAAGTTGAATTAGAACATTTCCATACGCAAAGCCGCGATACAGTTTTGCAAGAAATGCTCTCCATCAACGCTTCTGGTTTGGCAGATTTCCCGCACGCTTTTCGGCTTCCAGCGATGCGCTAGCATCGACGTAAGGTTCCTGACGATCCACGCTCCAGTATTTCAGCTCATCAATGGTGATGGGTCTGCCGGTCATGGCACAGACCACGTAGGAGCCGGGAACCATAATCTGGAAATCGGCCTCAAGATATTTGACAGTGGCCTGACGATTTCCACTGCTCTCAAACCGGTTCATTCTGTCGTGCTCCTCAAAAAATCTTCTTCTGAAATAACGCCTCACGCGATGGATTGCCAGAGCTGTTCTTGGTTTTCTGTTCATGGATTGTTTTAACTGCGCCCAAACAGCCGCTCAATATCGGCCAGTTTCAATTCCACATAGGTCGGGCGACCATGATTGCACTGGCCAGAGCCGGGCGTATCTTCCATTTTGCGCAAAAGCGCATTCATTTCCTCTGGTCGCAACACCCGGCCAGAGCGCACGGATCCATGGCAGGCCATGGTGGCGGCCACATGTTCCAACTTGGCAAACAAGCCATCCGCTGTATCCCATTCGGCAATCTCATCGGCCAATTGCCGCAATAGCCCCATCACATTGACCTCGCCTAACATCGAGGGCGTTTCGCGCACGGCAATGGCACCGGGACCAAAGCGCTCGATGGCAAGGCCCAGCCGATCCAGATTGGCGGCATGATCCATCAGCCGGTCGCAATCCTCTTCTGGCAGATCGACAATCTCGGGAATCAGCAGACCCTGACTGGGCAGGCGACGCCCGGTGAGTGCCTTGCGCATGTCCTCAAACACCAGACGTTCATGGGCGGCGTGTTGATCCACAATCACCAGTCCGTCTTCAGTCTGGGACACGATGTAATTGGCATGCACTTGCGCCCGTGCTGCACCCAGTCGAAACTGTCCCGCTGGTGTCACCTCTGGCACTGGCTGGGAGATCACGGCTTCCGCGCGGGCCGTCGGTGCAGTCATGCTGTGAAAATGGCCTTGTCCTCCTTCGGCCATGCCTCTTCCCGTCAAATCCGGCGACGGGGCCTGCCATCCCGTGATCGGTCGAGAAGGCGATGTGTCCATGCTCCAGCTTGCCGCCGGTGCCGTACGCTGAAAGCCCGCCGCACTGCCTCCGGGGCGAAAGGCCCGCAGCATGGCTCCGGCACCCGCCGTGGAGGAGCGATCACCTTCGCGCGCCAGTGCTTCACGAATACCGCCAACAATCAGGCCTCGCACCAGGCCGGGATCCCGAAAGCGCACATCGGATTTGGCGGGATGCACGTTGACATCCACAAACGCCGGATCAAGCGTCAGTGCCAGAACGGCCACAGGATAGCGCCCGAAGGGCACGGTTTCGGCATAGGCTCCGCGAATGGCTGAGAGCACCAGCTTGTCCTGCACCGGACGGCCATTGACGAAGGCATATTGATGGGCCGAATTGCCGCGATTGAAGGTGGGAACCCCGGCAAAGCCGCCCAGATGTACATCTTCGCGCAGGGCATCCAGCGCAATGGCATTGTCGCGGAAATCCGCACCCAGCACCTGCGCAATCCGGGCGAGGTGATTGTCGCCGGTTGCGCCCAGCTCCAGCGTCGAGCGGTCCGAGCCGGACAGCACAAAACGGATCTGCGGAAAGGCAATGGCCATGCGCTTGACCATTTCGGTAATGGCGGCGGCCTCGGCGCGCTCAGTCTTCAAAAATTTCAGCCGCGCTGGCGTGGCAAAAAACAGATCGCGCACCTCGACAACCGTGCCGATATTGCCCGCTGCCGGGCGCACGCCGGAAACCTTGCCGCCCTCCACTGAGATCTGACAGGCGGTGGCGCTGTCGGCTTGTCGGCTGGTGATATTCAAGCGCGCAACAGAGCCAATCGAGGGCAGGGCTTCGCCGCGAAAGCCGAGGCTTTTGATGTCATCCAGCGAGGTTTTGAGCTTGGAGGTGCAGTGCCGCCGCACCGCCAGCTCCAGATCGCGGGCATCCATGCCCATGCCATTGTCCGAGATCCGCAGCAAGGTCTTGCCGCCGCCCGCTGTGGCGATCTCAATGCGGGTGGCCCCGGCATCAATCGCGTTTTCAATCAGTTCCTTGGCCGCACTGGCGGGCCGCTCGATAACCTCGCCAGCGGCAATCTGATTGATCAGGGTCTCGGGAAGTTGTTGAATCATCATCGGTTCAATGTCATGGATGGGTGGGCCATAAAAAAGCCGCTGAGAGCGGCAGTTCCACACGTATCTTTCGCGTTTTCTACCCCTCCATTAAGAGGGCATTAATCGAATACCAATAGGCTTAATTCAACTTTAATCGTTTTTGATGGGAAAATTGAAAAACGGCCCGCAGCATACCTCGTGTTTTTCCGACGTCGCCGATAATCACTTCGCTTGAAGCGGCACGGAATGGATGGATTGTAGCCTCATAGTGCATCCGTTTAAGGTGTGTTGATTGTGTGCCCGATGTCAATGCGCAGATGATCGATGGGACATTGTACCGCTATGTTTATCCTGGACAATCAAAATGGCACGCAGATGAGCACCGCCATCACCAGGGTTTTCGTGCGTCCGCACACACAATGGTCTGGTCTACAAGAGCATGCACGATGGGAATACGGCAAAGCACCCGATGCTTTCGTGTTTCACCGTCCATGCGCGCCTACAGCGCCGTGCGCCATATATGGCACACGAAGGTTCACTGTGGCTCTCTATATTTATTGCATAATTTTCTCTTCAAACCGATTGCGGTTTAAAGACTTATGCAATAGAAAGCCGCGGCGCGCTTTCAAAGTGTTAGGGTGCAGCCATGGATAGGCCAAAAGATCGTTCTTCAGCCCTTGAGCACTCTCTTCTGGATGCCATTTCTGATGCGAGTGGCAGTGCCATCTTTGTGGTGGATGGCGACGATCTCATCCTGTATGTCAGTCCGCAATTGCTTGTTTTTTGCGATATTCCTGATTTTTACATCCAGCCCGGTACGCGCCTTCGAGATTTTCTCGGTGCTGTCTATGACCATTGCCTGCGTTCGGGCAATTCACACTTAAGTGTATCGCGCGAAACATGGATTGCTGATCGGGTGGCAGCCCATTGGCGTGAGCGTCTGGACGTTTGTGATTACATCTCCAGAAAACGGGTCATGCGCAGTGTGGTGCGGCGATTGCCGTCTGGTTTGGGCATTTGCGTTTTAACTGATGTGACGGAGCAGAAAAAGCGTGAAGAGAACTGGCGTGTTGATCTTGAGCGCATAAAAGCGACAGAGTCGATTCTCGATAGCCTGCCTCAGCCGCTCGTGGTGATGGATGAGCAGTTTAAAATCGCTGCAACCAACAAGGCTTTTGTTGCCATGGTTGATCACAGGGAGGATTTGCTGGCTGACTTGCCCGCAAGTGCCGTGTTTGATGCGGCCTTTGTGGCGAAATTAAAAATCGCAGCTGCCAAGGTTCAAGACAAGGGTGGCTTTATCGCCATTTCCGCATCAGAACAATCCGAGGCAGGGCCTGACGATCAAGCTGTTGCTTACATCCATATGGTGGGCAATGTGGGGCGCGCGTTCTTTGTTGTCAGCTTCAGCACTGTGACCACGCCACCGGCCAAGCATGTTCTGCGCTCTCATCATACATCGATTGAGAAGGTTCGTTCCGCCGTGGAGCAGGTTGGCAGTGCCAAGGCTTCTGCCAGCGCTCGGCGAGGTTCCATTGTGCCAGACACGATTGTCATTGTGACGAATGATCAGGGGTTTGAAGCGCTTGCCTTGCAGGTGCTGGCATCGCATAAAACAGATCATTGCGTCGTGCGGAACAGGGCCGAGCTACAGGCCTTTTTCAATCTAGTTGAGTCCATTGATATCAGGATTGATCTCACGGTCATCGATACCGCCATGCCGGCTTCTCTAGCTGATTTCGCGGGGCAAAAAGCGCGGTCTGTCGTGATGATTGATCGTCAGCACGTTGCCGATACACTGGAGCAAAGGCTGAAAACCACTGTAAAACATGCGGCCTGCAGTCCTCAGAGCAACGATGCCCCTCCTCAGGAGCGCGCCCCGCAGGAGGCGTTGGAGATCTTGGTGGTCGAGGACAATGAGGTCAACCAAATCGTCTTTTCTCAAATTCTGGATGGATTGGGATGCACCTATCATGTGGCTGCCAATGCAGCAGATGGCTTGTCTATCTGGCAGAATGAAAAGCCATCGATGGTGTTGATGGATATTTCCCTCCCAGACATGAATGGTATGGATGTCTGCCGCCTGATGCGTCGTGAGGAATTGAGCACACATACGCACTCTGTGATTGTCGGCGTGCTGGTTCCCGCCTTTGATCATGATCGGCCGCGCTGCCTTGAGGCGGGTATGGATGATGTCATTATCAAGCCGCTCAGTCCGGACATGATCGCGCAATTGCTGGCGCGGCATCTGGGTGAGCGATGGGCCAAGCCCGCGCGCAGCACGTTGCAGTAATACACTGCCCTTGGCAGTAATGCCTTGCCCATTGTCGTCAATATGAGCAAGGCAGCGCCAGTGTCTGGTTGTTTCTGGTGACAGATTTTATTTTTTACAAACGGAAGTTTGGCGCGTGCTGGCCCTTGACGCTGATGTCGAGCAAGAAAACCTTGCCGCCATGTGGATCTGCAGCAAGGCCCGCTTCATCCAGCCCCTCAGTTGCCGTGGTGACCAGCAAGCGATCGGCATTCTTGCCAATGAAGGCCGGGCAGGTGGTTTGTGAAGCCGGCAAGGTGTAACGTGCCAGATGCTCGCCCTTGCTATCATAATGGTCCACAGCACCGACGCCCCAGCGCGCATTCCAGAGACTGCCGTCCGCAGCGCAGACAGAGCCGTCAATGCCGCCAGGTTTTCCTGTGCCGTCAATATGCACCGATGGCGCACCGAGCGGCAGACCTGTTGCGGGATCAACGGCCACTTTCATCATCACATTCACGCGGGTGTCGACGTAATAGCCGATGGTGCCGTCCGGCGAAAAACAGATCGAGTTTGGAATGCTGATGGCATCAAATAGCCGGGTCACTGTTGTGCCTGCCACGTGATAAATTGCGCCAGCGTGGTCTGCAGCCGTTTTGCCCATGGTGCCCACCCAGAGTGCCCCGCTTGGGTGAATGCGTCCATCATTGGAACGATTGCCGGGCTTGTCTGTTTCAAGGGCTGTCAACAGCGTCAGGGCACCGCTGGCAACGTCGCGGGTAAAAATGCCCTGTTCGGTCGCCAGAATCTGGCGGGTTTCGTCGACTTTTGCCAAGACGCTTGCCATCATCGGCAATGTATGCCGAATCGTTTCACCGGTGGTGACATGGTATTGAATAAGACCTTTGCCCAGAATATCAAACCACCAGGCGGTGTCGGTGCTCGCGTCGTAGGTTGGCCCTTCGCCAAGATGTAGACGGGTATCTACAAGAACTCTGCCGGAATGTGTGGTCTCCAAAGGTCTCTCCCATGCTGTTTTATGTTTCTTATGCCAAAGGCACGAAAATGTCGCTACTGTATAATTCCCTAAATCGGAATCGATTTAAGACAAAAATTATGCAGCAGATATAAAAGCGACAGCAAACTTCTGCGCGCGATATGCGGCGCAAAGGGGGGCGCTGTAGAGCCGCGCGCAAAAAACAGAGTCGATTTGATGCTCTATTTTTTGTACTCGCATCGGATAGATCCGAAAATCCTATCCCACTTTTCGGTCCGATGCTGCCGCAGTTTTGCTTTCGTATTGGATTTCGCCGAGAACAGGTTCGCACGTTTCGGTTCAATGCTGTAGAACACCAAAACAGTTCAGACAGTTTATCGCAAAATGGAATTGCTCATTGTGGTTGTATTGGCCTTGGAGTACAGCGCATTTATATGTTGCTGAAATATAAATATGATTGCATACATCATGTTTGTGGCATGTTTCGAGCTGAACAACGCGCGGTGTGATGTTCTTGGAAAAGAGTGGGTCAAAGCCGTGGTCGCACTATAATACGAGGGTTCGTTAAATTTTTCTGCGTTGGTTTTTCTGTCTATGAAGACCTCGGGGCGTAGCAAGATAGGTGTGAGCTGTTGAGACAACGGCCTGAAGCCAGTGATCTGACGATTGACAATGATGCGAATAGCCAGAGCCGAAATTTGCCGGATGATAAGATGAAGCGTGCTGACAGAACGGGTGATGACTTTGCGACCGTCGCCACAGACCCGCTGGCGCGCGCTTCTGATGTCGAGCGTTTTATACGGGAGCTTTCCAGTTTCAAAACGCAATTTGACGTGTTCCGGTTCATGAAGCGCATTGCGGAATATTTTGGTGCCAAGGCTTTCATGGTGGTCAATATGCCGTCAGCGGAAGCGTTGCGCCTGGCAAATTGCTCGGTGATCACCAATTGGCCTGCTGATTCGCTGACGGAATATGATCAGGCAGGGCTTCTCTCCAGCAGCCCGGTGTTTCATCGGTTGCGTAATACCTCTGTTCCGGTGGTTTTCGATATTGCCACCATCGCCCGCGAGCGTGATGTTCGGACCGCTGATTCCGCGGTTGATATCCTGACGCGCCACGGCCTGATCAAGAACGTGTGTTTTCCGGTCTATGATTTCATCGGCAATCGTGGCGCGGTGGCGATTTCCGGCGATATGCCGGAGTTTCCGTTTCTGGACATTGTTCTGCTCCATCATATCTCAACCCATGTTTTCAATCGGTTAGCGGAGATTCGAGAGCTGGACGCGCGGGTAACCGATACCTTGAGCGAGCGCGAGATCGAGTGTCTCAACTGGACATCGGCGGGTAAGACCTCTGTGGAAATCGCCGAAATCATGGGGCTGTCAGAGCATACCATCAATCACTACCTCAACCGTGCCACCAAAAAGCTCGACACCGTAAACCGCACCCAGGCCGTTGCCAAATCGCTGCGGCTGGGATTGATAAAGTAGTCTCTCAACACATTCTCACCTCCTGTTGCATTTGATAAAACGCAAACACGTTATAAAGGCAGAGAGGCGGCGGTTCATAAGGGGGGCTGATCCATGGAGGTGACACTTGGCTATATGCCGTTTGTGGATAGCGCAGCTCTGGTGGTTGCATCAGAAAAAGGGTTTGCCGCTGACGAAGGTCTGAAATTACGGCTGGTGCGCGAAACATCCTGGGCCAATATTCGTGATCGACTGGCCGTTGGCCATTTTCATGGTGCCCATATGCCAGCACCTTTGGCGCTTGCGGCCAACCTTGGGCTTTATCCTGTATCGCCAAGCCTGCTGGTGGTGATGACACTGAATTTGGCGGGAGGTGCCATCACCGCGTCAAACGCGCTGTATGCGCAACTGACGCAAGCCGGATTGGGTGAAGGGTTGGTGCCACAGCATCGGACCGGAAAGTGGGAGCCGGTTTTTGGAAAAATCCGATGCGAAAACAATAATCTAGAGCATCGTGCCGATTCCGATTTACGGCACGATGCTCTAGACCCAATTGCCACGGGAGCCGCACTCAAGGCTGTCGTTGCCAACCGCACGCAGCAAGGCTTGCCGCGCCTGCGGTTTGCCCTGGGCTTTGAACATTCTGGGCAAGGCTATCAACTCCGTTACTGGCTGAGCGCCTGCGGCATCAAACCGGGTGTTGATGTTGAGATGGTCGCGCTGCCATCACCTTTGATGGCGGATGCTGTGGCAGAAGGAGCTATCGATGGCTTTTGTGCCGCCGAGCCATGGAACAGCCTGGCCGTGCAGCGACAGGTGGGGCGCATTGTGACCACCAGCACTGCCATTTGGCGCGATGGCCCCGATAAGGTTCTTGGCATCTCCCGGAAGTGGAGTGAAGACAATCGCCCGGAACTGGATGCTTTGGTGCGGGCCTTGCACCGGGCAGCGCAATGGTGCGGAAATCCTGACAACATTGAAGAACTGGCAGGCATTCTGGCCGCACCGCGCCATCTTGGTGTCGATGGAGGGCTGCTGTTGCCAGCCTTGACCGGTGAGGTGGTTGTAGCCCCCGGTGTTGTGCGGCAGGTGGATGGATTTCTGGTGCTGGAGCGCAAGGCGGCAGGCTTTCCCTGGGAAAGTCAGGGCCTCTGGTTTTACAGCCAGATGGTACGTGCGGGTCATGTGGTTCACTCTGCGGCAAACCGCCAAACCGTGTTGGATACCTACCGACCGGATCTCTATCGCCGCGCGCTCAAGCCCATGTTTGCCCCCATGCCCGGTGCCAATCGGAAACTGGAGGGTGCCCTGAGCAGGGCGGACTATGTGGGCTCGACAACAGGTAGCCTGATGTTGGGGCCAGATGGCTTTTTTGACGGGCGAATTTTCGACCCGGATGACATTGAGCATGATCTGGGAGCATGATCTGGTACCGTAAATTTTGCCGGTGGGGGAAAGTCCGCTAACATTTCTTGAAGTGGTCTTGCACTTGTGTATGTTTTTTAAGCAGGCTCAGCAAAGAGGATTTAAAATCTGGGCAGATTGCTGCTGCAATCCATGCGTGGACGGCCATAAGTCGGGATTCTGCCACTTGGCACGCTTTGTGCTTGGTACAGGCAAAGAGGTCCAGAGGGGACTTTGAAAAGGGCGCACCAAAGAAGGCGCTCAACCAAACACCGCCGGTTCCACCTGTTGCGCAGGGATGGTCCGGCGGTTTTTGTTTGTGATAATCCTTTTGGATTTGACGGAATTTGCAGTATGGGGTGGTTAAAGCGGGATGCACCACCCATGTATCCGTTGTTCGTCCAATCCGTCTGCCCGTCTATCGCCCTGCATGCGATGGACACTCCAAATGGAAAGTTGTGCCATGGTACCCGATAAAAACAGTGTTCTCGAGGCTCTGAAAACCGTTCGCGGTCCTGATCTTGAAGGCAATATCGTTGATCTCGGCATGGTATCGGACGTGTTTATTTCGGATGCCAAAGTGTATTTCTCCATCAATGTTCCCGCCGAGCGCGCCGATGCGCTGGAGCCGCTGCGTTTGGCCGCCGAGCGCACGGTCAAGGGGTTGCCGGGCGTCAAGGGCGCGCTGGTCAGCCTGACAGCAGAGCGCAAAGCGGGGGCCGCTCCGGCCCGGCCCGCGCCAGCCGCGCAGTCGCACGCCCATAACCACAGCCATAGTCATGGGCATTCCCATGCCACGCCGGGCCAGCCACCCAAGCAAACCAAGGCTGGTATTCCCGGCATTGGAGCCATTGTTGCGGTAGCCTCGGGCAAGGGCGGCGTTGGCAAGTCCACCACAGCTGTCAATCTGGCTCTGGCCTTGATGGCCAATGGCTTGAAGGTGGGTATTCTGGATGCCGACGTCTATGGGCCATCCATGCCACGCCTGCTGGGTATTTCCGGCCGTCCGCAACAAATTGACGGACGCATCATCGTGCCCATGGAAAATTATGGATTGAAGGCCATGTCCATGGGTTTTCTGGTGGACGAAGGCACCGCGATGATCTGGCGCGGCCCCATGGTGCAATCGGCCTTGATGCAAATGTTGCGGGAAGTGGCCTGGGGTGAACTGGATGTGCTGGTGGTGGATATGCCGCCCGGCACGGGCGATGCCCAACTGACCATGGCTCAGCAAGTGCCGCTGACCGGGGCTGTGATTGTCTCCACCCCGCAGGATCTGGCGCTGATTGATGCGCGCAAGGGCATCAATATGTTCAACAAGGTCGAAGTGCCGGTGCTCGGCATCGTTGAGAATATGAGCTATTTTATCGCGCCGGACACGGGCAATCGCTATGATATTTTTGGGCATGGTGGGGCAAAGGCCGAGGCCGAGGCCATTGGTGTGCCGTTCCTGGGCGAAGTGCCGCTGACGATTTCCATTCGAGAAAAATCCGACGCCGGCACTCCGATTGTTGTGGCCGAGCCGGACAATGTGCAGTCCCAAGTGTATCGTGATATCGCAACCAAGGTTTGGCAAGAAGTGCAGCGCCATTCATCGCGCAAGGCACCGAAGATTACGTTTGAGTGAAAATGCCGTCGTTGCAGTGCACGCTGCAACGACGGTGCCGCCAAAAGTGTAGGGTTTAAGCGGTTGCAACACACAATGTCTGCCAGAATCGGAGTATACCAGAATCGGCCCTGTCTATGTGTTGAGAATTTTATGCCTAATTCACGGTCGGGTTGCATTGACAAAAGTCAAATTTGTGAAGGTGCAAATCGAAAACTTGAATTTTTCGTGATCTTGTATCATATCACTGTTATCGCACATCTTGTGCGCAACTGCGGGCCCCTCTGGCGAGAAAATTTCGGCTTTCTCGTGATGTCGGAGTTGTTTTGATTGACAACGCCGTAAGAGTTTAAAAAATCATGATGTTCGTGACCTCCGATTTTCTCGGCCAGCCTTTGTGGATGTGGCTGGGCTTTCTTCTGTTTGTTTTTGTATTGCTGGTCATTGACCTTGGGGTTTTGAGCAAGAAAACCCACCATATCAATGTTGCGCAGAGTATGAAGCTCTCGGCTTTTTATATTGCTATGGGCGTGGCATTTGCGGGCTTTATCTGGTGGCGTATCGGTCACGAGCAGGCGATTCTCTATCTGACTGGCTATGTGGTGGAAGAAAGCCTGTCACTCGACAATATTTTCGTGATCGCCCTGATTTTTGGCTATTTTAAAATTCCTCAGCATCTTCAGCATCGTGCCTTGGTCTATGGCATTGTCGGTGTCGTTCTGTTGCGTGGCATCATGGTGGGGGCGGGCACAGCCATTGTCGAGAACTTCCATTGGGTTCTCTATGTGTTTGCCGCTTTTCTGGTCTACACCGGAATCAAGATGTTGATTTCCGCCGAGCAAGAATATGATGTCTCCTCCAACCCTGTTTTGAAATTTTTGCACAAGCGCTTGCCCATTACGGAAGAGTTGCATGGCGAAAAGTTTTTCGTCCGGCTACCCGCGCCAGGCGATGTGGTGGCAAAACCCAAATTATTTGCGACCCCGCTGTTTCTCGCGCTTGTGATGGTGGAACTGGCCGACGTTATTTTTGCTGTTGACAGTGTTCCAGCGATTTTTTCCATCACCACCGATCCCTATATTGTCTTCACGTCCAATATTTCCGCCATACTTGGACTGAGGGCGCTATATTTTGCGCTGTCTGCCATGCTGGAACGCTTTATTTTGTTAAAATACGCGCTCTCCGCCGTGCTGATTTTTATTGGCGGCAAGATCCTGATTGGCGATATGCTTGGAGTGATGCATATTCCACCGCTGGTGTCTCTGTTAATTACCCTTGCTATCTTATCGGCAGGTGTTATTGGTTCGCTGCTGAAGACCAGTGCACCGCACACGAAAAACTGAGCCATTTTTTGGTTGTTAATCGTTTAAAGTCTTCTGCTGCAAAGGAGCATTGCCCGGATCGACGATGACGGGTGCCGGATTTTTACCGAGGAGTTTCGGTCGATTTTTCGGGGTCGTCGTCGGTGCAAGGTGGAAATTGTGCAGGGGATATGGAGTGTTGCAGCGTCTTTGTCGTGTCGGAGTGATGCGGGGTGTTGTGGTGTCCATTGGACGAAGGTATCACGTTTGAGTAAAGCTTACAGGTGTGACGGGACGGCAGGTTTGGCTCTGCCCAGCGATGCGCCAGCGCGCCTTGCGAATGATATTTTTTTGCGCAATCCTGTCCATTCCGCTCAAACGGGGGAGTGCTTTCCGCTGTCTCGCGTTTCCTTCGCATCCCCAATCGGCCATGATCAAAACAACATTTCTCCCACGTGTCGTGAGATGAGTGACGATCATGGCGTTTGCATGACGATGCCGCTGATGAAACCCTCAGACAATGCTATCCGTTGCTGTTTTTCTGCGCTGGCAACGCTGCGCGTCATAACACGCTGGTTGCGTGTTCATGTCATGTCCGAATTGAATTGGCACTTTGGTTACCTCCTTGCTTTATGGTCGAAGGTGGTTGCCACGGGTGTTCCCTTCCTGTTTTTCGTTGGAAAGGCTGGCTCTCAGAGCCTGTAAAGATTGATGTCCCAGGATTCATCTCATGCACCGACTGAAAAAAATGGCCTGCGCAGCCTGTTGCTGCCCGCCATTGGTTCAGTCGGGGTTGTCTATGGCGATATTGGCACAAGCCCGCTCTACGCCTTTCGTGAAGCGCTCAAGCCAATTTCCTATGATGGCATTACCCGTTTCGAGGTGATTGGTTTGACGTCCCTGATTGTATGGACGCTGACAATCATTGTGACACTGAAATATGTGCTGTTTCTGCTGAGGGCAGACAATGATGGTGAAGGCGGCACGCTGTCGCTGCTGGCATTGTTGAGCAAAACTGCGGGTCGCCGCACCCTTGTGCTGATGGTGCTGGGTCTGGTCGGTGCCGCGCTGTTTCTGGGCGATGCCATGATCACACCGGCGCTGTCTGTGTTGTCGGCTGTAGAGGGGATGAAGCTGGTGGCACCGCAGGCCAGCCCCTTTGTGGTGCCGATCTCGGTGGTTATTCTGATCATTCTGTTTGCCATGCAATCACGCGGCACGGGGGCTGTGGCCAATCTGTTTGGACCCATCACCGTTGTCTGGTTTTTTGTGATGGCTGCGGGTGGCCTGATTCATATTTTTGATGATCCGGCGATTTTCTGGGCGTTCAACCCAATCAATGCCGTGACCTTTCTGTTTCAGGAAAAATTTCTGGGCTTTGTTGTGCTGGGTGCTGTGTTTCTGACCGTGACGGGTGCCGAAGCTCTTTATGCAGACCTTGGCCACTTTGGCCGCAAGCCGATTCAACTGGCGTGGTTCTGTCTGGTGTTTCCGTCGCTGTTGATCAACTATCTGGGGCAAGGTGCTTTGGTGTTGAAAGATCCATCCATGGCGCGGGATCCATTCTACCTGATGTTCCCCAGCTGGGCGATCATTCCCGTGATCATTCTGGCCACAGCAGCAACAGTTATTGCCAGCCAGGCGGTGATCACGGGTGCCTTTTCCATGGTGCGTCAGGCGATTCACCTTGGCTTTCTGCCCCGCATGGAAATCACCTTCACCTCCGAGACCAACACCGGGCAGATTTACCTTCCTGCCGTCAATACGCTGCTGTTGATCGGTGTTCTAGGCTTGGTACTGTTGTTTGAAAGCTCGGATGCGCTGGCCACAGCCTACGGCATTTCTGTAACGGGTGCGATGGTGGTGACCACCATCATGGCCTTTGAATTTGTACGGGTGAAGTGGAAATGGTCGGTCTTGGTGGCGCTGCTGGTCATTGTGCCGCTACTGGCGCTGGAAATGGTGTTTCTCGGGGCAAACCTGCTGAAAATCCACGATGGCGGCTATATTCCGGTGTTTTTTGCCGCAGCCTTCACCATCGTCATGTGGACATGGCGTCGTGGCACAGCCATTCTGTTTGCCAAAACACGCCATGCCGATATTCCGCTGTCATCCTTCATTCCATCAGTTGAGCGCAAAAGCGACCACGCGCCGGTCTGTGTGCCGGGCACGGCCATTTTCCTCACCAGCGATCCGGAAACTGCTCCGGCAGCGCTTTTACATAATCTGAAGCACAATCACGTTTTGCATGAGAAGAATATCATTCTCACCATCAAAACTGTGAACCGTCCGCGCGCAACCGAGGCAGAACGCTTTGTAGCCGAGAGCCTGTCCGAGCGCTTCAGCCGGGTGGAAATCCGTTTCGGCTTCATGGAGCAGCAAAACGTGTCGCAGGCGCTGGCCAAATTGCGTAAGGGCGGCTTGAAATTCGATATCATGTCTACCTCCTTCTACCTTGGCCGCCGCAAGCTGGTGCCGGATGCCAAGGCGGGCATGCCCAATTGGCAGGATCGGCTGTTTATTGCGCTCGCCAATTCCGCAACCGATCCGTCAGACTATTTCCGCCTGCCGGCCAATCGTGTGGTCGAGCTGGGCTCGCATGTGATTATCTAAAGCCTGTCGCGTTTCATTGTCCTCAATGA
>DNPN01000126.1 GCA_003501385.1 Rhizobium sp. | reverse complement strand
CCTATTCACTGCGACAGGCTTTAGTTGCCTTTTGATAGCAGCAAGAGTTTGAATGCTTTGGAAAATTGCTAATGGGGAGAGTTGAATTGGGGACTTGTGTCGTTGTTTTGGGAATGCATCGCAGCGGGACGAGTGCGATCTCCGGTGCATTTGTCGCTCTCGGTGCAGGCTCACCAAAGACCTTTATGTCGGCGGACGCAAATAATGAAAAAGGTTATTTTGAGTCTTTGGCAATCATGCGTATTAACGATGATGTATTAAAGTCAGCAGGTTCCTTCTGGTTTGATTAGCGCAAGTTTAATTCCGATTGGTATAGCTCTCCTGTTGCTGAGGTTTTTCGTAAAAAGGCCGAGGATGTCTTTACTGAAGAGTTTGATGGTCATGCGATGCCTCTCTTGAAAGACCTGCGGATCTGTCGTTTCTTTCCATTCTGGAATGCTGTTCTCAAGGAAATGGAACTTGATACTAAAGTGGTTATTCCGCTTCGGTCTCCGTACGATGTCTCCTCTTCGCTTCACAAGAGGGAAGGTTGGTCGCGCTCGCGGGCTATGTTGTTGTGGCTTCGGCACATGCTTGACGCAGAACGCGACAGCAGAGACATGGATCGATGCATATTTAGATGGTCGGACTTTCAAAGGGACTGGAGAAAGATCTCAGCTCAGATTTCCGGTGACCTTCATATTTCCTGGCCGAAAATGACGGATGCCTCTGCGAATTATATAGATGAATTTCTCAGCGACGATCTCGTTCATAATAAAACCGATGATGCGCTGCTTTATGGTCATTTATCTGTTCATCAATGGGTAGTTGAGACTTACGAAGCGCTTAATGATCTTGCTGATGGCAATAATATTACAAGCGCTATGGCCAAGCTTGATGATATATACATGAAGTTGGATGCTGCTTCTTCGTTGCTGGGACCTGTCATGGCTGACATAGAGACCCGCATGGACGAAGAAAGGAACCGCTGTCATCAACTCATCGCGGAGGTAAATCATACCCAATTAAATAATGCAGATCTGGTGTTGAAAGTTGATAACAAAGCAAAAGAACTGGAGGAGCTGCGGATTGCATATGTTTCCTCTGGCCATGAGCGAGACCGGATAGCATTCGAACTTGATGCCCGAATTGCGACATCTGCTGAATTTGAACAAAACTTGATTGAGCAGAGGGCGGCCTTCGACGATCTTGAGCGTCGCGTCAACGATCTGCAATCTTCCTGCAACGCGATGTCTGCTCAGGTCAATGAGAAGGCAAGCGAACTGGATCGGCTACAGTCTGCACATATGGCTTTGTTGGACGAGAGAGAGCAGTTGACGCTGGATCGTGATGCGCAAGATCTCAGAATTCGTGCGCTCTCCATCATCAATACAGAATTTCAAACGGCCTTTGATCAAGGTTCTGTCGACATTTCGTTGGATGGCGTTGGCGTGAGCCAAGACGATTCAATGGTACAAGGTCATATATTTGAATTGCAGTCCGTTCTGGAGAAATCGCGAGATTTTTCCCAAAGATATGACGAAATGGGATTTAAATATGTTATTTTGAAGGATTCCATCAGGCATGAGATGGCTGAACCCGGCTTGTTAACTGTCAAAAACTTAATGACGTCAATGAGATCTAGAACTATAGTTTCAAATAAATTATTTGATCATGAATATTATTTGCCGCAATTGAGATCATTTTGGGGTGATGTTGACGAGGCGTTTTTGAAAAGCCCTGTCGCGGCTTGTAAGAATTATTTGAGATTTGGCTTTAAGCTTGGGTTAAATCCTAATCCGCTCTTTGATACGCATTGGTATTTGAAAAAATATGACGATTTGCGATTGAGTGGAATGAATCCGTTGTGGCATTTTCTTGCCTATGGAGCATCGGAGGGTCGAGATCCAGGTCCTGATTTTTGCACAAGCTATTATCTCGAAAACAACCCTGACGTTGCCTTGAGCAAGATGAACCCTTTAACTCATTACTTATGCTATGGCATGAAAGAGGGACGTGTGACGAAGCCGGCAGAAATGGTTAGGTCGAGTCCCTAGAGTTTGTCAGGGAAAAGTGGAACCCGGCTTTCCAAAAAAGACAAACGAAAACAAAGAATTTTAGAGCCTATCTGGTTCAATCTGAATCTGACAGACTCTAAAGCGCGGTGCATTTTATTGCATTCAATGGAGTCGCGCTTTTTCCTCATTCTCGCGCATATACGTTATCGTTCATTCTTTGTCGTCATTCATTTTGCGCCACCCTTAATTGTTCTCACAAATTTTAGCAGATTGCCCTCAAGTCACGTGTTTGTGACTTTTTTGGGTTGAAAAAAACAATCAAATTTCACCACCACAATTCAGGGTAGTTTTATCATTTTGCAGATGCTAATTTTGCATTGCGAAATTAATTCTCCCAAGAATTGTAGAGGTGATATGTGTCTAATATTAAAGATCTCATCAATCAGCATAATGACGTCCGCAAGAATGCAATCAACCTGATTGTCAGTGAAAACATCATGTCAAAAGATGCTCTGGCGGCTCTGAGCTCAGATCTTGCGTCGCGATATGCTGCACCATTTTACGCCGGTACTGATATTTCGCAGCAGATCGTTTCGGTGACCGAGAATAAAGCCAAGGCTTTGTTTGGCACTGACTATGTCAATATTTCTCCCATCTCTGGCAGCGCCAGCCTTATGGCCGTGGTTTTTGCCCTGACATCACCCGGCGACAAGGTCGGGCGCGTACCTCCGTTTTTCCCCGGTGGTGGCTATCCGTTCAATTATGAGGTTTTTGATCGCGTGTCCCTGCCGCTTCCCTTCTCCGATGAGGAGTGGCAGCTCGATCTGGGAGCCACGCTGGAATTGCTGGAGCGGGAAAAGCCCAAACTGGTCATCCTGGGTGCGTCGATCTTTACCTTCCCCATGCCGGTGCAGGAAGTGGCGGATCTGGTGCATAGCTATGGCGGCATCATCGCCTATGACGGCTCCCACAGCATGGGGTTGATTGTTGGCAAGCAGTACCAGGACCCTCTCGAAGAGGGCGCGGACATCCTGTTTGGTTCCACCCACAAGACCTTCCCCGGCCCGCAGGGCGGTATCATCGTCACCAACAATCGTGAACTTCATGAGAAAATTGAGGTTGTTTCCAACTTCACGCCTTTGAATGGGCCAACCATGATTTGCAATCCGCATCTGGCCCGTATTGCCTCGCTTGGTATCGTGCTGGATGAAGTTCCATGGGAGCGCTATGCAGAGCAGGTTGTGAAAAACTCCCGCGCTTTTGCCAATACGCTTAACGCCAAGGGCTATGAGATGCGCGGCCAATCCACCAGCCGCTTCTCCGAGTTTTCCTATTGCCATCAGGTTTTGCCAAAGCTGGATCGCCAACTGGGGCAGGGATACCGCGATAAACTGAAGCACCACAACATTCACGTGGATGGCTTCATGCGCGTTGGCACCGCAGAAATCACGCGCCTTGGCTATGAAGAAGATGAATGCACACGCATTTCGGAAATCATGGCCGAGATTGTAACGAGCAATCAGGAGGTTATTCCCTCATTGCGCCACGAAATCATTGAGATGAACGCACGTCACCAAGAGATCGTGATGTGAGTTCGATTTTCCCTTCCTGTTGACCGGAGGGGCGCCAGTTTTCCCCAAAATACAAGCAAAACCAAGAGAATGAACAGGCCTGTCTGGTGCGATCCAGACCGGACAGGCTCCGTCTGAACCTCATATTCCTTTCGAACCCAATATTTTTCTAGGGGGTCTTTATCGTGTCTTTGAAAAATAATTCGGCACCAGCCGAAGAAATCGTCATTCCCGGAAGTGTCAGCCAGACTGTCTATGATACGATCATCATCGGCTCAGGCTTCGGTGGTAGCGTCGCCGCGCTCAGGCTGTGCGAGGCCTTCCAGAAGGTTGATCTTCCCTTGGGTGCCGGCAAGCCAGTGCTGCTTTTGGAGCGCGGCAAGGACTGGTGGGGAAATCTGACTGGCCAGTCAACCACTGCGCCGCCGTTTAGCAACTATCGTCAGCCCGATGGCCGCGCTGGCTGGATGATGGATGTCGAGCCGTTCGGCACGCCGCAATCCCCACCGGTTACCTATGGTCAGCCTGAGAATTTGGGTGGTGGGACCGCCAACTTCAATACGGTCACCACCTATGCGCAGCGTCCGATCCCGGTCTATCCCGGCCTGGTGGAAACGATCGTTGCCTATCCGCCACCGCCGCCGGTGCCGCTGCCGGACGCCCCCGCCCCGACACCAAGCATGACCACTATTGTCGGTGCGGCGCTTGGCGGCACCTCGCATGTCTACAATACCTTCTTCCAGAAGCCGTCTCAGCTGGCTTTCACCCTGGCCTTCCGCGATCCCGAGGAATTGGATTCCTACAAGGACGTGCTGCTGAAGTATGGCGAACTGGCGCAGCATTACGATACCGTTGAGAAAATGATGGAGCCGAAGACCATCGATGCCGAGGGCAACATGGTGACGGAGACGGTGCCCGTCAGAGAGAAACCGGTCTTTACTTATCCGCTCAAGGACAGCGCGCCCTACCTCTCCACCCGCAGTTTCCGCGAGCAGGTCGAGAAGATCGACGCGGTCGTCAAGTTCGGGAAGATCTCGACGCCGATCGAATCGGTGCAGCTCGAATATACCAAGCTGGCGCTCGACTGGGGCGTGGTGTGCAAGGAAGTGGAAGTCGAAATGCTGCCCTCCGCCATCATCGGCGAAATGTGGTATGGGATGAACAGCTACTCTATCTCGACCACGCCGTCGGGAGGTCAGGAAATGCTCGGCGTCAAGAAGGCGCTGGACCAGAACTACCTCAAGCAAGCCAAGGACACCGGCCTGCTTGACATTCGTTGCCTGAGCAATGTCACCAATGTCTATCAGGATCCGAGTTCCTTCGGCAGCAGCCCGATCTATGTCGTCACGGTCGAGCGGATCGCGCCGACCGACGTCGCCAATACCGCGCCATTGGTCTACCGGGCGAAGAACGTGATTTTCTCGGCTGGCTCCATGCATACGGCATCGATGCTGCTGGAATATTCCAACAATCCCAATCCGGAAGCGCCTGACACTAAAGGACTGCCGGCGTTGAGCAAATACGTTGGCAAGTTCTGGGGCCAGAATGGCGATGTCACCGGCACCCAGGATCTGAGCATCAAGACGCGGCCTTCGGATGGCGGCCCCGGCTCGGCCGATGCCTCCTTCTATTTCGTCAAGGACGAAAGCCTTGATGGCGTCACCCTTCCGGACGACAAGCTGGAGGCGGCCTTCAGTCAGTCGATCGACTACATGAAGGCCAACAAATCGGCGTCTTTCATTCGCCTCATGCTCTATCCGGCCTGGTACGACGAAGCCGACAATCTGCAGAACACCTATAATATGTCGGTCTGCTACCAGCCGGCACCGGGCGAATTCCTCGTGGATGCAGCTTCGGCCAACTCTTCGGGCCGTAAAGTCTACAGCCTGTATTATCCCAATACGCCGGTAGAGCCGGACGACGAGCCGGAGCGTACCGAGGTTGGTGATATCAATGTCGGCGTGCTGGATTCGGTCAATGCTCTCACCACGGTGCTGACCACATGGGGACAAGTCAATGCCAGCAAGGAGGGCGAGAGCCTGACCCGGCGCAATGGACCGCTGACCTATCGCGGCCCGCTGCCGGCGCTGCAATCGACCCGGTTGCATCACTCACGAAGCTTGAAAGGCTGGGACCCCAATAGGGTGAAGGAGGAATTCGTGGTGGCCTATGGCGTCACGGCCCATCCGCTCGGCGGTTGCGTGCTCGGCAAGGCCTGCACCAAACACGGCCAGGTCTTGGGAGCGGACGGCAAGCGGGTGCCGGGCCTCTATGTGGTTGATGGTTCTCTGATCCCCGGCTCTACCGGTGCCGCTACCCCGGCATGGACCATTGCCGCGGTTGCCGAATATTGCATGACGAAAATCGCCAAGGATATTGTTGGCTGATGCTGCATTGGAGATGCCATATCCGCTTCCACAGCCTGTCCGTTAAAGTGGTCGCCGGTTTTCTGGACAGGTAAAGAGAGAAAACTAAAGCGTGTCGCAGTGAATAGG
>DNPN01000065.1:33928-41081 GCA_003501385.1 Rhizobium sp. | reverse complement strand
TGTCGAGGAAGTAGCGATCGTGGGTAATCATCAGCACAGAGCCGGGATATTCCCGCAGATGGTTTTCCAGCCAGCCAATTGTTTCAGCATCCAAGTGGTTGGTCGGTTCGTCCAAAAGCAGCAAGTCAGGCTTCGACAACAGCAGCTTGCACAGCGCCACACGGCGGCGCTCACCACCGGAAAGGGCCGTCACATCGGCATCGCCCGGAGGGCAACGCAGGGCGTCCATGGCCATTTCAACCTGATTTTCCAGATCCCAAAGGTTCTGGCTATCGATGATGTCCTGAAGCTTTGCGCCCTCTTCGGCTGTCTCATCCGAATAGTTCATCATCAACTCGTTGTAACGGTCGATGATGGCGGTCTTGGAGGCAACGCCTTCCATAACGTTTTCAAACACGGTCTTGTCTGGATTGAGCTTTGGCTCCTGTTCCAGATAGCCCATGGTCGCGCCTTCGGCCAGCCATGCTTCACCGGTGTATTCCTTGTCGAGACCGGCAATAATGCGCAACACTGTCGATTTACCCGCGCCGTTCGGGCCGAGAATACCGATCTTTGCGTCGGGATAGAAAGACAGGTGGACGTTCTCAAGGATCTTCTTGGCGCCGTAGGACTTATTCAGCCCGGACATGTGGTAGATAAACTGACGTGCCATTGTGACAGTGCTCCGCGCGTCGATAAAGGAAGTTGGCCGCTATTTAGGCGAATCCGTGCGCCGGGGCAATGCTGGCGGATGCGAAAACCCATATTTTGTCTGGATGATCATCGTGTTTTCATTGCAATTTTGCGTGGTCGATTCGAAAGAGCTGGAATTGAACGCCCCCATTTCCGCTTGACAAAACCGGCGTCAAACCCGGCCAGACACTCCCTTTTTGAAGGCCATTCAACAACGAGCCTGCCTGCCCCTCACCAAACACCGGCGAGGGTGCGCATAAGCCAACATAATCAAACGGAGCAAGTGCCTGACGGCGGATCTCCGGATCAGAACTGAGAAAAGCTTCAAACGTCCTTTTCATCCCCGGTGCTGCGCGATGAAAGGGAATTGCAGAAACGGAAAATCCATCGGGTGCTGCAAACAGAAATGGCATAGCGATACCCTGCGGTAAGACGACCTTGCCCACCGGAACGCCACTGAGCGTGGGGAATCTTCAATCTGGCACTGTTCATAGCGCAATGTATCGGCGGCATTATAGACCATTGCACGGGAGGGAACCACCACGATTGGCAGCGCAAAACCCAGCGCAACAAGGAGCATGGCTGTACCTGCCGCTTTTTTGGCACGAGAGGAGCCCGACAGAAATGTCAACAACGCCACCGGCAAAAAGGCGGACATCATCACCGAACCAAAACGGATATACCGGATCAGCAGCAAGCCGAGAATGAGCGCGCAGACGGCGACAGCAAAGGCGATTGCCGACCCCGGCCGCGAGCGCCAATGCCTTACAACAAAGGGCAAGGCCGCCACCGCCATCATGAACCACAGGGCCTCTATTGCAACCGGTCGATATTGACCGTAGCGATAGAAATAAAGGCTACTGTTTTCCTGCTGGATGGGATTGAGCCACAATGTTCGCGATAGAGGGTCAACCATCGCATAAGGCCCTGCCAAACAGGAGGGAAAGGCCAAGGCAAGCGCCACCAAAAGCCCCATCCCCATAAAGCAATAGACAAGCAGCTTTCTCCACCAGCACGCTGTGTGTCGTGTGCACCAGAGGCCACCCAAGACAGTAGCAGTCCCACCCAATACGGCAATCCAATAGGGTGCAGAAAAGCTGTCACAGGCTGTGGCCAGCAGTTCGGAAGGGCCAACAAAAAACAGCCCGCCGAAAATTGAGGTGATCGCCAGCGGCACAATAGCACGGATGATCATCTGGCGACTTCCCGACGCTCCAATCATATCGGCAATGATCAATCCCGAATACGCAACAATGACCAGCGGCAAACATTCCAGACCAACCAGCAGTGACACCCCGCTGGAAACACCAATCCATAGGCCACCGCGACCATCCCAGCGCAGCAATCCGTAAAGCAGCCCCAGCATGGCGATGATCTGCACATTGTGGTGATCAATGCGCATGGGCGTAAACTCAAACACCCCAACAGAACCAAAGATCGGAATGGTGATAAAGCAGGCGCTCATCAACGGCCACGAAACATGCTGTCCGGAGAACAGGCGCAGACCAATCCTGGCCACAAGCCAGGAGAATACCCCGCCCAACACCAGCGGCCACAGCACAAAGGCCAAAGACAAGGCATCATTGGGCGCCAGCCAGAAGCTGAACCCGCGACCAAGGACCAGATAAGGAAGATCAATCAGTCGCGACCATGGCGAGACATAAGGTTCAGGCATGGCAATACCGGGCAACACCCTGTCAAACCAGCTGGAATGGCCAGAAAACAGCGCCCGGATCTGCCACGCCCGTAAGGCATCATCGACATCGGTGATGGAGGATTTCCCTTTGCGGAGATCACCGCCGATCAGTGCAAGATTGACAGCAAAAACCAGTGCTACCCATTTGATTGACCATAGAAAACCCTCACGGCCATCCGTTAAGAAGCCATCCCTCATGCGCCCCACCTTTCATGCCACCCCACATGGCATGCCGATAACTCTACCTATCCGTGCGTTATCGAGGTGGGTGGTAAATTTAGGGTTAGCGCTCGAGTCTGTCAGATTGCGTTTGAATCAGAGTACACGACGCAATCAAAAAAATCCCCTCCCCAACCCTCTCCACTAGGGGGAGGGTTGGGGAGGTTTTTTTCAGCCCACAAACATTTGCGTCGTGTACTGTGAGATTGAACCAGACAGACTCTGGATTCCTTGGTTTGAGTTTGTCTTTTCGGGAAAATCAGGTTCCACTTTTCCCTGACAAACTCTATTGCAAGCCAACCGGATCAACGATCCCTTCCGGGCAATCAAACTTGGTGGTGCCTGCCGCCTGTATACGGTTTGCCAGCGAAGCCTTTTCATCGCCATCCCCAAGGCCAATGGTCAGTTCCGTCACCAGATTGCGTGAGCCCACCCGTTCACACCGCATCTTGACCCTCTGGCCAGCGCTTGCGCCAAATCCGGCGTCAAACGCCGATTGCACATCGGCCTGGGTGACGGTCTTGCCAACCTGTTTGGCAAACAAAGTGGTGACAGCAGAGTTGTTCAGTGTTTCGACCAGCGACACGGCCTCAGCGAAATACGCCTCCTGACTGAGAGTGGTACAAGTGCCATGCTTGATCCATTCGTGGCGTTCCAGCGAAGATTGTGTGCCGGGCATCACCCGATCCAGCGCTTCTCTGGTGCCAACAGTCAATTTCACCTCTGGCAAATCAGTCCAGCGTCCTTTTTTGTCGGCATCAATATCGGACTGGCTCACGCCACAATAATTCTGCCGCATGGGCCAAAGCCCGTGCAGGGTAAAATGATTGGCATCGTAGCGATCCGCAGTCTGGCTTTTGCATTCGGGCTTTCCCGGCTTTGTCTCGCAAAACGCAGGCTGCCAGCTCACGGCGAGAATGCTGGTGGTTTTGCCGCGCCCCCTATCCTGCGCATGAGCAGACAAGATAGACGTTGCAGCAATTGCAAACACAGTAAAAGACAAAACACAGAAATTTCGGATGACCATGTAAATACCCCACAAACCAATATCGACAATTATACGACGTCAAGACATAAACACTTTGGGGTATTCGGGGGAGGTCTTCAATGTTCAAATCAACACTTTATCTCAGCAGAAGCGACGGTGCGCGTCTTGCTTATCGCTATATGCCCGCCGTTCACCCTGCCCGTGGCATTTTGCTGATCAATCACGGCCTGAGCGAACATTCCGGACGCTACGCCGCTTTTGCGAACTCCATGAGCATCGCCGGATTTCATGTCTATGCCCATGATCATCGCGGCCATGGCGAGACAATTGCGCCCGGCGCACAGCATGGACGTTTTGCCCTGAATGGCGGCTTGAGCAAGGTCATCGCCGATGTCGACGCCATGCGCGAATTTGCCAGCAATGCCCATCCCACATTGCCAATTGTGCTGTTTGGCCACTCCATGGGTGGATTGATCGCCCTTCGCGCCGCCACGGCCTATCCGGCAACCATTGATGCGCTTGCGGTGTGGAATTCCAATTTCAACGCGGGCATCGCTGGTCATATCGCCCGTATGGTGCTGAAGATCGAACGGGCGTTAAAAGGTTCGGATGTGCCCAGCCTGATCATGACACGCTCCACCTTTGATGCCTGGGGCAAATCCATTCCCGGCCACCGCACGCTGTTCGACTGGCTCAGCCGCGACGCAAGCGAAGTGGATAAATACATTGCCGATCCTCTGTGCGGTTTTCCGGCCAGCGTATCGCTGTGGCTGGATGTGATGGGGCTGACACTGGACACAACCACGCCAGCACGGCTTTCCGCTCTGTCTAAAAGCCTTCCCATTCATCTGGTGGGTGGCGGGCAAGACCCCGCCACCGACAAAGCCGCAGCCACCCGCTGGCTGGCAGAGCGCTTGCGCAACTCTGGCTTCAACCATGTGACGCTGAAGATCTATGACGAGATGCGCCATGAGACACTGAACGAGATTGGCCGCGAACAGGCCACCGCCGATTTCATCACCTGGGCGCACAGCGCCATTGAAGGTTGAGCCGAGTTCATTCTATAACGGAATGACCCCATGCCAGAAAGTCACGAGCCGATGGCCCTTTGAGCCGTTATAGAGACACCATCAAAGCGAGAGTAAACCCGCATGTCCGCTCTATCCCGGCAACCACAAGACAAGTCCAGTGCGACCCCCTTTTTCTCTGGCGTCACGCTTGGTTTGGGGTTGATGGTGCTGTCGGTGCTGGTGACGCCTTTGGTGGATGTGTTTTCCAAACTCGCGACCCAGACAATGCCGTCTGCGCAAATCACCTTTGCCCGGTTTGTGTTCCAAGTCCTGTTCATGCTGCCGGTGCTGATTCTTCGCAACACGTGGCCGACACTATCGTGGCACAACACCCGCATGCATATGCTGCGCGGCGGTGTGCTGTGCCTGTCCATGCTCACCTTCGTGGCCACTCTGCGGTATATGGAAGTGGCGGATGCAGTGGCGATTTTCTTTGTCGAGCCAATCTTGCTGACCATCCTCAGTAGTATTTTTCTGAAAGAAACCATTGGCTGGCGGCGCTACACCGCCTGTGGCGTGGGCTTTATCGGAGCCATGCTGGTGGTGCAGCCAAGCTTTCAGGAAGTCGGCGCGGTTGCCTTTCTGCCGCTGATCACCGCGCTTTGTATTGCCATTTTTGCCATCCTGACCCGGCTACTGACCCGCCATCAGGACCCTTTCGTGATTCAGGTGGAAACCGGCTGCTGGGCGACATTCTATTCCGTTCTGATCATGGGCTTGGGCCATGTGTTTGATCCGACACAATTTGATGTGGTATGGCCTGATGCCACGGGCTGGCTCTGGCTGGTCGGCACCGGCTTGACGGCTGCAATTGGCGGCATTCTCGGCGTGTTTGCCTATCGCAATGCCCCTGCATCAACATTAGCACCGCTGCAATATCTCGAAATCGTCACGGCCACCATTTTCGGCTGGCTGGTGTTTGATGCCCTGCCCAATGCGCTGAAATGGCTTGGCATTGCCATCATCATCGGCTCTGGCCTCTATATCATCTGGCGGGAGCGCCGTCATGCATCCAAGCCTGTTTCCCATACCAGCGGACCACCTCAAGTCTCGTGAGCTGGCCTGCGCATTGCTGAAGGAAGACCCATGAAAAAGACCGGCGGACAATTGATTGTCGACTCCCTCAAAGCCAATGGCGTAACCCGCGTGGCCTGCGTGCCCGGCGAAAGCTATCTGGCGGTGCTCGATGCGCTTGTGGACAGCCAGATTGAAACCGTGGTCTGCCGCCAGGAAGGTGGGGCGGCAATGATGGCCGATTGCTGGGGCAGGCTCACCGGCGAGCCGGGCATTTGCATGGTCACGCGCGGCCCCGGTGCCACCAATGCATCCGCTGGCCTGCATATTGCTAAACAGGACTCGGTACCGATGATCCTGTTTATCGGGCAGGTTGCCCGCGACATGCGCGAACGCGAGGCGTTTCAGGAAGTGGAATACCGCCGCGCCTTTACCGAATTTGCCAAATGGGTTGGCGAGATTGACGATGTGGCCCGCATCCCGGAATTCGTCAGCCGCGCTTTTGCGATTGCCACCTCTGGCCGCCCCGGACCTGTGGTGCTGACCCTGCCGGAAGACGTGCTGGTGGAAGAGGTTGAGGCCCCTGCCGCCCGCCCCTATATGCCGGTGGAAGCCCACCCCGGCCCGAGCCAGATGGCTGCCCTTGGCGCGATGCTGGAAAAGGCGGAGCGCCCGCTGGTGATCCTCGGCGGCACCCGCTGGGATGAGGCGTCAGTGAAGGCATTTGAGGATTTTGCCGCGCGGTGGAAGCTGCCCGTCGGCTGCTCCTTCCGCCGCCAGATGTTGTTTGATCATCTGCACCCCAATTATGCGGGCGATGTGGGCATTGGCATCAATCCAGCGCTGGCAAAAGAGGTGAAGGAGGCCGATGTTATTGTGCTGCTCGGCGGTCGTTTTTCCGAAATGCCATCCTCGTCCTACACGCTGATGGACATCCCCTACCCCACGCAAAAGCTTGTGCATGTCTATCCCGACCCATCCGAGCTTGGCCGGGTCTATCGCCCTGATCTGGCAATCTGCGCCAGCCCCAAGGATTTTGTTGTCGCTCTGGCAAGCCTGAGCGCTCCGGCCGCACCAGTCTGGGCAGAGCGGACGCAAGAGATGCACGCCCGTTACCTCAACTGGTCCACGCCACCCAAGACCGGCCCCGGTGCGGTGCAGATGGGACCCATCATGGAGTGGATCGAAGCCAACACGCCCAAGGATGCCGTCTTCACCAATGGCGCTGGCAATTACGCCACATGGCTGCACCGCTTCCACCGCTTTCAGGGCTATAACACCCAAGCCGCCCCCACCTCTGGCTCCATGGGTTATGGCCTGCCCGCCGCCGTGGCAGCGAAAGCGCTGTTTCCAGAGCGTGAGGTGATCTGCTTTGCCGGCGATGGCTGCTTCATGATGCATGGGCAAGAGTTCATCACCGCCGTGCGTTACAATCTGCCGATCATCGTTTTGCTGATCAACAACAGCACCTACGGCACCATCCGCATGCATCAG
>DNPN01000065.1:22967-33660 GCA_003501385.1 Rhizobium sp. | reverse complement strand
GGAGCGCGAATATCCCGGCCGCGTCAGCGCCACCGATCTGGTCAACCCGGATTTCAAAGCCTTTGCACAAGCCTACGGTGGCCATGGCGAATTGGTGGAAAAGACCGAGGATTTCGTGGCTGCATTTGAGCGCGCCCGTGCTTCTGGCAAGCCATCCATTATTGAAATCAAGCTGGATGCGGAAGCGATTACACCGACACGGACACTGACGCAAATTCGTGAGAAAAGCTGATAAGCTCTTCAAACAACAACAAAAAAGGCCGAGATCGCTCTCGGCCTTTTCTTCATGCAACAGGTGAGATGCGATTAAATCGCAGCCGTCACGATAAACTCAACCTTGTAATCCGGCGTTGCCAAAGCGGCTTCGCTGGTGGCGCGGGCTGGTGGGTTGGCAGGGTCGATCCAGCCTTCCCAGACAGCATTCATTTCAGCGAAGGTGGACATGTCGGAGAGGTAGATGATGGTTTGCAGGATCTTGGATTTGTCGGAACCGGCAGCGGCCAGCAGACGATCAACTTCAGCCAGAGCCGACTTGGACTGCTCGGTAACGCTCACGCCGTCGCCAACCTGGCCTGCCAGATAAACAGTGTTGCCGTGAACAACGGCACCGCTCATACGTTTGCCTGGCTCGATACGCTTGATGGACATGGGAAATCTCCTGAGGTTTCAAAACACAAAAATGCTGCGGGTTTGGCCCGCAGCACGGTAAGGATTGGTAGTTTAGCGCTGGCGCAGGCTATGCTCGTAAGTCGCTGTCGAGCGAGCGCCAGAGCGACAATAACCCAGCATCGGACGCTCAAAATCATCCAGTGCATCGACCATGGCGGCAACGGCATCGGGCGTAACACCCATGGGGCCAACCGGAATATGCTTGATGGCAAGGCCAAGCGCAGCCGCACGCGCGGCAATCTCATCAAAATTCGGCTGGCCAGCCTCTTCGCCATCGGGGCGATGGCAGACGATGGATTTGAAACCCAGCGCCTTGATCTCATCCAGATCAGCAACCTGAATTTGGCCGCTGACGGAATATTCTTCATTGATAGGTCTGACGTTCATCAGCATGTCCTCTCATCAATTGCGGTCAAACATCTACGGTGTGCATGCGGATGCGTCAACGTCACGCGAAGGAAAATGACAGACCAAACTGCCGTGTTTCGCCCGGCAACAGCATCTCCAGCTCACTCGCTTTCGCTAGCTCCTCGCGTCCCACCCAGCGATGCGAGACTGGCTCTATGCCCAACACATTCGCCGGTTCCTGCTGGTTTCGCCAGATTTGCAGGTGAGGCAATGTTGCTGTGTCAAACCGCACCGTCAGCGTCAAACCGCCAATCGATGCCATCGGCCCCAAACGCATTTCGGCCCAGCCATCCACAGCCGGTGTTGCGGGCACGCAAAACACGCCACCCGGCTCTTCACCAAACCGCCAGCCAAAACCGCCACCGTCCAGCATGTCACCTTGCAGCCGCACGCCATCATCAAACAGCCTGGCGGCAATGTTCATGTGATACATCAGCATGGCGGGAAAAGCGGAAGGGCCGGTGTTGGTCACGCGGTCAGACAACGTCACGGTGCCAGCTTCATCAATGCTCCAGCGGCGGGTCAGCAGCGATTGTCCGCCATCCGCATGCACCACAGCAATCTCGGCAACGCAGTCCGTCTCCGTCTTGGACAGGATTTTGGCAGGGTGCGACGAAAAAGACCCATGTAACGGCCAGCGGCCAGAACCACCCACAATCGGCTCAGGATGGCGAATATGATCAGGCCCGCAGGTGAACAAAAAGCCTTCCAGCGAATGGTCAATGCGCGCATCACCATCATCAGGAATGGCACGGCCCGGCGAGAGATCCACACCCTTGATGATCACCCCGCGAAGATCCAGAACCGAGCTTTCATCCAACTCGACGATCAATCCTGTCTTGGCGTGCAGCTTCATGATTCGGCCTCCCTTTTGATCCGCGTCAGCAATACGCCAGAGAGCCCCCTGTTTCCAGCCGTAAAAATCCCTTTGAACCAAAGGTTTTAACCGATTTTTCACCGAATTTGCATTTTTCCATATTCACGTCAAAATTTGCTTGTCTTAGAACATAGTCGCAATGGCGCGCCTCACAATCAACCGGAAAGACCAACCCGTGCAATCCACCTGGAAAACTGGTTTCATTGTCGCAATTTTACTTGCCAGCGTCAGTGCGCCCGCTCTCGCGCGCAGTCCTTACTCAAATCAAACTGCCAATACAGTGCTCATCACCCCATCTGGCGAGGTGCTGGACTATGTGCCGGAGAGCGGAGCCGTGATGATCAGCCGTGACCGCATGGGTCGCAAAGTGCTGATCGATCATTTCGGCAATGTTATTGCCACCGAGATGCCTGCGGATGTGGTCTATGGTCGCCAAAACCGCGCCCGCTATCCCAGTGATTATTATCCACCTGCCCCATCCGGCGGCGGTTGGGATGATAACGATGTGAGCACAGCGGGCATTCCCGAGGATGCAGCGGTGGATCGTCAGCAGCTGGACCAACCCTATCCGCAGAGAACTGACGCCGACCCCGTGCAAGCCGGAATCGATCGCAACGCGACCCAGCGCCAGCCTTCCTACACCACGCCATCCTTTAGCAGTGGCGGCAAGGCAAAGCCCGAGATCACCGCGCTGCAAGTGTTTCTGGATCGTGAGGGCTTTTCTCCGGGTGCCATTGACGGTCATATGGGCCAGAATGTCGATAAAGCGTTACAGGCGTGGCAGCAGAAAACCGGCGAGACGCTTGATCCCAAAAACACCGATGCCATCATGGAACGGCTACAGCTGGATGGTGGTCTGCCTTTCAAGAATTATACCATCACCGCAGCAGATGCGGCTGGCCCCTATGTGGCCGAAATTCCAACCGATTACAGCCAGAAGGCTGCCATGCAGTCCTTGGGCTATACCTCGACCACCGAAATGCTGGCCGAAAAATTCCACATGGATGAGGATTACCTCAAAGCCATCAATCCCGGCGTGGATTTTACCGTGCCCGGCAGCACCATTAAAGTTGTTAACGTCGGGCAGGGGCAAACCGGCAAGGTTGCCCGTATTGTGGCAGATAAGGCGCGCAAACAGGTGTTTGCCTATGGTGACGATGGTCAGCTGATTGCAGCCTATCCGGCCAGCATCGGCTCCAACGATACGCCTTCACCGTCTGGCACCGTCACCGTACAGCGCGTGGCCTTTAACCCCGGCTACACCTATAACCCCAAGGTCAATTTCAAACAGGGTGAAAATGACAAGGTGCTCAACATTCCGCCGGGTCCGAATGGTCCCGTCGGCACCGTGTGGATTGCACTGTCCAAGCCAACCTATGGCATTCACGGCACGCCTGATCCATCAAAAATCGGTCGTACCCAAAGCCATGGCTGCGTACGCCTGACCAATTGGGATGCGACTGAACTGGCCAAAATGGTTCAGCCGGGCGTGACCGTAGAGTTTGTGGACTGAGCGATCGTCTCAGGCAGGCAAAACGCCAAACGCCCGTAATGCATTAATGGCATTTTGGACCCCATGCTCCGCTTGCAAGCGCCGTCCAACATCGGCGGCGCGGCGGCGCATGGTGGGGTTATCTGCCATTTTGATGGCTTTTGTCAGGTCGACGGCAGTCAGGGTTTCACGCGGCAATGCCGGTGGCGCAACGCCCAGTTTTTCCAACCGCCCCGCCCAGAATGGCTGATCACCGAACACCGGCACAACAACCGACGGGATACCTGCCCGCGTGGCCGCATGGGTGGTGCCCGCACCTCCATGATGCACCGCCAGCGCCATGCGCGGAAACAGCCAATCATGTGGCACATGGCCGATACTCATGATTTTATCCTGCTCGGCACCGGGCTCCAGATTGAGGCCTCCCCAGCCGGTGGCCAGCACCACACGCTTGCCTGCATCGTCAACCGCCTTGCGGATCATGGCTGTAAACGAAGCAGCATCATGATGAAACATGCTGCCAAAACCGATATAGACTGGTGCAGGACCGGCATCGAGAAACCGCATTAACTCTGCGGGTGGCTCCCATGCGTCCCGTCCCTCCAGAACCCACGATCCTGTTGTTTGGATGAGAGAGGGCCATGTTTTGCGCGGCTCAACCAGATTGGGGCTGTAAGCCAGCAATTTGGGATGTTGAAACCCCTTGGAATAATAAGGCCCCCAAAAGGGGTATGGCTTCAACCCCAGCTTTGGCCGCACGCCCTGATTATAGGCCGGGCGATAAACGTGCCAGATCAGTTGTCGGGTCAAGTGCCCAAGCCCAACATTGACGGATTGCGGCAGGCTCTGCATCGATTTTGGCAAGGGAATGATCGGCGGGTGTTCCGCAGGCATGGTGGGAACCAACTGCGTTTCAATGACGGGAATGTTGAACATTTCGCCAAGCGCTGCCGCCAGAAAAAACACCATGCCATTGCCAATGAGAAGATCAGCACCCGCAGCGGCAGCACACCCCTGCTCCGGCCACATCTGTGACATAAGCAAAAGCTGTTGCTGAAAGGCTCGCGCCATCGCCAATGTCGCCAAACCGCTTTTTTGCAAAGACTTGTCTTTGCGCATCCAGCTCATGAAATCGCCATTCAGGGGCGCAAATTCCAGTCCGTGGTCAACAACCAGTTTCTCGCAACTTTGATCAGTTGCAACTCTCACCTGATGGCCTTCAGCTTTAAGGCCAAGACCGAGAGCAACAAGAGGTCGCACATCTCCCTCGGTACCGATCGTTAAAATAACAATCTGCATAAATGAACCTTTTTAGAAATATCTTTAAAATCTTAAATTAAATATCGAAACAAGCATGATCCCGGCAGATTATAGCTGCCTGCACTGCAGAATAATAGTCGAATTTCTACGATAGGCCTTTGCGCTGCGCTTGGCCGCTTGTGTCTGCGCACCAAACCTTCACGCACGTGTGCCACCTCGAAGCAACCATTTTGCGCACAACACAGGATTGGCGCAAAATGGCCGCTTCAGGCGGTATCGGAGCAATGTCGTTCTCGATCAATCTGACAAAAGACAAGCCTCTCAGGCCGCAGACCCCACCATGCGCAACAAACGTGGCCGCGCGGTGCGCACCACTTTCACCGGCAAGAGGCGCATGACTTCCTCGGCAAATGCTCTGGAATTGTCACGGGCTTTATCGAGATTGCTGACCTTGGCAGGGTCCATGGTGTAGAGCGTGGCACCCGTTTCAAAAATATCGCGAAACGCCGTGCGCTCCACAATGGGCGTGTTCACCACATTCACGCCACGGGCGGCCAGAATGCCCTTGATGGCCAGCAGCGTGCGGGTGGTGACCATGGAAACAACCCGCGTTAACACAACGGAATGGGGGATGACCAGATTGCCAGCAATGCGCATCTGCTCAAGTAGATCCAGAATCTGCGCCGCGCCCTTGGCATCCATCGCGCATCCTTGTACCGGAATCATCACGTGGTCGGAAAGACCGATGGCCATGGTGACCAAGGCATCCCGCGCACCGGCAAGATCGATAATGATATAATCAGCCGATTTACGCCCCTCGTGGATATGCCCCTGGATGGAGCCAATCGAGACCTCGGAAATCACTTCGATATTGGGACACAAGCCCGCACTCTCAGCCCATTGGGTGATCCAGCGCTGGGGATCTGCATCCAGAATGCAAACACGATAACCCTGATGGGCAAGTTCAGTCGATAGAAGAAGAGCGGCTGTTGTTTTTCCCGCACCGCCTTTGGCGTTGGCAAATGAGATGACTGGCATAAGATCCTCGATGCAATGTCTGAGCCACTCATCGCTCATTCAGGCACCCGGCTGCATGGTGTCTTAATGCATGATTGCTAAAATTAGTTAACAAATAGAAAACACACCATATAAACGCCCAAAAACAGTCACTTGATGAAAAGTTACACCCGCCAAAATGAGAAATTCTGTGTGCAGAGCAGCAATACAGGCAAACATGCATTATGCTTGCCTGCCTGCACGCATCCCTCAAAAGCAACCCGACAGCAGCTCCACCGTATTCTCCAGTGTTAACTTCACCGGATTGCCAGCCGCACTGGAATCGGCAATAGCCTTGGCGGCAATATCGGCCACGTGCTCACTGGGCACGCCCAATTCGCTGAGGTTTTGTGGAATAGCGAGATCGGCGCGGAACTTCAGGATGAAATCGTAAAATCCTTCAAAACCACCTTGAATTTCCAGGTAGCCCGCCAGTTTGTCTATCTTGCGGCCAATGGCCTTTTGATTGAAACGCAGCACCATGGGCATGAGCACGGCATTGGTTGTGCCGTGATGGGTATTGTACATGGCACCAATCGGCTGAGACAAGGCATGAATGGCTCCCATGCCCTTCTGGATGGCAATGGCCCCCATAACCGCCGCCGACATCATATTGAGACGCGCTTCCAGATCCACCGGATCACGATAGGCTCTGGGCAAAAACTCCTTCACCAGCCGCATGCCTTCGATGGCAATGCCCTGCCCAAGGGGATGATAGACGGGAGAACAATAGGCCTCGAGACAATGGGCAAAGGCCACCATGCCCGTTCCAGCCGTGACAAATTTGGGCATGCCCACCGTGAGTTCCGGATCGCAAATCACCACGCTGGGCATCAGCTTTGGGTGAAATATCGCACTCTTCACATGGCTCACAGTGTTGGTGATCATGCAGGAGCGACCAACCTCTGCGCCGGTTCCAGCCGTTGTCGGCACCGAAATGATCGGGACAATCGCGTCGGCATCTGCCTGCTTCCAACCGCCGCCCTCTTCGACAAAGTCCCACACCGGGCGCGTCTGCCCCACCATCAGGGCAATACATTTGCCAAGATCAATGCCCGAGCCGCCGCCAAAGGCAACAATTCCGTCATGATTGCCATCACGAAAGGCCTTGATGCCAGCATCAAGGTTCACTTCATTGGGATTGGGGTCAACCTCAGCAAACAGCGCGTGCTGTAATCCTCCATCGCGCAAAGCCTCACGGGCTGCGCGCGTAATGGCCATGGTCGCCAGACCGCGGTCTGTCACCAGCAGAGGATTGGTAATGCCGAGCGCGTTACAAGCCTCGGCAAGCTCTTCGACACGCCCACGCCCCACCCGGATGTCGGTGGGATAGTTCCAATTGGCAGTTATTTTCATAGCGGGCACTCCTCAAGGTATGAGGACGCAAGACGGTATCGGAAGCAATCCGCGCAAACGCGATCCGTAACCTCCCGATTGCAAACACTCCTCCAAGTCTGCAATGAAAAGGATAGGCTTTTCAATCTAAATAAATCCTAATGAATTGATGAGAATTGGTAGGATTTTGGGAAAATCGGATGGATCAATCGCAGAAATGAAAGGCCGGGCATGTCGCCCGGCCTTTCAGAGAAAGGTCAAGCGTCACCAATCGCTTTTTCAGCGGCAGCGATTTCCATCTGGCGCTTGGCCACTTCATCACCAATTGGCGGACCTTTAAAGCGACGCTGTTCGAACAGCACCCAGATCACCGCCGTCAAAGCGAGGAAGCCAAGGGTAATATAGAGTGCCCACTGGTTTGGTGGCTGCACACCGATGACAAAAATGACAATCATTGCCAGTATCACCAGCACACCCACCAGCCGATAGGCCGTGATTCCCATATTCCACGGCCCCATCTTTGGCCATTTCGCGGTGCCGATCACCTTCATGCCAACCACAATCGGAATGGCGAAGGACAGGAACAGGAAGATAACCGTGCAGGACACAACAATGGTGTAGGCCGAAGCGCCACCAATGGTCACCAAAGACGCACCCCAGACAAACAGAACCGACAGGATAGAACCGATCCAGATTGCCACGGCGGGCGTGCGGAATTTAGGACTGACGCTGGACAATGCCTTGGAGAAAGGCAAACCGCCGTCACGGGCAAAGGCAAACATCATACGTGACACCGATGTCACCGTGGCGAGGCCACAAATGAACTGCGCAATGAAAATCGCCAGGTAGAGGATATTGGCAATCACCGGATTGGTGACGCTGTTGAGTGTCCAGAAAAACACATTCCAACCCTGTTTTGCGGCTTCATTCATGTCTGGAATGGCCAGCAGGAAAGCCAGGAGCATGATGTAGCCAAACAGAGACGCCCAGACCACAGACGAAATCATGCCCTTTGGCACGGATTCAGAAGCCTTGATCGTTTCTTCCGACGTGTGCGCCGATGCATCATAACCCGTAATGGTATAGATCGGCAAAAGCAGGCTGAGGGCAAAAATATACCACATGCTGCCGGTATGCGGCCACACGGATGCATCGCCTTCAGGCGTGCCGGAATAGTTGGTGAAGGTCCAGATGCGGCTGACATCCCAGGATTTGGCACCAAACAGGCACACCACAGTCAAGGCTATCGCCGTGATGAAAATCAGATAGCCGGAAAGGTCCGTGAGTTTAGCCGTCAGTTTGATGCCGAGGTGATTGATCAGCGCCTGAAATACCGTGATCACTGCCACAAAAATGATCTGATTGACAAAGCCCGCAGCCGTTGTGGTGTCCACATTCATGCCAAACCATGGGCCAATGGAGCCCGCAAAGAAGCCCCATGTGCCAACGTTGATCGCGCCCAGAACGGTGACAAGGCCAATCAGGTTGAACCATGCCGTCACCCAGCCGGTGAACCGGCTGCCCAGAATGGAGCCCCAGTGATACAGCCCGCCTGCAGTGGGATAGGCCGATGCAATCTGCGCCATACCCAGTGCAAAAACGCCTGAAATCAAGCAACCCAGCGGCCAGCCAAGACCAATGGCCGCCCCGCCCGCACCAGAGGTGGCCTGCGCCAGCGAGTTGATACCGCCCGACAGAATACAAATGATAGAGAAAGAAATTGCGAAGTTCGAAAACGAACTCATGCGCCGTTCAAGTTCCTGCGCATAGCCCATGGAATGGAGAATGTGCAGGTCGTCCTGTTTATCAACGTCCGTGTAATCGCTCATCACGACCCCCTGTTAAGCCGAGGCAATACCTCGGCAGCTTCTGCTTTCGTGCCCGCCGACCCTTGTCGTTACGAACACGCTTTGCGCAGCCTTCGCTGCTCCCCTGGATCTTTATTGTCGGGTGCTATTGCATAATTCTTTCAACCGGAATCGGTTTAAAGAGAAAATTATGCAACGCATATAAAGCGCTACAGCGAACCTTTGTGCGCCGTATATGGCGCTCGGCGCTGTAGCGTATCCCTTTTGTGCGTCCCGGCTTTGATCCTTAAGCGCGGGAGGTCTTGGCTCGTATAAATCTTGGCTCATACAACAAAAATGAACATTCAACACCGACAAGCAATTCACGTGCCTGTTCGCGCCGTTCATCCGTCAACACTCGCCATAATCATCAAATCACCCAGAATGATTGCGATGCGACGCTTTATCCAACCAGAAGAATGCACAGGTTTATTGCATTTGACTAAAAACAGCCGAGTGTATGATCACATTACGTGCAACTGATTGAACCTTGGCCGACACAAGGACCGCAGAACCCATCATCTGCGCATGGTTCCAATCTCGGAGCACCAACACACGCAGAATGCCATTGCGTTTTAATTTAGCAATGGCATTCATTTTTTAAATATCAATCGATTGACTCCGACGCTCACTGTCGTTTTATCTGCTGTCACAAACCGGCAAAGACCGGACAGGGAACAGCATCATTTGACCCGGACCACCATGAATAGGCATTCTTGGTGTCGGGCATCAGGAGGGAATAGCGAATTCACAATAAATCCCCTGTCCTTGTGGGGACGTGCCTGGCCATTGTCACACAACTATCATGTCAGCCCCATATTCAGTCGCTCGGCTAATCAGCAGTCAACCTAGGAGAACACCAGTGAACATCCGTTTGCGCCGCATTCTTTCTCTCTCTACCGCCATGGTCATCGCGTCGAGCACCTTTGCCGCCGCTGAGCCAAGCGCCGACCTGATCGCCGCTGCCAAGAAGGAAGGCACCCTGACGACCATCGCCCTTCCTCACGACTGGTGCGGTTACGGTGGCGTTATTGAAGGCTTCAAGGCCAAGTATGGCCTCAAGGTCAACGAACTGAACCCCGACGCTGGCTCCGGCGACGAAGTTGAAGCCATCAAGGCCAACAAGGGCAATACGGGTGATCAGGCTCCGGACGTGATCGACGTTGGCCTGTCCTTTGGCCCAACCGCCAAGGCTGACAAGCTGATCCAGCCTTACAAGGTGTCCACATGGGATTCCATTCCAGCCTCCGCCAAGGATGCTGATGGCTACTGGTATGGCGACTATTACGGCGTTATGGCCTTTGAAGTGAACAAGGATCTGGTCAAGAATCCGCCAAAGGATTGGGCCGATCTGTTGAAGCCTGAATATGCCAACATGGTTGCCCTCGGCGGTGATCCACGCACGGCAAACCAGGCTATCTCTGCTGTATTTGCAGCCGGTCTGTCAGCTTCGAAGGGCGACGTTGCCAAGGCTGGCGAAGAAGGCCTGAAGTTCTTCAAGGAACTGAATGCCAAGGGCAATTTCGTTCCTGTTGTTGGCAAGCCAGCGACGCTTGCGCAAGGCACAACACCGATCAACCTGCGTTGGGACTACAACGCTCTGGCCGGTCGTGATTCGCTGAAGGGCAACCCACCGGTAGAGGTTATCGTTCCTGCTTCCGGCGTTGTTGCCGGCGTTTACGTACAAGCCATTTCGGCCTATGCACCGCATCCAAACGCTGCCAAGCTGTGGATGGAATACCTCTATTC
>DNPN01000065.1:12208-22690 GCA_003501385.1 Rhizobium sp. | reverse complement strand
CAGATTGGCTGGCTGAAGGGCTATTGCCACCCGATCCGCTTCAACGATCTTGCCAAGAACAACAAGATCCCGGCAGACGTTCTGGCCAAGCTGCCTGACCCGAAGGCCTATGAAAAGGCTGTCTTCCCCACACTCGCCCAGCAGGATGACTACAAGAAGGTCATCACTGAAGGTTGGGATAAGGTTGTTGGCGCAGCCGTGAAGTAAGTAACATAAGCATGTGGCTTCCCCTGACCATGGCCCGGGGAAGCCATTTTTGATTTTTGACATACTGACCCGCAGGGATTTTCCATATGCAATTGAGTAAGGCGGAGCGAAGTCGAAAGCTGTTTGACTGGCTGGGCGTTGCCCCCTTCATGCTGTTCGCCCTGCTGTTTCTGATCGTGCCAACCCTCTATCTTGTCGCGGGCGCATTTCAGGATGCGGATGGAAACATCACGCTGGCCAATATCGTCGGTTTGTTTACCGACAAGATCATGTCGTCCTTCTCGATCAGTATTCGCATCAGTATCGCCTCAGCCATTGGCGGCGTGCTGCTTGGCTTTTACATTTCCTGGGCGTTGGTGCTGGGTGGGTTGCCACCCGTTATCCGCTCAGCGGTGATGACATTTTGCGGCGTTGCCTCCAATTTTGCCGGTGTTCCGCTAGCCTTCGCGTTTCTGGCCACCCTTGGCCGCCTTGGCCTGATCACCATGCTGCTGCGTGATTGGTTTGGCATCAATCTTTACGCCACAGGCTTTAATCTTTTGAGTTTCTCAGGCCTCACCCTGACCTATATGTATTTCCAGATCCCGCTGATGGTGCTGATCATCACACCTGCGCTGGAAGGCATGCGGAAAGAATGGCGCGAGGCAGCCGAAAGCCTCGGCGCAACCCATGCCCAGTACTGGATGAAGGTGGCCTTGCCAATTTTGATGCCCAGCCTCGCGGGTGCCTTTATGCTGCTGTTTGCCAATTCGTTTGGGGCCATTGCCACCGCCTTCTCGCTCACCGGCAGTTCGTTGAATATCGTGCCCATCCAGCTCTATGCGCAGATCCGCGGTGACGTGCTGCACAATGCCAACCTCGGCTACGCGCTGGCCTTTGGCATGATTGTGGTCACCGGCATTTCCAATATCATTTACATCAGCTTGCGCGTTCGTGCGGAACGGTGGCAAAAATGAAAATGCAAAAGTTTTTCGCCTGGTTGGCCATTGCCATTGGCTCGTTTTATTTTCTGGTACCGCTGATCGCGACCTTTGAGTTTTCGCTACGGATGCGGCGCGGCGAATATTCGTTCGATGCCTATCGCACCGTGTTTTCCGACGACGCATTCCGCGATTCCTTCGGCTTTTCCCTGCTGATGGCGGTGTTGACCATTATATTTATCACGCTGTTGATTGTTCCCACTGCCTATTGGGTGCGCCTGCGGCTGCCACAAGTGCGGCCCGTGGTGGAGTTTATCACCATGTTGCCGCTGGTGGTGCCCGCCATCGTCATCATTTTTGGCTATCTGCGCCTGTATAATTCATCCTCTTTCTTGCCGCTGACAGCCACAACATCCGGCACCAACATTCTGTTTTTGCTAGGGTTGATGATGCTGTCCCTGCCCTACACCTACCGCTCGATTGATGCAGCCATGAGCACGATTGATGTGCGCACCCTGACAGAAGCGGCCCAAAGCCTGGGGGCCGGTTGGGCGACCATTCTGTTTCGCTGCATCTTTCCCAATGTCCTGTCTGGCATTCTGTCGGGCGCGTTCATTACGTTCGCGATTGTCATTGGTGAATTCACCATTCCTTCGCTGTTGAACCGCCCGGCCTTTGGCCCCTATCTGCAATTGATTGGTGCCAACAAAGCCTATGAGCCACCGGCACTTGCCATCATTGCCTTCGCCATGACGTGGGCCAGCATTGCGCTGCTCAATCTCGTCGCCCGGTTTACCAAACACATGCCCGCAAAGGCCTGAGATCGCCATGTCCTTTTTGACCCTCACCCACATCAAGAAAAGCTACGGCCAGGTTCAGGTCGTGCATGATTTCAACATGTCGATCGACAAGGGAGAGTTCATCTCCTTCCTCGGACCATCGGGCTGCGGCAAGACCACGATTTTGCGGATGATCGGCGGCTTTGAAACCATCACCGACGGTGCCATCACCATCGCAGGCAAAAACCAGAATGATCTGAAGCCCAATCAACGCAACATTGGCATGGTGTTTCAGGCCTATGCCCTGTTTCCCAATATGACTGTGTTTGACAATGTCGCTTTCGGCCTGAAAATCGCCAAACTGCCAAAAGCAGAAATCGAGAGCCGCGTGATGGAAATGCTGAAGCTGATCCATCTGGAGCATTTGAAGGACCGCTACCCCTACCAGATGTCGGGCGGTCAGCAGCAGCGTGTGGCGCTAGCCCGCGCGCTGGCCCCTAAGCCTCAGGTGTTGTTGCTGGATGAACCGCTTTCCGCGCTGGATGCGAAAATCCGCGTCTCCCTGCGCGAAGAAATCCGCCAGATCCAACGCAAACTGGGCATCACCACCGTCTTCGTCACCCACGATCAGGAAGAAGCGCTGTCGATTTCTGATCGCATCGTGGTGATGAACGCAGGCCGCGCCGACCAGATCGGCACGCCGTTTGAGATTTACAACAATCCACAAACCCGTTTTGTCGCCTCCTTCGTCGGAACGCTGAACCTGATTGAAGCCAAGATCCTCGATAACAGCAACAATACGTTGCAAATTGGCGATCAACAAGTGCGGATCAAGCAGCCGGTTGGCAAGGCAACGGGCGAAACAGTGACAATCGCCCTGCGCCCTGAAGCTGGCTCATTGACTGACGGCGCAAAAAGCGACGTGCAATTGACCGGCACCGTTTCCTCCAGCCATTTTCTCGGCTCCGTCATTCGTACGCGCCTTGATGTCGGCGGCACAACACTGTGCTTTGATATGTTTAATGATCCAGCCCTAACGCCGCCGTCTCTTGGTGAGCAAATAACGCTAAAATTTGCATCCGATGATTTGATGATTATTAACGGCTAGAGTTTGTCAGGGAAAAGTGGAATCCAGTTTTCCCGAAAAGATAAACGAAAACAAAAGAATCTAGAGTCTGTCTGGTTCAATCTGAACCTGACAGACTCTAGCAAAGGACAGCTTGCACTTCACAAACCCATGAGAATATACAGGAATCAAGATTTTGTTTTTTTTGTATATTTTTAAAATTAACCTATACTAAATAAGATTTATCCATAATAGCCAAACGTAAATTTGGAGGCGCTACTTATGGGATCTTTTTCGCTTCACTTCGGCAATGATGCAAAGGCCGTCCTTCATGCGCTGAGCAAATCTCAAGCGATTATCGAGTTTGACCTCAATGGCAAGATTCTTGATGCCAATGACAATTTTTGCAAAGTGCTTGGCTATGCCAAGTCAGAGATTGTCGGAAAGCATCACCGGATATTCGTGGAGCCGGAAGAAGCAAACTCTCAGGCCTATAGAGATTTCTGGGCTAAGCTGTCTTCCGGGCAGTTTGATCAGAAACAATACAAGCGCATCAGCAAAACCGGCCAGCCAATCTGGATCGAGGCATCTTACAATCCAGTTTTCCGAGGCTCCAAGCCGTACAAAGTCATCAAGATTGCGACGGATATCACCGCCCAAAAGACGAAATCCATGGATGATGACGGGAAGTTGGCGGCTCTTTCCCGTTCGCAAGCCATTATCGAATTTACACCTGCTGGCGATATTCTCACTGCAAACGAAAACTTCTGCAAAACACTTGGCTATGAGTTTCAGGAAATTGTTGGCAAACATCACTCGCTGTTTTGTGAGCAGGCTTATGTTTCTTCGCCGCGATACAAAGAGTTCTGGCACAAGCTTGGCACTGGCGAGTTCCAAAGCGATGAATTCTTGCGTATCGGCAAAGGTGGCACCAAGGTTTACATTCAGGCAACCTACAATCCGATTGTTGACGAAAAGGGCAAAGTCATCAAGGTGGTGAAATTCGCCACCGATATCACTGGTCGCGTCAATGCCGTTGCCGCCATTGGTGCAGGGCTTGAGCGTCTCTCCAATTGCAATATCCGCATGACCATCGATGCGCCTTTCATTCCGGCTTTTGAGCATTTGCGCCATGATTTCAACACATCGATTGGGAAATTTCAGGAAACACTGACCGAAGTCCTTGCAGAAACCGCTTCAGTGACATCCAACAGCAAGGAAATGCTTGAAGGCTCAACAAGTCTGGCCCAACGCTCCGAGCAGCAAGCCGCAGCGTTGGAGGAAACATCGGCAGCACTTGAGGAAATCACGGTGACTGTCAAGGAATCCAGCTCGCGCACCAGCGAAACACGCAATCTCGTGCGTGACGCTCGCAGCGCAGCAACAGAATCCGTCAAGGTCGTTGAGTCCACTGTCGATGCGATGAGCCGCATTGAAGGTGCCTCCAAGGAAATCAGCAATATCATCAGTGTTATTGATGAGATTGCGTTTCAAACCAATCTGCTGGCATTGAACGCCGGTGTTGAAGCCGCGCGCGCCGGCGAAAGCGGCAAAGGCTTTGCAGTTGTTGCGCAGGAAGTGCGCGAACTGGCACAACGCTCAGCCAAAGCAGCAAAGGAAATTTCTGCGCTGATTGCCAAATCCGGAAGCGAAGTGACCGAAGGTGTCAGGCTGGTGGGAGAAACTGGCAGTGCTCTCAACAAGATATCGACATTCGTCCAATCGATTGACCTTAACATTGAGGCTATCGCCAGAGCCGCAGCAGAACAGTCCACAAGTCTCAGCGAAATCAGTGCGGCCGTCAATTCATTGGACCAGATGACGCAGAAAAATGCATCTATGGTCAGTGGTATGAATACCATAAGTGAAGAGCTCTCAAGCGGTGCCGCAAAACTGACAGAACTTGCAGGCCGCTTCCAGCTCAACAGGCGCTCAGCCATTCGTGAACCGGGAACATCTGCAGCGACGCACGGGGAACAAGACCGTAGAGGCCAGCGCAAAGACGATAGACGCACTGCAGCTTGAGACGTTCCAAATCAAAACAAACACCGGGAAGCTCATTCCCGGTGTTTTTTTGTTTTTTTGACATTTTTCTTTTGCAGGATCAGAGCAGTGTGAAACACTGTGCAACACATTCATGCGCATGAGGGCCAATGCCAAACCAACTCACCATCATCGACTCGTTGAGCGATCCCGGCAAAGAAGGTCGTCCAAATGAAGATCGGCTGGGCTATAACGAACACTGTGCCTTTGTGCTGGATGGCGCGACGGGTCTGGGTGAACAGCAGTACATGGATGGCTTTGGCTCCGATGCGGCGTGGATTGCCCAATTTGCCGCTAAGCGCCTGATCCACGAGCTCTCAATTGATACTCACGTCACGGAGCTGATCCGCGCCATTGCGTTTGATGCCCACGAGCTTTTTACCGCAACGGCCGGTGAACAACCGCGCTATGCCTGGCCGCTGGCCGCCCTTGCTGCCCTGCGTCTAACTCCCGACGGTGCGGAATTCATTGGCCTTGGCGATAGCGTTCTCTATGTGCTGCACGATGATGGCCGGGTGGAAACGCACACTGCCCTGCCCGAGGCCTTTGAATCTGAACAACAGGCTGCCCGCGCCCATGTGCAGCGTGTCGGCGGCATCGGTATGAGCGGCATGGCCCATACAAGCGACGCAGAGACATTGGAAAACCTGCGCAGCAAACGTGAACAGCAGAACACGCCCGGCGGCGGCGTGTGGTCTCTTGGGCTTATCCCAGATACCGCCGATCATCTGGCCCGCACCACAATAGAGCTTACGGGTGGCGCAACGGCGCTGATCTGCTCAGACGGGCTGGCAGATCTTGTCAGCCTCTACAAAGTCTATGACCCTGCCTCTCTCATCAAGCGCGCAGCAACAGCGGGCCTCAAAACGCTGGTGGCAGAGTTGCGCCATCTGGAACGGGAGGTGGACCCCGATGGGATCCAATACCCCCGCTTCAAACAATGCGATGACACCACGGCCATCTTGTGTCGCATAGACGTTTGATATCAGTGCAAGATATCGGATAGAGCCGCCAAAAGCTGATCGCATTCCGCATCGGTGCGAATGCTGATACGTAGAAAATCGTCAATACGCATACCAGCAAAGCGCCGGGCCAAGATTGATCGCGTGCGCAACGCCTGCATCAGGTCTGCCCCGGACATCTTGTGGTGTCTGGCAAACACAAAATTGGCTGAGGATGGCAGAACCTCAAAGCCAAATTGTTGCAACACGAGGCTCAAGCGCTCCCGGCTGGCGATAAGCATGTCGCGATGGCACTCGAACCATTCCCGATCTTGCCATGATGCCACGGCCCCAGCGAGGGCCACAGAATCCAGCGGATAGGAATTGAAACTATCCTTCACCCGCTCCAGCGCCTCAATCAAAGGGCGCTGGCCCATGGCAAAACCCACCCGCAATCCGGCAAGCCCGCGCGATTTTGAAAATGTCTGAACCACCAGCAGGTTTGGACAGGTTTTGATCAGGAATACGGCACTTTGCGCGCCAAAATCCACATAGGCCTCATCAATCACCACCACTTGATCCGGGTGATCGCGCACCAATGCCTCAATCTCACTCAAAGCCAGCGCAATGCCGGTGGGGGCATTGGGGTTGGGCAGAATAATGGCACCGCAAACCTGCCGATAATCGGCAATGTGCACCCGCATGGCCTCATCCAGCGGCACCTGTTGAAACGTAATCCCGTAAAGACGGCAATAGGTGGGGTAAAAACTATAACTGATATCGGGAAACAACAGTGGCTTTTCGTGGTTCAAAAGCGCTTGAAAGGTGTGGGCCAAAACCTCGTCAGAGCCATTACCAACAAACACTTCGCCCGGATCAAGATCATGGCTTTCGGCAATAACCGTGCGCAAAGGCAAGCCGGTTGGATCGGGATAAAGCCGCAAGCCATCTCCCACCACATCCCGCATTGCCGCCACCGCATGGGGTGACGGGCCATAGGGATTTTCATTGGTGTTCAATTTCACAAGTCCGCCGATTTTCGGCTGTTCACCCGCCACATAGGGCGTCAGCGTGTGAACAATGGGGCTCCAGAACTGGCTCATGGGGATTTCCGAATTTCTCCTGACATTCATGATGTCAACGTGAAAACTCTACCCGGATATCAAACGGTTTGTCACTATCGAGCCCGTACTAACATCAACAATCCAATATTGATTTTTCCTCAGTGATGATATGTATCGTCATTGGATACAGTGAGGCAACATGAGAAAAAATTCTCACGAGAATATCGATTTTTCCAAGAAATCCGGGCGGCGAGAGGCCGCGCCGGACAACGGAGAAAAACGATGCATCATAAACGTAAACGCCCTAAAAACCGCCGCGCCGGCTGCCTGATGTGCAAACCGCATAAAGCCAATGGTGCCTGCCCTCGGCATATGAATATGCAGGCAGGAAACCTGCCGTCGCTATGAAGCCATGTCTTATCAACTGCGATGCTAGAGTTTGTCAGGGAAAAGTGGAGCCCGGCTTTCCCGAAAAGACAAACGAAAACAAAGAATTTTAGAGTCCGTCTGGTTCAATCTGAACCAGACGGACTCTAGGTTTTGATAAAGGGTTGAACCTTCCGCCGTGCGTTTCATAAACGCACGGCGCTGTCGTGAGCGGCTCACGCAGCTGCATCCTCATCCACCGCCACCTTCAGCACGTAATTCAGCACAGGCAACTTCAGCGGCTTCAAGCTTTCGCTTTATCTCTGCCAACATCCGCTTCCGGATGAGCCAGTCACACTCTATTTCTCAACCCGGTAAACCTTATAGATCAATCCTTCTGCCGTGCGATGGGTGCGAAAGCCCATTGCCTCATAATAGGCAACCGCCACGGCATTATCTGCACCAATGGCAGCCTCGATGTTTTGCAAGGGAAAAGCCTTTGCTGCCAGCAATGTGGCTTGAAACAGCGATGACCCAACACCTTGTCTGGCAGCTAAGGGGCTGACATGGGTTCCGATGCTCCCCCAGCCTTCCGGTGTATCATAGGGATTGCCCTCCCGCGCGTAGCGCAAGGATTGAAAACCCAGAATGCGGCCTTCATCGCTCTGCGCAACAGAACATTGGATGCGGTCTTTGTGCTCAATATAGGTCGCCAGAACCATGGCAGGGTCGCCCGCAGTTTTGCGCAGACCCGCGGCAAATATTTGATTGATAGCATCGCTCATGCCCGGTGCATCCAGCGGGGTTGCAGGTCTAATCAACATAGTCTGTCCTTTTTAAATGTCTTTGCCGTGCATTCCAACAGCTTCGCTCGTGCGCTTCACCGCAGCCAATATGCGATGCCGGATGAGGCCGCTAAAGGGACGGATCACATACCAATAGGGCGCAAATTTCAGCCAGCTGGCACGATCCGGGCAGAACACACGGGTTTCTGTGATCAGCAAGGTCGTGCCATCCGCTTGCCGTGTGGCGGAAAATCCTAAGGCTAGTTTTGCCACGGCCGGCATATCAAAGCTTAGAAACATGCTTCCGTCTTGGATTGGAACAAGACCAAAATCCGACCGCCAGAATCGACCAACCAAACCATAGGCCAGTTCAGCACCATCGCACCGTTCCAGTTGCGTAAAATTGTGCATACCGAATGGTTGGGGCAGTTGGGCCTGCGTCCCCTTCAGGAATCTGGCAAAGCGCGTGGGCAATTCCCGAATACCAATCATCTTTCGAAAAACCGGGTCAGCCTCCGGTGAGTAGTCTGCCGCTGCGCTGATGACGGTATCCGTCGATGCAGAAACCACGCAGGAATGCACTTCCTGAAAGCTAAAATCTGGAAGATACGTGGCAAGCAGCGTCATCGTGGTTTCCAAGGCAAAGTTGCTGTGGCACATCATATCGTCTCGATGTCGCATAACAATCGATACACCTTGAGACGTTACGCCGCAGCATCCTGATCCACTGCCGCCTTCGGCACATAATTCAGCACAGGCCCAAGCCAACGCTCAATTTCGCGCACCTCCATGCCCTTGCGGGCGGCGTAATCTTCCACCTGATCGCGCTCTACTTTGGCAACGCCAAAATAATAGCTATCGGGATGGCCGATGTAGAGGCCCGACACGGATGAGCCGGGCCACATGGCATAGCTTTCCGTCAGCGTTACGCCAGTGGTGGCGGTGGCGTCCAGCAGGTTGAACAGCGTGACCTTTTCGGTGTGGTCTGGCTGGGCTGGATAGCCGGGAGCTGGGCGGATACCGGCGTAAGCTTCCGAGATCAACTCTTCTGGCGTAAAGGTCTCGTCTGCGCCGTAACCCCAGAACTCCTTGCGCACCCGCTCATGCATGCGCTCGGCAAAGGCTTCGGCAAAGCGGTCGGCAAGGGCCTTGACCATGATGGAGGAGTAATCGTCGTTGGCGCGCTCAAAGCGCTCTGAGATCGCCACTTCTTCGATACCGGCGGTGACCACAAAGCCGCCAACGTAATCTTCCACACCGCTATCGACGGGGGCCACGAAATCGCTCAAGGCCACATTCGGGCGGCCATCGCGCTTGGAGAGCTGCTGGCGGAGTGTGAAGAAGGTGGCGAGGTCTTCCTTGCGGCTCTCGTCCGTAAACAGGCGGATATCATCTCCAACACTGTTGGCAGGCCAGAAGCCAACAACGGCGCGGGGGCGGAACCATGTCTCGTCGATAATTTTTTCCAGCATGGCTTGCGCATCGGCATAGAGCGCGCGGGCGGCTTCGCCCTGCTTTTCATCTTCCAGAATGGCAGGGTAACGACCTTTCAATTCCCATGTCTGGAAGAAAGGCGTCCAGTCGATATATTTCGCCAGTTCCTTGAGGTCGTAATCCTCAAACACCTTGATGCCCGTGAAGCTTGGTTTTTTCGGCTTGTAGCTCGTCCAATCCACCTTGGCGGCATTGGCGCGGGCGCGGGCAATTGGCAGGCGCTGCTTTTCCAATTCGGCGCGAGCGTGAGCATCGGCCACCTTGGCATATTCGCCTCGTAAGGTTTCAATGGTGGTGTCGCGGGTATCAGGCGACAGCAAGGATGAGACAACGCCCACGGCACGGCTGGCATCCAGCACGTAGACCGCTTGACCCTTCTGATATTGCGGATGGATTTTCACCGCCGTATGCACACGGCTGGTGGTGGCTCCACCAATCAGCAGCGGCACGTTAAAGCCCTGGCGCTGCATCTCAGATGCCACATGCACCATTTCATCCAGCGATGGGGTGATCAGGCCGGAAAGGCCGATGATATCGACATTTTCCTTGATCGCCACTTCCAGAATTTTGGCAGCAGGCACCATCACGCCAAGGTCGATGATTTCGTAATTGTTGCAGGCCAAAACCACGCCGACAATGTTTTTGCCGATGTCATGCACGTCGCCCTTCACGGTGGCCATCAGGATTTTACCTGCGGCCTCACGCTCGCCCGTTCCGCCATTGGCGCGCTTTTCTTCTTCCATGTAGGGCAGCAGCACGGCCACGGCCTGCTTCATCACGCGGGCAGATTTTACCACCTGCGGCAGGAACATTTTGC